>DASYCK010000137.1:0-23815 GCA_036500205.1 Polyangia bacterium | reverse complement strand
GCGCGCCTACCTGCGCGACATCGAGCGGCTGACCAAGGCCCGCCTGGCGGTGGTGCCGGATCATCCGTTCGTGGCGGGCGCCGCCCGCGGTGCCGCTCCGGCGCGCCGCGAATGGTCGAGCGCTCCCCGGGCGTAGTCGATTCGTTCCGGGGTGCGACGCGCCGGCGCGCGCGCCCCGGGTTCGTCAGGTCAGTGAGGCCGCGCTACCGCAGGAACGTCGTGGCGGCCCCGACCGCGCCCCCGAGCAATCCAAGCAGCACGGAGCCGCGCACGAGCTTCCGCGACAGGCGCTGGCTTGCCGTGACGTCGTCGCGCGGCGCGGGCGTGGTCGCGCCATCGTCGTGCTCGAACGTTCCCTGGGCGGCCCTCAAGACGCAGGTCTTGTGGCGCGCCTGGAGAAAGCCAATCGCCGACATCGCGGCGGGGACGAAGGCCAGCACGCGCACGAACCAGGGCCAGCGGACCACCACGCCGACGCCGATGAACGCGACGGCAACGACGAGCCACAGCCGCCCCTGTTGTCGCCGGCGCCGCTGCCCACCGGTCGAGATGTTGGGGGCGCAGCTGGCCCCCACGTCCGTGGGGCTCGCGTCGACGGTGGCCATGGCCCCAGACTAGCCGCCTTTCGCTCGAATGCCCGCCACGACGGCGAAGCGTGAGGACGTTCTCGGGCCAACCGACCCACGCCGCGGACGGGCGCATGGTACGGTCGGGGCTTCCGCGCGGCGTGGACGCGGATTCACCGAAGCAAAAGGAAGACGTAACGTGGGTATTCTGTTGTCCGCGCAAGGCCTGACCGCCGCTTATGGCGCGCGCACCTTGTTCGAGGAGGTCAGCTTCACCGTCGAGGAGGGCGATCGCATCGGCCTCATCGGCCCGAACGGCGCCGGAAAGTCGACCTTGCTCCGCTTGATGGCGGACGCCGCCTCCGAGCAGAGGATCAGCGGCGCGGTGTCGCGGCGGCGTGGCCTGCGCGTCGGTTACCTGGAACAGGTGCCGCGCTTCGCCAGCGGCGCCACTATCGCGTCGGTGGTGCGGGAGGGGCTGGCGGGAGGCCTGGCGGACGCGCTCGGCGGCGCGACCGCCGACGGCGAGGACTGGGAGCGCACCGAGCAAGCGCGCCAGGTGATGGTCGCCCTCGGCTTCTCCGGGGTGCGCGATCGCGCCGACGTCGACGAGGAGACGCCGGTCGCGTCGCTGTCGGGGGGCTGGCAGAAGCGGGTGGCGCTGGCGCGCGAGCTGGGGCGCCAGCCCGATCTGCTGCTGCTCGACGAGCCCACCAACCACCTCGACGTCGAGAGCATCGAGTGGCTGGAGAAGCTGATCGCGCGCGCGCGGTTCGCCACGGTGACGGTCACGCACGATCGCGTCTTCCTGCAGCGGGTGGCCACCCGCATCCTCGAGCTGGACCGGCGCAACGCCGGAGGCCTGCTGTCGGTGACTGGCAACTTCGAGGAGTACGTGCGCGTGAAGACGGCGAACATGGAGGCGCAGGAGTCGCGCGAGGTGGTCCTGCGCAACACGCTCCGCCGCGAGACGGAGTGGCTGAACCGGGGCGCCCAGGCCCGCAGCACCAAGCAGCAAGCCCGCATTCAACGGGCCGGCGATCTGAAGAGCGAGGTCGCCGAGCTGGGCGCGCGCAACGTCACCCGGGAGGCGTCGCTGGAGTTCCAGGGGAGCGAGAAGCGACCCCGACGCCTCATCGAGGCGCGTGACCTGGGCAAGAGTTACGACGATCGTTCCATCTTCGACGACGTGAACCTGCTGGTGGTGCCGGGCGCGCGCGTGGGGCTGCTGGGCTCGAATGGCTGCGGGAAATCGACGTTGATCCGGGTGTTGCTGGGCGACGAGGTTGCTTCATCCGGCACGGTGTTTCGCGCCGACGGGCTGAAGGTGGCGTACTTCGCGCAGGATCGTGGGGCGCTCGATCTGAACCTCAGCGTGGCCGACACCGTCTGCCCCGACGGCGACTTCGTCTCGTTTCGGGGCGCGCGGGTCCACGTCCGGGGCTACCTGGAACGATTCCTGTTCACGTTCGATCAGATGAACCTGGCGGTGGGAAAGCTGTCGGGCGGCGAGCAGAGCCGGCTGCTGCTGGCGCAGCTGATGTTGCAACCGGCGGATATCCTGGTGCTCGACGAACCGACGAACGACCTCGATCTGGCCACCTTGGCGGTGCTCGAGGACGCGCTGATCGAGCACAACGGCGCGGTGCTGCTGGTCTCGCACGATCGTCGCTTCGTCGATCGGGTGGCGACGACCATCCTCGCCTTCGAGACCCGCCCCGGCGCCGCCACCGGCATCGTCCCCTTCGCGAGCCTGGAGCAGTGGGACCGCTGGCGCTCCGAGCGAACGGCGGCGGCGACCGCCACCAACAAGGCGACCAGCGACGACGGCACCCCCGCGAAGGCGACGCGCCGCAAGCTGAGCTACCGCGATCAGCGAGAATACGACGGCATCGAAGCAAAGCTCGCCGAGGCGGAGACGGCGCTGAAGGGCGCGGTCACGGAGAGTGAAGTTCCAGCAAACGCCAGCAACCCGACGCGGCTGGTGGCGTTGTTGAACGTCATCTCCGAACGGCAGCTCGAGGTCGATCGGTTGTACGCGCGCTGGGCCGAGCTCGAAGCGCTCAAGTAGGCACTCGAGTAGGCGCTCAAATAAACTGACGTCAAGTTTGGGTCCGGGCACACGTATTCGCATTGCGGAAAACCACGCCATTTTTTCCGTTGCCCGCCCGTTCCTGATAAAAGAACCTCATGGGAACTACGCCCACGGCGATTGACCTCGCCTATCAGTTGGCCTTCAAGGTCGCGCACCGGATGCTGCGGACCTACTGGGCGATCACGCACCCCCACAAGGGGGGCACGTTGGTGGCAATCTGGAACGCGGGCGAGCTGCTGATCGTCAAGAACACCTACCGGAAGCAGCACACGTTACCTGGCGGTTACCCTCATTCGGGCGAAACGCCCTCGCAGACCGGCACCCGCGAGCTGGCCGAAGAATGCAACGTCACCGTCTCGCCCAAGGACGTCCACGAAGTCTATCGGGGCGAGCACCTGTTCGAGGGGCGGCGCGACGACGTCACCATCGTCGAGGTGGAGGTGCAGACGCGCCCCACCATCCGGATCGACAACCGGGAAGTGTCCTCCGCGCGCTTCTTGCCCCCGGAAGAGGTCCTCAAGATGCTCATCGTGCCGCACCTGCGCGACTACCTGATGCAGCGGGCGGCGCGCACCGCCGGGCACTGAACGGGAAGGCGACCATCGCGTCGCGACGATTTCTCGCTACAATTTCTTCGTGGACGCAGCCGCCCTTCGACGCCATCGCAAACGCCTGGCCGACCTGAAAGCCGAGATCCTGAGTGAAGGTGATCTCGCCATCGAGCCCGGTCGCACCGATCCGGCCGCCGTCGGGACCGACGAGGACGAGCAGCCACTGGCGGAGATGTCGCAAACCATCGCCTCCACCCGCAACCGCGCCCGCGCCGGCGCGTTGAGCAAGATCCAGGCGGCGGTGGCGCGCCTCGATAACGACCCCGAACGCTTCGGCCTGTGCGGCGAATGCGAGGAGCCCATCTCGCCCAAGCGCCTGGCGCTCATGCCGTACGTCGACCTCTGCGTCGAATGCCAGCAGGCGAAGGACGGCCCCCGCTCCCCCGCTGGCCGCAAGCACCTTCGAGACTTCCGCTAGGCGGCGCCGGGGGACGAAGTCCCGCGTCCGCGTCCGTGATAAACTACTTCGATGTCGACGTCTGCCGAGCCCTGGCAACCGATCCTGGACGCTCTCACGCAGCTCCGGACGGCCTGGCCGGCCCGGGACTGGAGCTGGGATCACCGGTTCAAATGCGTGACGTCGTCGCTGCCGTCGGAGGCGGCCCCGGCCGCCAAGGGGATCCTGGTCGCCGCCGTCCCCTCCGAATGGGACGCGGCCTCGTTCGCCAGCGCCCCCGAACCGGTGCGCGCGCTGGCCGAGCGCTGCGGTGAGGTCCGCCCCGGTCAGGCCTTGCTGACGGCGAGCCCGGTGGGCGGCATGACGCTGTTCGCGATGTGGTGGCCCTGGGGTGACGGCTCGAAGGTCTCGATTCGACTCGGCATCGCGAACAGCGATCGACAGAAGGAGCTGTATCCGCTCGTCCGTTCGCTGTTCGCGATTCCCTGACCGGCGAGGCGCACGGCGGGGCCCCGCCAGAACACGCGCTCAGATGGCGTCTTCGCCCCGCTCGTCGGTGCGAATGCGGATCGCCTCGTCGATCGACGAGACGAAGATCTTGCCATCACCGATCTTCCCGGTCTTGGCGGCGGTGATGATGGCGGTGATCACGTCGTTCACCATCTCGTCCTTCACGACGATCTCGATGCGGACCTTCGGCACGAAATCGACCACGTAGGCCGACCCGCGGTAGACCTCGGTCTTGCCGCCGGTGCGGCCGAATCCCTTGACCTCGTAGACGGTCATTCCGGAGATTCCGATCTCGCGAAGGCGATCTTTGACGTCATCCAGCTTGTACGGTTTGACGATCGCTTCGACTTTTTTCATGGGCGGGACTCCTTCACGACTGAGTTTGCAACTGGTGGCGTCACGTCTTTTTACCGCTAACGAACGACCGAACGCTAACGGGCCGCTTCGACCTGCCGGATCTCCGGCTCGTCGGAGAACCTGGCCGTCGCCCCGCCCAGAAGGCCGCCGTGGCCGCCTTCCTCGTCGGGGTGATAGCCGACCTCGCCGTGATCCGTCTGATCGAGCCCCTCCTCCTCGCCCTCGATCGACGGACGCAGGCCCATCACCGCCTTGATGGCGTACGCGATGATCACCGTGGCCCCGATGGACAGGGCCATGGTCAGCCCCATCGCCTTCAGCTGCTCCAACCAGAGGGTCCTGGTGACGATGCCCGCCAGGTTGGTATTCAGGTTCGCGTTCACGTCGGGGGTCGCGAAGATGCCCGTGACCAGAGCCCCCATGGTCCCCCCGACGCCGTGGACGCCGAAGGTGTCGAGCGCGTCGTCATACTTGAAGAACGCCTTCAGCTTCGTGCACGCGAGGAAAGGGACGACGCCCGCCAGCACACCGATGATGACCGCGCTCGACGGCGTCACGAAGCCCGCCGCCGGCGTGATGACGACCAATCCCGCGACCGCGCCCGAGCAGAAACCGAGGACGGTGGGCTGCTTGCGCGTGAGCCATTCGAGCGCCGGCCAGACCGCGGCGGCGACGGCCGCCGCCAGCGTGGTGGTGGTGAAGGCGTTCGCGGCGATGCCGTCGGCCGCCAGCGCGCTGCCGGCGTTGAAGCCGTACCAGCCCACCCACAGCATCCCCGTCCCCACCATCGTCAGCGTCAAGCTGTGCGGCAGGAACACCCGCTTTCCAAAGCCGGTCCGCTTGCCCAGGATGATGCACAGGACGAGCGCCGACCATCCCGAAGACATGTGAACGACGGTTCCACCGGCGAAGTCGATGGCCTTGATTCCAGCGTGGGGGTTCCCCAGCCCGTTCATGAAACCGTCGACGCCCCACACCATGTGCGCGAGCGGGAAATAGACGACCAGCATCCACGCCGCGATGAACGCCATGATGGCCGGGTACTTCATGCGCTCGGCGATGGCGCCCACGATGAGACCGGGGGTGATGATGGCGAACATCAGCTGGTACATCGAGAACACGTTGTGCGAGACCCAGGGCGCGTAGTCCGCGTTTGGCAGGGAAGTGACCCCCTTCAGGAGCGCGAACTTCAAGCTCCCCAGCACCGCCGAGCCTCCTGCGAACACCAAGCTGTAGCCGAACGCCCACCACAGGATCGTCACCAGCCCCGCGCAGCCCAGACACTGCGCCATGACCGACAGGATGTTCTTGCGGCGCACCAGTCCGCCATAGAACAGCGCCAGGCCCGGCAAGGTCATGAACAGCACCAGCGCCGCCGACGTCATCATCCAGGCGTTGTGACCGGGACCGGACGAGGCCAGCGTCTTGGGCGCGCTGTTGGTCACGTAGGCCTCGAGGTCGGCGACCCGGGCGGCCAGGTCGGGCGGCACCGGGGCGCTGTCGGCGAGCGCCAGCCCCGAACCGAGGGCAATCACCGCCACCACGGCCCCCACCAGGACCCGTTTCATCGTGCGCACTCTCGAGGTCGTCATGCTGCGGGTCCTTTCGTCATTTCGATCGCGCGGGGAAACGCCGTGACGGCCCCTTCGCCGCCATGTCAACAACCGCACCACCGACTCCCGGGAGCGGACTTCCGCCGGAAGATTTTTTGCAATGGTTTCAGGCTGAATCGACCGCTTGATAACACACCCTTGGCAGAACAGAAACAATGCCGAAACTACTGAAGCCGCCCCCGCGAGTCGGAAAATGGACCAAGCCGCCCGGCGCTCGGTTCGTCGGCGGGGGCCCCGCGTGTGACGACGGGCACAGTACGCAAAGACGGCGTCGTCGGAATGCGTTAGCATCGCGCCGCGCGGTGGCTACATCCCGCGAAGATCGGCACTGGGGTGCCGAATTGACGGCATTGGTCCGGTCACCACCTCACGAAAGGATCTGGAAATGAAACGTCCACCTTCGTCTCTCATCCTGTTTGCCTTGCTGGCGTCGTCCGCGGCGGGCCTGGCCCGCGCCGAGGACGCGGCCCCCGCCCACAAAAGCCTGATCGGCACCCGCTGCAAGGACGACATGGCGAAGCTGTGCGCCGGGGTCGAACCGGGCGGCGGCAAGCTGGCGAAGTGCCTGCGCGGCCACGAGGCCGATCTGTCGGAGCCCTGCAAGACGGCGCTCTCCAGCGCCTGGACGGGGAAGCATGGCGCGCCCGCCGCCGCAGCGCCGGCCGCCGCCGCGGGCGGAGCGCCCGCGATGGCCGCCGGTGGCAAGTCGGGTGCCATGGGCGTCGCCCATCCGATGGAGTGGGGTCCCATGAAGGACATGCACAAGGGCTGCGCCGCGGACGTGACGAAGTTCTGCAAGGAAGTGCCGCCCGGCCATGGCCGGGTCGCCGTCTGTCTGAACGAGCACGCGAACGAGCTGGCCCCCGCGTGCAAGAAGGGCGTCGAGCAGGTCATGACGGCGATGAACGCCCCGATGGAGGCGCACGCCGATTGCGCCCCCGACGTGCAGAAGTTCTGCGGCGACATGCCTCCCGGCGTCGGTCGGGTCGGCTTCTGCCTGGGCGAGCATTCGGCCGAGCTGTCGCCAGCTTGCAAGAAGCACGTGACGGACATGAAGGCGCACTGGAAGAAGCGCGGCTTCGGGTCGGGAACGGGAGCGGGCGGAGCGCCGGGGATGGCCCAGCCGACGGCGCCCATGGCCCCTCCCGCGCCGATGCAGCCGCCTGCCCCCGCGAAGAAGTAACGCGCCCGTCGGTGCTCGGCCGCCGGGTCTGCCCGGCGGCTCGGGCTCAGAGATTGTCGGGCGCGCCAGGAAGCTGATGGCGCGCCACCAGCGCGGCGTCGCAACAGTCGACGCGAACGTGCCGGGGTCCGCCCTTCAGGTGCAGCAAGCCCCCGAGCGTCTCGTTCCAGCCCACCATCAGCCAGGCGGCGAGAGCGTCCCCCGCGCCTACCCGCAGCCGCGCGGCGTAGTCGGTGAAGCCGCGCACGTCCTTGAATTGATCCATCCCCAGCATGAGCAGGGGATCGTCGACCAGCCCCGCCGGGATGGGACGCGATGCCACGAAGGGATCGGCGCGAAAGGCCCGCACCTCGTCCAGCAGGCGCGCGTGATACGAGCCGTCCTCGATCAGCGAGCCGAGCGCGCGCTGATGCGGGTGCGTCCCCGCCCGGATCTGCGCCGCCTGTCGCTCCGCCTCTTCCAGCCCGTCGGGGAAGCCCCGCAGCAGCACCAGATCGTAGACCGGGTGGCGGTGAAACGTCTGCAGCACGTGTTCGATGATGGTGTCGCGCGGCGAGAAGAAGCCCGCCGGATCGAGGACCGTCGCCGGTCCCGACAGGAACCGCCGGAGGTTGTGGAACAGCCAGGGGATCCCCTGGCTGCGATAGAACAGCTTCGTCTCCTCGCTGGCGCTGAGCATGATCTGATCGCGGGCGGCCACCAGGATCTGCGGCACGCTGGGCAACGCGCCGATGTGCCCCAGCTCGCGCAGACGCGCGAGGCGACGGCGTACCCGCGACGGTCGCAGGAAAGCACCGAGCAATGCCGCGAGCTGGCGGGCACGGTCCCAGCGCCGCCTCGAGCCGGCGAGCACGTCGCGCAGCAGCGACAGCCGGGACCGCCCCAACCAGGGGGGCGGCGTGGCGTTCTGGGCCACGGCCATCGAGGAGGCGGGGACGGCGGCGCTCATGCGAATTCGCTCACCCCTTATGCTAACAAAGACCTCACGATGAGCCCGTCCCCGCGCACGCGCTGCTTCTGGGCCGACGGAGATGCCTTGATGGCCACCTACCACGACGAGGAGTGGGGCGTGCCGGTGCACGACGATCGACGCTGGTTCGAGAAGATCATCCTCGACGGCGCCCAGGCCGGCCTGTCCTGGCTGACCATCCTGCGCAAGCGCGAGGGCTACCGCGAGGCGTTCCTGGGGTTCGATCCGGCGCGGGTGGCCCGCTTCACGGCGCGCGATCAGGCCCGCCTGATGGGCAACGCCGGCATCGTCCGCAACGCCGCCAAGATCCGTTCGGCCATCGGCAACGCCAAGGCGTTCCTGGCGCTGCAGGAGGAACAGGGGAGCTTCGATTCGTACATCTGGAAGTTCGTCGAGGGCCGACCCCTGCAGAACAAGATTCGGACGCGCGGCGACATCGTGGCGCGCACGCCGCTGTCGGACGCCATCTCGGTCGACCTGAAGAAGCGCGGCTTCTCCTTCGTCGGCTCGACGATCGTCTACGCGTTCATGCAGGCGTCGGGGCTGGTCAACGACCACACCGTCGGCTGCTTCCGCCGCGCCGGCGTCGGCCGGTTACGTTAGCCGCCAACTTGCCCGCGCTGGCGCAGGGCGTGGTCGGCCAGCACCAGGGCGATCATCGCCTCGACGATGGGAACCGCGCGCGGCAGCACGCAAGGATCGTGGCGTCCGCGCGCCTTGATCGTGGTGGCGGCCCCTGAATCGTCGACGGTCTCCTGCTCGCGCAGGATGGTGGCGGTCGGCTTGAAAGCGACGCGCAGGACGATGTCCTCGCCGTTCGAGATCCCCCCCTGCACGCCACCCGAGCGGTTGGTGCGCGTGCGGATCCGGCCACCGTCGTTGAAGAACGGATCGTTGTGCTCCGAGCCCTTCAACAACACGCCCGCGAAGCCGCTGCCGATCTCGAAGCCCTTGGCCGCCGGCAGCGACAGCATCGCCTTCGCCAGATCGGCCTCGAGGCGGTCGAACACCGGCTCGCCCCAGCCGGGCGGCACGCCGCGCGCAACCGCCTCGACCACGCCCCCCAGCGAATCACCCGCCTTGCGGGCTTGATCAATGGCCGCGATCATCTCGACCGCCTTGGCAGGCTCGGGGCAGCGGACGATGTTGGACTCGACGGCGGCGCGCGTGACCGTTCCGGGATCGACGTCGGCCACCAGCGCCTGCACCTGCTTGACGTAGGCGACGATCTCGATGGGCTGGCGGGTCACGGACGCCAGCGCCTTGCGGGCCAGCACCCCGGCCGCCACGCGCCCCACGGTCTCGCGCGCGCTGGCCCGGCCGCCCCCCTGCCAGGCGCGGATGCCGAACTTGGCCTGGTAGGTGTAGTCGGCGTGCGAAGGGCGAAACTTCGTCTTCATCTCCTCGTAGTCGCCGCCGCGGTTGTCGCTGTTGCGCACCAGCAGCCCGATGGGCGTCCCCAAGGTCAACCCGTCGTGAACGCCGGACAGGATCTCCACCTGATCGGCCTCGCGTCGCTGCGTGGTGATGGCGCTCTGGCCGGGACGCCGGCGATCGAGCTCGACCTGGATCTCCTCGGCGGTGATGGGCAGGCGCGGGGGGCAGCCATCGATGACCACCCCGACGGTCGGGCCGTGCGACTCGCCCCAGGTGCTGATTCGGAACAGGGTCCCGAAATCACTGCCCATCAGCGGGTCCCGGGCAACACGTCGATCATGCCTTTGTGCACCGACTCGCCGTACAGGACCACCTGCCCGGCCGCGCTCGACTCGATCTGCAAGAAGAGATCACCGGCGGCGCGGTAGCGCCAGATGTCGACGGCGCCCGGCAGCCGCCCGGTCACCTTCCCGGCGACCGTCACCTTCGCCGCGCCCGAAAGGCGCTGCAGGAAGGTGTTGTTGCGATACGAGATCGACTGCGGCGGCGGCGTGCCGATGGCCAGGTCATGCACCTCCGACAGCACCAGCAGACGATCGTCGGCGTCGTCGGTCAGCGGCTCGACCCACAGCACGGCCTCGCCATCGACCACGCGGGCCAGGCGGTGCGTCTTCGCGGGCAGCTGGTAGGTCAACAGCCCCTCGACCACATAGTCGCGGCCCAGGTAGCTGAGAATGTCGTTGGGATTGATTGTCTGCGAGCCGTCCATCGCTGGATCACCTACCACGGCGCGCCCATGACATCATTGAGAAAAGGACCGGAAAGGCGCCGGCCGTCGACCCCCCGCGGAGATTGAGCTAAAAGGGCCCGTCATGAAGATGGAAGTCATCCGCGTCATCGACGACGACGGAAACGTGGTTCACCCCGAACGCGAACCGGCCCTGTCGGGCGACGCGCATCGCCGGCTCATGCACGCGCTCATCCGCATCCG
Source organism: Polyangia bacterium (assembly GCA_036500205.1). Classification (GTDB taxonomy): domain Bacteria; phylum Myxococcota_A; class Polyangia; order Fen-1088; family Fen-1088; genus DASYCK01. The sequence continues at coordinate 13,145 of DASYCK010000137.1, read as the reverse complement.
CATGATTGACGAGCGGATGCTGCGGCTGCAGCGCCAGGGGCGACTGGGGTTCTACGTGTCGACCACCGGCGAGGAGGCCACGCACATCGGCGCCGCGGCCGCGCTGCGCGTGACCGACTGGTTCTACTCGGCGTACCGCGAGGTGGGGGCGGCGCTGTACCGCGGCTACTCGCTGCGCACGTTCATGTGCCAGCTGTTCGGCAACGCCGAGGATCCGGTGAAGGGTCGGCAGATGCCCGTGCACCACTCGATCCGCCACCTGAACTTCGTCAGCGTGGCCTCCCCGGTGGCGACGCAGATCCCGCACGCCGTGGGCACCGCCTGGGCGGCCAAGCTGCAGAAGAAGGACGACGTCGCCGTGGCGTTCTTCGGCGACGGCGGCACCTCGACCCCCATCTTCCACACGAGCTGCCTGTTCGCGGGCGTGTACAAGGTGCCGGCCATCATCGTGTGCCGCAACAACGGGTGGGCCATCTCGGTGCCGCGCTCGGTGCAGACGAGGACGCCCACGTTCGCGCAGAAAGCGATCGCTTACGGGCTCCCGGGCGTGCTGGTCGACGGGAACGATCCGCTGGCGATGGTCCACGTGATCGGCGAGGCGGCGGCGCGTGGCCGGCGCGGCGACGGCGCCACCTTGGTCGAGGCGCGCACCTACCGGCGCGGCGCGCACAGCTCGTCCGACGACCCGTCGGTGTATCGCGACCCCACCGAGCCCCAGGAATGGGAAGGGCGCGACCCCATCGATCGCTACCGCAAGTACCTGACGAAGAAGGGGCACCTCACCCCCGAGGTCGAGGCGACCTGGCGCGAGGAGATCACCGCCGAGGTGACCGATGCCCTCCGCTACGCCGAGTCGGTCGAGCCGAAGCCCCCCCTGCGCACGATGTTCGAGGACGTGTACCACCACGTCCCCTGGCACCTGGAAGAGCAGTTCCAGGAGCTGCAGGCGCACCTCGGGCGCAACCCGCCCCACCACGACTGACGGCGCAGCGCCTGACTACGGTTTGGCTGCCGGCAACGGCTTGCCGTCTTCCGTCGTGGGCGTGAAGCTGAAGCGCCCCTCCTCGAAGATGTAGACGAGGCAGTCGACGCTGCCCGTGCACTGCGTGCGGTGCACCACCGTCGGCTGCCGGTAATACGAACCGGGGCCGAGCGGCTTCGGTGCGTCGCCCCCCTTGCTCGTCTCCAGCATCGTCCCGGTCAAGATGACCGCCGTGTATTCCGACTCGTGAACGTGCCAGCCCGAGTCGAAGCCCCCCTTGAACTTGATGAAGAACGCCGTCGGGCCCTGCTTCGCTTCCTTCGAGCCGATGATGAACGACTCGACGGGACCGCCCGGATAGAACTCCTCGAACTTCAGCTGGGACGCTGGAAGCTGCACGAATTTCCCCGCTGGTCCCTTCGCCTTCGCCGACAGGCCCAGCCCCAGCACCGCCATCCCACCGATCGCCACCGCCCACAGAACGCGCGTCGTCTTCATGATGTGTCTCTCCCGTCTCGAGTTTGTCGGAACGAAGTCCCGCAAACAGTCGATCGGGTGAGGCCTGGATCGACACGGCGCTCGCGATCTTCTGGTGCGCGCCGCGGACTCCCGCTGAAGGTGCTCGACGCTCAGTTCAAAGCAAGCACTGCCACACGAGGTTCAAGCCGCAGATGCAGGTGGTGAGGCCGCCACCGCTGCAGATGGGGCTGTTGGCGGAGCAGGGCTTGCCGGCAGGATTGTCGGGACAGCCGTTCGAGCCTTCATCGACCAGCCCCGAGAGACAGCTCCACACGTGTTCGGCGGTGCAGAGGCACAAATCGCCCGAGGCGGATGGGTCGGCGCACACGGTCCCCTGTTCGGGACACGATTTTCCATTCGCGTTCGCGACGCAGCCGCTCGTGCCGCCATCGTTCTGGGGGGCTCCACCAGCGCCGCCTGGGCCGGCGGTCATCATTCCCCCTGCGCCGCCGTTGACCGCTCCGCCCGTCCCCAACACGCCGCCCGTACCGAGCGAGCCCCCGGTGGCATGTGCGCCTCCGCTGCCGACCGCCCCCCCCGAGCCGGTCTTGCCGCCGGCACCCACGACGCCGCCCGAGCTGCCGGCGGCCCCGCCTGTCGCGCTCAGCTGGCCGCCGCTGCCAGGCACGCCGCCGGTACCCACGCGGCCCGCCCCCCCCGTGCCCGCCGTGCCGCCAACTCCGCCGTGGCCCCCCGTCCCCGCGATACCCCCGGTCCCGACGCCGACGACGCCACCGCTCCCCGTGTTACCCCCGGCGCCGCTCACCCCCGTCGCTGTTCCGCCCGCTCCACCGGTCTCGACGACGCCCGCATCGGGGGCATGACCCCCGCTCGCCGAAGCTCCTCCGTTGCCAGTGGCGCGCGTCGCACCGCCCGCTCCCGCCATTCCTGATTGCCCTGCCTGCCCGCCGCCGCGATGGAGCGACGTGCTCCCTGCTTGCCCGCCAATTCCTTCGGCCCCGACGTTGGGGTTCGAGGAAGAACCAGAGCAGCCGCCCACCACGAACGCGGCGAGCAATCCAACCCGGGCCAGCCGGCACCCTCGCGCAAAGTCCATCGCCCGAAATACGTTGCACACCGTGTACCAACCCGCGACACATTCGTTCGTCGCCGCGCCGACATTCCGGATCTATGTTTCCGCCGGTCAACGACACACCACGAGGAGACGGTCATGAACTATCGAACCTTGGGACGGACGGGGCTGCGGGTGTCCGAGCTCTGCTTCGGCACGATGACCTTCGGCGGCGAGGGCATCTACAAGATGATCGGTGAAACGGCGCAGGCGGAGGCCGACAAGATGGTCTCGCTGTGCCTGGAGATGGGGATCAACTTCTTCGACACCGCCGACACGTATTCGTGGGGGCAGGCCGAGCAGATCCTGGGCAAGGCGCTGGGCGCGCGACGGAAAGAGGTCATCGTGGCGACCAAGGTGCGGGGGCGCGTGGGGCCCGGTCCGAATGCCGTGGGGCTCTCGCGTGGTCACATCATGGACTCGATCGACAGCAGCTTGAAGCGCCTCGGCACCGACTACGTCGACCTCTATCAGATCCACGGTTTCGATGCGCTCACGCCCTGGGAAGAGACGTTACGCGCGCTCGACGATCTGGTGCGCATGGGGAAGGTTCGTTACATCGGCGCCTCGAACCTGGCGGCGTGGCACCTCATGAAGGCGCTGGGCCTCAGCGAGCGGGATCGCCTGGCCCGGTTCCAGACCATCCAGTCGTATTACTCGGTGGCCGGCCGCGATCTCGAGCGCGAGCTCGTCCCCCTGATGGAGTCCGAGGGGGTCGGCCTGCTGGTGTGGAGCCCGCTAGCGGGCGGCTTCCTGAGCGGCAAGTTCAGCCGCGCGCAGAAGAAGCCGGACGCCACCCGGCGCAGCGGCTTCGATTTTCCACCGGTCGACGAGACGCGCGGCTACAACGTGCTCGACGTGCTCGCCGAGGTGGCGAAAGAGTACGGCGTCTCGGTGGCGCGGGTGGCGCTCTCCTGGCTGCTGCACCAGCGCTTCACCACCAGCGTCATCATCGGCGCGCGTGATGAGGCGCAGCTTCGCGACAACCTGGCCGCCTCGGAGCTGAGCTTGACCGCGAGCGATCTCGAACGGATCGGCAAGGCGAGCGCGTTGCCCCCCGAGTACCCGGGCTGGATGGTGACGGTGCAGTCGCGCGATCGGCTGGAGGCGATCCCGATGGAGAAGCGTTTCGCGAAGACGTAGCGCCTCTCGCCATCGCCCAAAAACTGGCGGTTTCCGACGGTTGACGCTTAATGAAACGATGGCGCTGCAAGGTGACGTGAAGACGGTTCCCCTGCGCGAGGTGCTGACCTGGCTCGCGCGGGGGCGCGCCTCCGGCATCCTCAGCGTGAGCCGCGGGATGGTGGTGCGCCAGTTTCATCTGCGGCGCGGGCGGGTCACCCTCTCGGGCTCGACCGATCAGGACATGGTGCTCGGTCACCTGCTGGTCGAGCGCGGCGTGCTGGAACGGGCGCAGCTCGAGGCGGCGCTGGCCACGCACGGCGGCTCGCGCCTCCGCCTCGGCTCGGTGCTGGCCCGCGCCGGTCTGGTATCGACCGCGGCGCTGCGAGCGGTGCTGACCGAGAAGGTGCGCCTGCTGCTGCGGGACGTGCTGAGCTGGACGGACGGAGATTTCTTCTTCGATGGGGGCGGCGTGCCGCGCCGTTCGGGCGTCCCGGCGAGCGTGGGGCTCGCCGAGGTGCTGGCGCTGCCGGTCGCGGCGCCCCTGCAAACCTCCGCGTCCGACGCCCTCATGGTCACCGACGACGACATCGTCGAGATCGTGGAAATAGCCGCCACCTCTCGCTCGGGCGCCATCGACGCGGGCACCGGCTCCGCCGCGGAGCGGTGACCGGTGACCGATGACCGGTGACCGGTGACCTCACGCCCCCTTGGTCTTGCCAGGCAGCTCGAAGCCGGCGGTCGCTTCCCTGATCTCGGCCGGGAAGTCGGACATCTCCTGCACCTGACGGACCTCGATCACCTCGTTGGGTGAAGCGGGGCAGCGCGACGCCCAGGCGATCGCCTCGTCCCGCGACTTGACCTGGATCATCCAGTAGCCCCCCAGCACCTCCTTCGCCTCGGCGAAGGGCCCGTCGGTCACCTTCGGCTTCCCCTCCTCGAACGACACCCGCGCCCCCATCGACGGCGGGTGCAGCCCATCGAGCGCCAGCAGCACGCCCGCCTTCTGCAACGATTCGTTGTACTTCATCATGGCGACGACCGCCTTGGTGTCGGGCATCGCGCCCGGCGCCGCCTTCTCGTAGCCCCTGGGAATCATCAGCATCATGAATCGCATCGTCTTCTCCTGTGTTGATTTCGCGAAACGAAGGTCCCGCGTCGTATCGAGGCGACGAACGACCGGGCGGTCGATCGACACGCGCCCGACATTTTCCTTCAGGTTCTTTCGCGGCGACCGAAAATTCGAATGAACCTGCGCGGGTGCTTGATTCGCGGCCCTGGCTGCTTGCGTTCCGCGATGGATGCTCTATGCCTTAGCGATGATTGAAGCTGGCGAGCCGCTGCCCGACGCGACCTTGAACGAATCGACCGAGTTCGGCGAGGCCTGCCCGATCGCCCCTCGGAAGGTCAGCGTCGCGGCGGCCACGCGCGGCAAGCGGGTGGTGATCTTCGGCGTGCCGGGGGCGTTCACCCCGACCTGTTCCGAGCGACACATCCCGGGCTATCTCGCGCACCTCGCCGAATTGAAAGCGCGCGGCGTGGACGAGGTGTGGTGCGTGTCGGTGAACGACGGCTACGTGATGGCCGCCTGGGGAAGGGACCGCGGCGCCATCGGCAAGCTCCGCATGCTGGGCGACGGCAACGGCGAGCTGACCACCAAGCTGGGGCTCGACGCCGACAGGTCGAGCGGCGGCATGGGGCGCCGTTCGTTGCGCTATTCGTTGCTGATCGAGGATGGCGTCGTCAAGCGCGTGAACGTCGAGGCGCCGGGCAAGCTCGAGGTGAGCACCGCCGAGGCGATGCTGAAGCAGCTCGCCTGATGCCCGAAGCCGAAGCGACGTCACGTCCCCTCGACGGACTGGCGTTCGACAACCGGTTCACCCGCGAGCTGCCGGGCGATCCCGAGCCCGCGAATCGCATTCGGGGCGTTCACCGCGCGGCGTTCAGCCGGGTCCTCCCCGCGCCCGCCGCACGCCCCGTGACCCTGGCGTTCTCGTCCGAGGTGGCCGCGCTGCTGCGCATCGACGAGGAGACCTGCCGCTCGCCCGACTTCGCGCAGGTGTTCAGCGGAAACCGCGTGCCCACCGGCGCCGAGCCGTTCGCCGCCTGCTACGGCGGCCATCAGTTCGGAAGCTGGGCCGGGCAGCTCGGCGACGGGCGGGCCATCGCGCTCGGCGAGGTGTTCGATCGCGACGGGCATCACCAGACCTTGCAGCTCAAGGGGGCCGGGCTGACCCCTTATTCGCGGCACGCCGACGGGCGCGCCGTGCTGCGCTCGTCCGTGCGCGAGTTCCTGTGCAGCGAGGCGATGCACCACCTGGGCATCCCCACCACGCGCGCGCTGTCGCTGGTGACCACCGGCGACGCGGTGGTGCGCGACATGCTGTACGACGGCAACCCGCAGGCCGAGCCGGGCGCCGTCGTCTGCCGGGTCGCCCCCTCGTTCGTCCGCTTCGGAAACTTCGAGCTGCCGGCCTCGCGCGACGATCGCGACCTGCTGCGACGGCTCGTCGACTACACGATCCGCGCCGATTTTTCCGAGCTGCTGCCGGCGAGCGAACGAGGCGGAGCGGCGTCGAAGGAGACGATCGGGAGATTCTTCGGCGAGGTCTGCGCGCGTACGGCGCGGCTGCTGATCGACTGGATGCGCGTCGGCTTCGTGCATGGCGTCCTCAACACCGACAACATGTCGATCCTCGGGTTGACGATCGACTACGGCCCCTACGGCTGGCTGGAGAGCTTCGACGCGGGCTGGACCCCCAACACCACCGACGCCGGCACCCGTCGCTACCGCTACGGCGCGCAGCCCGAGATCGGCGGCTGGAACCTGATGCGCCTCGCCCAGGCCCTGCTGCCGTTGACCGACGATCCCGCGCCGTTTCAGGCCGGCCTCGATCGCTACGGCGCGCTCTACTTCGACGGGTTTCACGCGGTGATGACGAAGCGGCTCGGCTGGGGCGCGCCACGCGGCGAGGATGACGAACGTCTGGTGGGCGACCTGTTCCGCCTGCTGGGGCGCACCGAGACCGATCAGGTGCTGTTCTTCCGCGAGCTGGCCAGCGTGCCCGTCGATCCCGAGGGGCGCCTGACGGACGACGCGTTGCTGGCGCCGCTGACCGACGCCTGGTACAGCCCCGCCGAGGTGACGGGCGAGCTCCGCGCCGCCTACCTGACCTGGCTGCGCGCCTGGAGCGGGCGCGTGCGCGACGGCGGCCTCGCCGACGGCGAGCGCCAGCGCCAGATGAACGCGTTGAATCCGCGCTTCGTGCTGCGCAACTACCTGGCGCAGGAGGCGATCGACGCCGCGACCAGCGGCGACCCGTCACTCATCGGCGAGCTGCTGGACGTCCTGCGCCACCCCTACGACGAGCAGCCCGCCCGGGCGCGGTTCGCCGCGCGGCGCCCCGAGTGGGCCCGCCACCGCGTGGGCTGCTCGATGCTGTCTTGCAGCTCGTAGCGACCGGGACTACTTCGGAAACAGGCTGCCGAGCGCGGCGTACCAGACGTCGCCCATCCAGGCGTAGCCGGTGGGCGTGGGATGGACGGCGTCCATGTCGTTGGGCGGAAAGCCCGTGTTCATGTCGACCATGATGACGTGCTTGCCGGCGTCCGCCCGCGTCTTCACCACGCCCGGGATGGCCGCGTTGTACGTGGCCACCGCCGACGCCGACGACGCCAGCGGAATGATCTTCGCCACCACGATCAGCGCGTTGGGCATGCCGGTGATGAGCTGGTCGATCAGCGAGCCAAGGCGATCGGGCGCGCCCGCGGGGGTCATGTACATGTCGTTCGTGCCGATGTGCACGAGGATGATGTCGGACGGCATCATCAACGTCTTGTTGTTGGTGATCTGGCTCGAGATGCCGGCGATCGTGATCCCGCTCGTCGCTTCATAGCGCTTGGGGAAAGCGACGTTGTCGACCATCGCCGGCCCGTTCTGCAACGTGCCCGTGTACGTGATCTTCTGGCTCGCCATCAGCGCCTTGTGAAACAGCTCGATGCGATACGAGCCCTCCTGATTGATTCCGAACGTGATCGAGTCGCCCACCGGCAGGATCCGGCACGGATCGCCGTTGGTCGGGCAGGGATTGTAGAGTCCCGACGTACCGGCGCTTCCCATCGAACCACCGGCGCTGCCGCCGCTGCCCGTCGCGCCGCCACCCTTGCCGCCAGCGCTCGTGGCGCCGCTGCCGCCCGCCGCCTTGCCACCTCCCCCCACGCTGCCGGCCGTCCCTTGGCCGCCGCTGCCGGTGGTGCCGCCCGAGTTGCTGCCACCCGCAGCGTGACCGCCACTCCCCACCATTCCGCCCGAGCTGCTACCGCCGGTGCTGCTACCGCCGGTGCTGCTGCCGCCGGTGCTGCTGCCGCCGGACGCGCTGCCGCCGGTGCTGCTGCCGCCGGACGCGCTCCCGCCCGAGCCGCTTCCTCCCGATCCACTGCTTCCTGTGCCACTGCCTCCCGTGCCGTGCCCGCCGCTGCCCGTGGCGCCACCGGAGGCATTGCCGCCGCTTCCCGTCGAGCCGCCGCTCCCGTTCGCCCCCCCGGAACCTCCCCCGCTGTCGTCGGCGGCGCCGCAGCCCGCGAGGATGATGCAACTTGCCGCCGTCATGCTGCCCAGGAGACGAAGGTAATTTTTCATCGCAGGGCACGTTAGCCGTACCGATTTCTCGGTCTTCCAGGATGTCGGCGTCGTATTGCGAATTCCCGACGTCCTCGAAAGTGATCGCAAATCCCCGCTGGAATCGCCTGTACGCGCGAACTACCATGCCCACGTGAGCGCCGCTGCGAAGTACGGCCAGGTGCTGACCGCCGATGGTTGGGACGGCCCAGCGATGCGCCAGGGCGACTGGCCGGACCGAGGCAAGCTGGAGGCTCTGACGACGGCGTCGGACACCATCCTGGTCTGGACCGGCAGCGCCCACGAGGTCAACGTTCACGGCAACACGCCGGGAACCGACACCGCCTCGAAGACGTTCGTGCGGCGCGGAGGCATGGTCGACGTCATGCCGGCCGGCACGACGTTGCATGAAGTGACCTGGAAAGGCGCGCGCTCGACGTGCGTCTCGGTCAACTTCACCAGCGAGCTGTTGACCGGTCTGTTCGGAGCCAATCAACCACGGCTCGATCCCGAGCGCGGCGCCCGCTACGGGGTCGCCGACAACCACGTGGTCGATCTGGTGCAGCGCCTGCAGCATCAGCTGGCCTGGGGCGAGCCGCTGGGCGCGGCCTACGTGCAGGGACTGTCGTTGACGCTCGCCTCATACGTGCTGGCGAACGTTCATGGTCTCGAGAGCATGCGCGCCGGTCAGGATCCCGCAGCCAGGCTGGCCCGCGAAGCGATCGTCGCGTTCGTGGAGGACAACCTGGGCTGTAACATCAGCCTGCTGGAGATGGCGGCGGTCGCCGGCTACAGCGCCGATCACTTCGCGCGCCTGTTCAAGCGCACCTTTCGCGTCTCCCCTCATCAGTACATCTTATCCCGGCGGATCGAGCGGGCGAAGTCCCTGCTGCGCGAACCGAAGCAGTCGCTCGTCGACGTCGCGCTGGCGTGCGGCTTCTCCAGCCAGGCGCATCTGAACACCATGTTCAAGCGCAGCACCGGCGTCACCCCCGGCGTGTATCGTCGGGGGTGACGGACCGTCAGGGATTCTTCTGCAGCCGGATGGTGATCCGGTTGACCGTTCCCGCGCTGTCCTTGATGGCGAGCGTTCCGGTGAGGGACGTCCCGGACTGATCGATGGCCGCGTCGACCATGACCCGGTAGTTGTCGAGGCTCGTCCCATCGGACGGCATGACGTGCGACCCACACGCGGTCGCCGTGCAGGTGCAAGGGCCTCCCCCAACGCACAGACTGTAGATCCCGCAGTCGACGGGGACGATGTCGTTGTGGCTGGGATCGCTGGTCGGGAGCTGGAACTCGCACATCGGCGGCGAAGGCGGGCCGCTCATCGAACCCCCGCTCGAACCGCAGGCGTATCCGGAAGGCACCTGGTCATTCACCACCGGCGGCACCAGCTGGCACCACGCCCCGTAGAGCTCGCCGCCCGCGCCTCCGCGGCAGCGCCGAGGAAGATGAAGACGGCCAACGGCGTGGCGACGATGGGAGCGAGCTGGCGACGCGGAGCCGACAATCCCGAGAGCCACGTCGAGGCTGCGCGTCGGGGAACCATGGCTCGCAACTGTACACCGCGCCTTCGCGGTCGCTCATTTCAGGTGTTGGCCTGGCGCGCTGGCGAATGGCGGATGGACAGCGTCAGTGACCGTAACCGGCGGCGACGATGTTCGCCTGGACGGCGTCATCGGCCGCGTCGGACGGGAAGCCCGAGGTCATCACCCCTTCGAAGAAGCTGCCGATGGACACGTTGCTGTTGTCACCACCGACGCCGAGGATGATCGCCCCCTCGAGGTGCATGGGGTTGTAGCCGCTGGTGGTGGGGAGCGCGCCGCTGTACATCGTCTTCAGCGCGCCGGTCTGGGCGTTGCCGCCCTTGATGGCGTATCCGGTCGAGTGCCCCTTGACCATCGCCGTCACGTAGTCGTAGGCGACGCTGGTGTTGCTGCTGCTGGGCCCGTTCGCGCCTGAAAACAGGCCGTTTTCGAGATCCGCCATCACCCAGGGACCGGCGCCCACGCACGGCGTGAACCAGCACAGCTTGCCCAGGTAGACGGCCTCCATGTGGCCGTTACCGGTGTCCTTGTTGTTGGTCTCCGCGTTCCCGTAGTCGAAGCAGCAGCCGTCGTTCACGTGCGTGCCGCTCGCCACCATGTACGCCCCCTGCGCGCCGTTGCCCGTGGCGATGCCGGTGGTGGTGTTGTTGCGATAGCCGTTACCGGCGGCGATGTACACGCCGTAAACGGTGTGACCACCGACGGTCAACTTGAGCGCGGTGGCGCTGGATTCGGTGTCGGCCTTGCCGTTGCCCCCCGCGGGCCCGACGGTCAGGTGGTTCCCCTTCCCCGACTGGTCGTAGATGGTCGCGATCGTGCACGTCGTGCTGGCGCAGAACGTGTCCTGCGACGCCGCGTCGGCGAAGCCTCCCGTCGTCAGGGGGACGATGTCCTTCGTGAGCTTGTCCGACGCGCGCCGGACCTGATACAGCTTCCCGTCGTAGGCGCCGAACAGCGCCCGCACGGTGCTGTGCGCGGCGACGCAGGGCGCGCTGCTGGTCGCGTAGAGGTCACACGGTCCGCTGGCCGCCGTAGCGCCGCCGCCGTTGGCTCCACCCGCCGGCATGCCGCCCGCGCCACCGGGGCCGGCGACCACGCCACCGGCGCCACCGGCGCCCCCGCGGCTCGAGGCCCCACCCGCCCCTCCCATCGTTCCCCCCCGTCCGGCGGAACCGGTCGTTCCGCCGGAGGCGCGCGCGCCGGCTGCTCCGCCCACGCCGCCCGAGCTGGTCGTCGTTCCGTTGCCGCCGGAGGCCTTTCCGCCCGAGCCGGTGGTCGTTCCGCCGCCGCCCGTGCCGCTGACGCCGCCGCTTCCGGTGGCGCCGCCTGTTCCCGCGCCACCCGAGCCCATCTTGCCGCCGCTCGCCGTTTGCCCGCCCGTTCCAGGCGCGCTGGTCCCGCCGCTCGCCGACGACCGTCCCCCGGAGCCGACGCCGCCCCCCGTCGAGCCGCCCGCATCTTGTTCCTCCATCGCCCCGCTCCCGCAGGCGAACCCTGATGCGAGCGAGAGCAGCAATCCGCCCAGGGCCAAGCATCGCGGCAGGGCGGACGAATTCGTCAGGAGCTTGTTTTGGGGGCTCATGGGACCTTTCGCGATTTTTTTGGCATCGACGGGAGGTGAAATAAGTAGCGCCAGGCCGCTCCGGCGGCTCATAAATCGTCGCGACGGATACCTTCGCCGTCGGTGAAAGCCCGGACAGTCGCCCATTGCCGATTTGACCGGACTTCGGCCCTCATCTACTTTCGGCCGTCCTGTGTGGAGAGATGGAGGTCGGATGAGACGCGTCGTCGTAGGGTCGGTTCTGTTGTTGGGGGTTCTCTGGGCGAACCGGGTTCGCGCGCAAGAGCTCGCGTTCGGCTCCGTCGGGCACGTGGCGATCTCGGCCGAGCGGCTGTTCGGCTTCGTTCACACGGACGAATCCGTGAGCGGCGGGAGCGCCTCCGTCGACACGATCAGCCTCTTGAGCAACCCGACGGCTCTCATCGGCACGGGCTATTCGTGGCCCCGAATCGCCGTCGACGTCTTCGTCTCACCCTCCGTCAGCCTGGGGGCCGCGGCATCCGTCTTCAACATCTCGCCGACCGGTGGGTCACTGAGCGGCTATCAATTCGCGCCGCGGGTCGGTTACGCCGGGAACGTGAGCCCGCGGGTGGCGATCTGGCCCCGGGGCGGAATCACGTACGAGCACGCGTCCACCAACAGCGGGGGCGGAAACGTGGCGACGCAGTCCTTCCTCGCGCTCACCATCGAAGCGCCCCTGGTCATCCTCGTCGTTCCCCGCGCCGCCCTCCTCATCGGCCCCACGCTCGATCTCGGTCTCACCGGCACCGTTTCCTCGGGTGGCCTCAGCGCCGACCAGAAGTTCACGGACTTCGGCGTTCAAGCGGGGCTGCTCCTCTTCATCTGATAGGGGTCCCTCGCCTCACCCGTGAACCGGCGTCGGTCCCCCGACCGGCGGCTTTGCCCGCTCCATCCGCGCGTGACCCTTCCGCTTCCGCAGCGAATCGAGGCACACGTAGACCGCCGGCGTCGAGAACAGGTTCAGCAGCTGCGACACGCCGAGGCCACCCACGATGGCGATGCCCAGCGGTTGCCGCAGCTCGGACCCCGCGCCCATGCCGATGGCGAGCGGCAACGCGCCGAACAGCGCCGCCACCGTCGTCATCAGGATCGGCCGCAACCGCAGCAGGCAGGCCCGCCGGATCGCCTCGCGCGGATCCAGATCCTCCGCGCGCTCCGCCTCCAGCGCGAAGTCGATCATCATGATGGCGTTCTTCTTCACGATGCCGAGCAGCAGCACCACGCCGATCAGCGCGATGATGCTGAAGTCGAAGCCCATCACCGACAGCGCGATCAGCGCCCCCAGCGCCGCCGACGGCAAGGTCGACAGGATCGTGATGGGGTGGATGAGGCTCTCGTACAGCACGCCCAGCACGATGTAGACGGTGACGAGCGCCGCCAGGATCAGCCAGGGCTCGCTCTTCAACGAATCGCCGAACGCCTGCGCCGTCCCCTTGAAGCCCGCGTGGACGCTGGCCGGCAGACCGATATCCTGCTCGATCTTGGCGATGGCCTCGACGGCCTGCCCCAGCGACGCGCCCGGCGCCAGATTGAAAGAAAGCGTGATGGCGGGAAACTGACCCTGGTGGTTGATCGCGAGCGGCATGTTCGACACCTCGAAGCGCGCCAGCTGCGGCAGCGGCACCAGGCCGCCCCCTCTGTCGCGCACGTACAGGTGCGCGAGCTGATCAGGACCCGCCTGGCGCTCGGGCGTCGCCTCC
>DASYCK010000136.1:0-7806 GCA_036500205.1 Polyangia bacterium | reverse complement strand
CAGCGGCGTGCGCAGCTCGTGGCTCAGCATGCCGATGAACTTGTCCTTGGCGGCGCTCGCCTTCTGGGCGCTCTGCACCGCCTCCAGCAGCTGCTCGTTCTTGATACGGACGTGCTCGCGGCTCCGCAAGTCGACGAGGGTCAGCTGGAGCCCGCGCAGGGGGCTGAACGTTCGGCGGCTCCACAGCTGCACCAGCTGCTCGTCGGTGGCGGACGTGGCCAGCCTCAGCTCGCACGTCCCCGCCGCGTCCTCGCGCAGGCAACGGTCCAGATAGACGGCGAACGTGGAACGATCCGCGGCCACGACGAACTGGCTGAACAGCCGCCCCAGCAGACCTCCTTTCAAATGGCCGAGCAGCGCGAGGGCGCTCTCGTTCGCCGAGCGAACCCCTCCGCGGTCGTCAACGAGCAACGAGGGGAGGGGAGACAGTTCGAAGCGCTCGTAAAAGTCGCTTCGGCTCGCCTCCAGGACGCGCTGGGTCTCGAGCAGATGTTCGTTCTCGGCGCGAAGATCGTCGACCAGGGCGCGCAGGCGCTGGGCCTCGAGCGTTGCGTCCGGGGTCAGCGCGGGCGCGCTGCGCCGTCTAGGCATCGGCGACGTCCCGGATGATGAGCAGGACGATCCCGGCCCCCGACGGCCCTGATTCGATGCGCCGCCCATCGAGCAGCATGCGCTTCCGCCCTATCCCGGGGAAGGTGTGCTCGACCACGAACCCCTCGAAGTTCCTTCGCGCCGGCAAGATCTCTTCCAGGAGCTGGCGAAGGGCTGGGATGTTCCACTGGCCGTCGCCCAGCGCGTAGAGCCGCTTGCCCTCCGTGTCGCCGGGGGCGACGCGGAACTTGGCGAAGAACGCCGCATTGGCGCGCTTGACCGTCTGATCGCCGTCGAGCATCAGGATGGGATCGCGCACCGTCGACATGATCGCCTCACCCGCCTCGCGCGAGCTGCGCAGCGCCGACGAGATGTCGATCAGGATCAGCACCGCGCCGTCGATGCGATGGTCGAGCGTCTTGTAGGGGCGAATGCGCAGCAGGTAGGTGTTGCCGTCCTGATCGTCGACCTCGTGCTCGTAGGCCGTCACCGTGTCCAGCACCTCGCGGATGCGCCGCTCCAACTCGGGGAACTTGATGTTGGGGGTGATGTGCCGGATCGGTCGCCCCACGTCGGAGGCGATCAGGTTCAGCAGGCGCTCGGCCGCCGGGGTGAAGCGGCGAATTTTCAGCTCGGGCGTCACCATGACGATGGGAATCTGCACGTTGCTCAGCAGATTGAGCAGGTCGCCGTTGGCCAGGCTCAGCTCGGCGTTGCGGTTCTGCAGCTCGTCGTTCACGGTGCTGAGCTCTTCGTTCGTCGACTGCAGCTCCTCGCGGGCGGTGTCGAGCTCCTCGTTCGTCGATTGCATCTCCTCGTTGCTCGACAGGATCTCCTCGTTGGCCGCCTGCAGCTCCTCGTTGGCCGCCTCCAGCTCCTGGATGTTCGACTGCAGGTGGGCGCGGGTGGCCGCCAGCTCGTCTTGTAGCTGCTGCTCGCCGGTGGTCGGCTTTGTGGGACTGGCCGGGGGGCGCTTCTTTCCCTGGGTGGCGCGGGATGCGCCGGGCGGGGTAGCCTGCGCATCCTCGAAGACGACCAGACAGTGGCGTTCTTCGGCCCGCCCGATGGGGATCGCCTCGAGAGTGACCAGCCGGAGCTCGCCATCGCCGTGGAAGCGTAGCCCCTCGCGCCGTACCGGCTTGCCCTTGTCGCGGACCTCGTCGAGGGCGCTCCGCAGCGGCGACAGCAGCCCGGGTCGCACCATCTTGAGCGCGTCGAGCGTGGCGTCGCCGTCGGGGAGCTCGAAGTAGCGCGACGTGCGGCCGCGTGCCCGGATGATGCGCGTGTCGGCGTCGACGATGACCGACGGCGGCGCGAAGCGGTCGAGCAGCAGGCGGTTGGCCTCCCCCTGCGCTTCCCAGTCGCCGGTCGCGCCCGGCTCGGCGGTCGACGAGATGGCCCGCGGCCCCGGCTTCTCGGGCGGGACGCGCGGGCGCGGGAGATATTCGATCTCGCGCGGATCGGCCATGCCGGCCTTGCGCCGGTAGATCTTCCAGCGGCTGTCGGCCATCGCGAACAGCTCGGCGTGCAACCCCACCGTCTCGGAGCGGCCCAGCATCAGGAACCCCGAGGGCTTGAGGGCGTAGTGAAAGACGGCGATCACCTTTCGCTGCAGCGGCTCGCCCAGGTAGATGAGCAGGTTGCGGCAGACCACCAGATCGAGGTGCGAGAACGGTGGGTCGCGCGTGATGTCCTGTCGCGCGAACACGCAGTGCTGGCGGATGGTGGGGTTGACCCGGTAGCCACCGTCGAAGCGGACGAAGAACCGTTGCAGCCGCTCGGGCGAGACGTCGGCGGCGATGCCGTCGGGGTAGATGCCCATCCGGGCCCGATCGATCATCTTCTGGCTGATGTCGGTGCCGAAGATCTGCAGCGGGGCCGAGATCCCCTTCTCCTCGAGCAGCTCCGTCACCGTCATGGCCAGCGAATAGGCCTCTTCCCCCGAGGAGCAGCCGGGAACCCAGATGCGGATGGGGACGTGGCCGTCGTCGCGGGCGGCGACGATCTGCGGCAGGATCGTGGCGCGGAGCGCCTCGAACGAGTCGGGCTCGCGGAAGAAGCCGGTGACGTTGATGAGGATGTCGTCGTGCAGGTGGGCCAGCTCCGCGGCGTCCTTCTCCAGCAGCGCCGTGTAGTCGGGGAAACCCTGCGAGCGGTGCAGGGCCATGCGCCGTTGAATGCGCCTCACGATGGTGGGCGCCTTGTACTGAGCGAAGTTCACGCCCGACGAGCGGCGCAACAGCGCGAAGATCGGCGCCAGGTCATCGGGCTCGGTGGCGGGCGCGCTCTCCGAAGCGGAGGTCGGGCCGATCTGCCGGAAGAACGGGTGCTGGGACAGGCGCTCGAGCTCGATTCCGATCTGGGAGGCCGGCAAGGTCAGCTCGACGGAGCCGGTGGCGATGGCGGCCCGGGGCATGGAGTCGATGTGGGCCTCCGCGGGCTCCTGGGCCACGGTGATTCCCCCGACCGCCTTGATGGCGCGGAGCCCCTCCGATCCGTCGCTGCCCCCCCCCGACAGCACGACGCCGATGGCCTTCTCCCGGTACTGGTCGGCGAGCGAGGCGAACAGACGATCGATCGGCGCGTCGTAGCCCCGGTCCGCCGGACGGGGCGCCACCCGCAGGCAGCCGTCGATGACCGTCATGCGCGTGTCGGGCCGGATGACGTAGACCTTCCCCGGCGCGAGCCGCAGCTTGTCGCGCCCCTCGACGACGTCGAGTTGGGTGTTCTTGGCCAGCAAGCTGGGCAGGAAGCTGCGGTGATCGCGGGCCAGGTGCTGCACCAGGATGAGCGCCAGCGGGGCCTCGGCGGAGAGCGGCGAGAGGACGCGCGTGAAGGCCTCCAGGCCACCGGCGGACGCCCCCACGCCCGCGACCAGAAAAGGGGGGGCGCTGTTGAGAGGCTTGGCCTGGGCGCGGGGAGGCTTCTTTGGTCCCTTGACCCGTGGCTTCGCACCCGCAGCCCTAGGCATCGCGGGAAGCTTATGCGTATCCGGGGTCGAACACGCAAGGGGCGACGGCGAGTTTTCTGTCGCCGGAGCCGAGGCGCGAACGTCGCCTATTGCAACACAAAAATCGCCACGTCCGGGCTTGTGGGGTGACGGCGGCTCCTTACATTGCCTCGCAATGCGATCCGTATGGCCGGGAAAGCCCAACCCTCGTGGCGCCACCTTCGACGGGAAGGGCGTCAACTTCGCGGTGTTTTCCCGGGTGGCGACCCGGGTGGAGGTCTGCCTGTTCGAGGCGGCCGACCCGGCGGCCGAGACCGACCGCTTCGATCTGCCCGAGACGACCGGCCACACCTTTCACGGGTACGTGCCCGATCTGAAGCCGGGGATGCTGTATGGCTTGCGCGTTCATGGTCCTCATGAGCCGGAGCGGGGGCATCGCTGCAATCCCAACAAGCTGCTCGTCGATCCCTACGCGAAGGCGCTGTGGGGGGAGATCGACTGGAAGCAGCCGGTGCTCGGCTATCGGAGCGACGACGAGCGCGGCGATCTGTCGCTCGACCAGCGTGACGACGCCGCCGGCGTCCCCAAGGGGGTCATCGTCGATGGCGCGTTCGACTGGGGCGACGATCGTCCCCCGGAGGTCCCCTGGCGGAAGACCGTCCTCTACGAAGCGCACGTGAGGGGACTGACCAAGCTGCACCCCGAGGTGCCGGACACGCTACGCGGGACCTACGCCGGCATCGGGCACCCGGCGATCGTCGGGTATCTGAAGGACCTGGGGATCACGGCCGTGCAGCTGATGCCCGTGCACGCCAGCGGCAAGGACGGCTTTCTCGAGGACCGCGGGCTCCACAACTACTGGGGCTACAACACGCTGGCGTACTTCGCGCCCGAGCAGTCGTACGCGAGCGATCGCACGCCGGGCGGGCAGGTGCGCGAGTTCAAGTCGATGGTGAAGGCGCTGCACGCGGCCGGGCTCGAGGTGCTCCTCGACGTCGTCTACAACCACACCTGCGAGGGCAACCACGTCGGCCCCACGCTCAGCTTTCGCGGCATCGACAACGCGACCTACTACTGGCTGATGCCGGACGCGCGCTACTACCTCGACTTCACCGGCACCGGCAACAGCCTGAACGCCTCCAATCCGGAGACGGCGCGGCTCATCGTCGACTCGCTTCGCAGCTGGGTCACCGAGATGCACGTCGACGGGTTTCGCTTCGATCTCGCCAGCACCCTGGGCCGGGTGGGCGCCGGGCAGTTCGACGCCTACGCCCCCATCTTCCAGATCATCGGCCAGGACCCGGTGCTGTCGCGGGTGAAGCTGATCGCCGAGCCGTGGGATCCCGGGCTGGGTGGCTACCAGGTCGGCAACTTCCCCGCGCCCTTTCGCGAGTGGAACGGCAAGTTTCGCGACGCCATCCGACGCTACTGGAAGGGGGACGAGAACCTGGCGTCCGAGGTCGGCTATCGCCTGAGCGGCTCGGCCGATCTGTTCCAGGGGGAGCGGCGCCAGCCCCAGGCCAGCATCAACTTCATCACCGCGCACGACGGCTTCACCCTGCACGATCTCGTGACCTACGGGGGCAAGCACAACGACGCGAACGGCGAGAGCAACAAGGACGGGGCCGACGACAACCAGTCGTGGAATCACGGCGTCGAGGGGGAGACCGACGACGCGAACGTGATCGCGCTGCGCGAGCGGCAGAAGCGTAATCTGCTGGCGACGCTGTTCCTGTCTCAAGGGGTGCCCATGCTGCTGGGGGGCGACGAGATGGGGCGCACGCAGCGGGGCAACAACAACGCCTACTGCCAGGACAACGAGCTCTCCTGGGTCGACTGGAGGCTGGACGACCGGCGGCGCGGGTTGCTCGACTTCACGCGCAGGCTGATCAAGCTGCGCAATCGCCACGCCGTGCTGCAACGGCCCCGATTTCTCGTGGGCGACTACGTCTGGGAGTCGACGGCGAAGGATCTGGCCTGGCTGCGGCCGGACGGTGAGGAGATGACGGCGGAGGACTGGCAGCGGCCCTGGATCTCCTCGCTGGCCTTGCTGCTGGGGGGCGACGCCCTTCACGCCGTCGACGAACGAGGTGAGCGGCTGCTCGACGACGGCCTGCTCACCTTGCTGAACGCCTCCGATCAGCAGGTGACGTTTCGGCTGCCGGGAGAGGGACCGGGCGGCCGCTGGCTGGTGGAGCTCGATTCGGCCGACCCGAGCAAGGCCGCCGACACGCCCTGCGAAGGGGAGTATCTGGTGACCGGCCGCGCCCTGGTGGTGCTGCGCCAGCCGCTGGAGGCCCAGGCGGCGCGCGCGGCGGCGGAAGCGCCGACCCGGGTCGCCAGGCGCGAGGCCCAGCGGCGGCGGCGGCGGGCGGGCATCACCATGCCGCTGTTCTCCATCCGCTCGGCGTCGGGGTGGGGGCTCGGCGAGATCCCCGATCTGGCCCGCTTCGCGTCCTGGGCGGCGAGCGCCGGCTTCTCGGTGTTGCAGCTGCTGCCCGTGAACGAGGGCTCCGGCGCCGACGCCAGCCCTTACGCGGCCAGCTCGGCCTTCGCGCTCGATCCGGTCTATCTGTCGCTCGACGAGTGCGAGGACTTTCAGGCGGCGGGCGGCCGCGACGCGCTTCCCCAGGAAGCCAGGGACCGGCTGGCGGCGCTGGCCGGCGGCCCGCTCGTCGACTGGCCCGCCGTGCGCGAGCTGAAGAACGTCGGCGTCGACCTGGCCTTCAAGCGGTTCCTGCGCGACGACTGGCAAAACCAGACCGGCCGCGCCCGCCAGCTCTCGGCGTTCAGCAACGAGAACCGGGGCTGGATCGAGGACTACGCGCTGTTTCGCGTGGGGCACGACAAGCAGGGGAAGAGCTGGCTCGACTGGCCGGTGCGCATGCGGGAGCGCAACCCGGGCGCGCTGGCGGAGCTCCGGCTGCAGGAAGGGGACGCCATCCTGCGCGTCAAGTGGACGCAGTGGCAGCTCGACCGCCAGTGGCGCAAGGCGCGACGCGAGGCGAGCCGCGCCGGCGTCGAGCTGATGGGGGATCTCCCGTTCGTCGTGGGCGTCGACTCCGCCGACGTCTGGTCGCGTCCCGCGCTGTTCCGCACCGACCTCCACGTGGGGGCGCCGCCCGATGATTCCTCGCCCGAGGGGCAGGACTGGGGCCTGCCCCTCTACGAATGGGCGACGATGGCCCGGGACCGCTTCTCCTGGATCCGCGAGCGGGCGGCGCGCGCCGGCCAGCTGTTCTCGCTGTACCGCATCGATCACGCGATCGGGTTCTACCGGACCTTCTTCCGTTCGGCCGACGGCAAGCACCAGGGGTTTTCTCCCGACGCCGAGCAGGATCAACTTCGGCTGGGCGAGAGCCTGCTGCGCCTGATGGGGCAGTTCGGCGAGGTGGTGGCGGAGGATCTGGGGGTGGTGCCACCGTTCCTGCGCCCGTCCCTGGAGCACGTGGGCGTCCCCGGCTACCGCGTGCTGCGCTGGGAGAAGGACGGCGACAAGTTCCGTGATCCGGCGTCGTGGCCCGAGTCGTCGGTGGCCACCAACGCCACCCACGACACGGACACGACGGCGGCCTGGTACGAAGGGCTCCCGCTCGATGAGCGGGAACGGCTGCGCGCGCTGCCGGGACTGGGCAACCTCGACGTGAGCAAGCCGTTCGAAGAAGGGGCACGTGATGCGCTGCTGCGGTTGCTCTATGCCGCGCCCTCGACCCTGGCCCTCATCCCTTTTCAGGACGCGCTGGGGACGAAGGAACGGATCAACACGCCGGGCACCGTCGACAGGGCGAACTGGAGCTTCCGCTCGCCGCGCACCACCGACGAGCTGCTGGCCGACCGGGCGACGATCGAGCGGCTGGCGAAGCTGGTCGCCGAGACGGGTCGCGCCCGTCCCGGGGCCGCTCCGCGTGCCGAAAAGCAGGAGAAGGCTCCGGAGAAAAACGAGAAGCAAGACGACAAGGAGATGGCTCCGGAGAAGCACGAGAAGAAGTAGGGCGTGCGTTCAGAGTTGCTTCGGTCGCCTGGCGCCGCCCGGCAAGGAGAGGGGAATCTCGCGGGTCACCGTCGCGGCGGGCTCGTGGTCGCGGAAACGGTGGCTCCGTCGAAAGAACGCGCTGGACCCCGACCCTAGCAGCCTGTGGTGGAAGTCGGCCGGCAACGACGGCCTGAACATCTGATCAAGATCGACGCCGGATCTCGAGGGGGGCAGAGTGTGGTCATGGCGATGGGCAAGAAGGGTGACGAGCAGGTTGGCCTGTTCGTGCCGT
>DASYCK010000135.1:0-3806 GCA_036500205.1 Polyangia bacterium | reverse complement strand
TCAACGCCGAGGCCGACAAGCCGCGCCGGACGCGAGGCGCGACGACGAGGAATACCCGTAGGTATTGTGAGGAGGAGCAACGAAGCGGCCGGCGCGGATCGTCGGCCGAACGTGACGCTATTTCGACGGCGGTGCACTAGCGTTTGCGCGAGGGGCCGGGGCCCCGGGCCGCCCCCTCGAGATCGTCGAAGTTCTCGGCCGATTCGCGCTTGTAGAGATCGGCCTCGCGCTCGAAGAAATCGGCCTCCACGGCGCTGAAGCCGCTCGACGGCGTTCGGGTCCGGTGAGCAGGCTCGCCGTGGCCCGGTACCGGCGTCTTCTTGCGCGGGGCGCGATTCACGACGGGCGCCGGGGTCTTGGCGACGACGAGCGGAACAGGGAGCGCCGGCGCCGACACCTGCGCCGTCAGCGGGGCGGCGGTGACCACGTCGGGCGCGCGCGTCTGGGGGATCGAGCCCAGCTCCACCAGGACCGAAGGGCCGCTCGACCGGCCCCCTTTCTCCACCAGCTTGGCAGGAGCTCCGCTGGTGCGGATTTCCCCGCGGGTCATGCCGTTCGGCGCCGGGGTCGAGCGGATCGCTTCCGTGGTCACCAGTGCCGGCGCCGCGTCGCCCGGGGACTTGATGGGATAGTCGCGTCGCGTGAGCGTCCGCTTCGCGACCTTCGTCGGAACCGCATCGGCGGCGGCGGGCGCGACGGGGATGAACGGAGACGACGGTCGCGGCGCGCCGCTGGCCGCCGCCGGCTCGGCGACGGGCGCCGGGGGCGGAGTCACCTGATCCGCTTCGTCGACAGGCGGCGTCTGCTGCTGCAACCAGGCGGCGAGCGCCGCTGGTCCGGGCGCCACCCCGGCGACCGCCGCAGGCGCGGGGGGGGCGTCCGCGCGGATCGCTTCCGCGGTCGCGAACTGGCGGACGATTCTCAGCGTGTCGAACACCCGAAACGGGCTTTCATCGATGACCTGACCGAGGGTTCGCGTTCCGTCGAACAGGCGCAACAACGGGACGACCTCGCTGGGGAGCGCGGAGGTGGCCTGCACGGTGCCTTCCCGTTGCCGATAGATCGTTCGCGCGACGCCCAGCTCGCGCACATCGTGGGCGAAGTCGCGCAAGAAGCGGTCGCACTCCTCGATCAACGCTTCGCCCTTCAGCGTCAGCTGGCCGCCGCGGCGAACGATGTTCCGAAACTTCAGCCGCAGCTCGGCTTCGTCCCACAGCAGCAGCTGATGCAACGCCGACTGGCCGGTGATCGCGCCCAGCTGCGCGGACGACAGCTCGCCGTCGATGAAACGAAGCTCGCCCCGGCGCGCGCCGCGCTGAACCTCCACCGCCGCCGAGCGTCCGGCCGAAGCGATGGCGCGAATGAGGTAGTAGATGCCCCCCAGCTCGCTCAGCTTGAGGGACACCTCGGTGTCGGGGGAGGGGCGGCTGCCCGGCAGGGTAGCCACCGCCACCAGCTTCGATGCATCCAGCACGTCCCTCAGAAACACGGGAGACGACAGCAACCCGAAGGCCCCCGCCTGCACCGCCGCCACGCGAAGCTGCGCGGGGCCGATGGCGACGCAGGCCAGGTTACGGGTGCGAGGATTGCTCGTCAGCTCGCGAATCAGCTCGAGGCCGGTCTGCGCGGGCTCGCGCAGCGCCACCAGCACGAGCGGAGCACCCAGCGTCTCCAGCAGCTCCGGCACCTTGGTGGCGTCGCTCGTCGCCGTGACCCGGCACCCATCCTTCTGGAAGACGTAGCTCAGCGTTTCGAGCCCGCTGGGATCTGGATCGTAAAGGAACAGTTGCGAGAGCTTGGCCATCGGCCTTCCGACGATTCTAATGGAGCGGGGGATGTCGCGGGCGACGGAGAGGAGAAAGGGTGAAAGTATACGCGTCGACGGCCGTCCGCCAAGCCCGGGCCATCGCCTCATGGCGTGCCGTGACTGGGGATTGGTGGCGAGCAGGACGGTCGCGCATCAATTTCCTCACGGTCCCACGACAGTTCGCCCGCCGGATCCGGGATTGATTGACGACCTTCCCGAGGATGCTAGCTTTCACGCCCCCGCCGGCCTCAGGGGATCCCATCATGACCGCTCTCCTAGGACCCGACCTGACCCCGATTGCGTCGACGGACGACCTTGTGAAGTACTTCGCGAGCGGCGCGAAG
The DNA here is from genome assembly GCA_036500205.1 of Polyangia bacterium. Lineage (GTDB taxonomy): Bacteria > Myxococcota_A > Polyangia > Fen-1088 > Fen-1088 > DASYCK01. The sequence continues at coordinate 1,655 of DASYCK010000135.1, read as the reverse complement.
CCGCCCGAGCGGTGGCGCATCGGGATCGAGCAGGAGAAGGTCGCGGTTTATTCCGACGGCCGCCCGCCCGCCTTCGTGGGAGACCGGGGGATAGAGGAGCTGCTGCGCCGGCTGGCCCCGGAGGGCTTCGAGCCGATTCGCGAGGACGGCCATCTGCTGGCGCTGAAGCGAGACAAGGAGAGCGTCACCGTCGAGCCGGGTGGCCAGGCCGAGTTCTCGGGCCCGGCGCTCGCCACGGCGGTGGCCTGTCGCGACTCGCTGCTGGCGCACGTCGGGGTGGCGACCCAGGTGGCGGGAACCTTGGGGCTGACCTTTCTCGGGGTCGGCCTGAGGCCATGGGGGACGCTGGACGACATCCCCTGGCTCCCCAAGCGCCGCTACGGCGTCATGCGCGAGTACCTCCCCACGCGGGGCAAGCTCGGCGTCGACATGATGAAGCGGACCGCCACCGTCCAGGCGAACTTCGACTTCGACAGCGAGCAGACGGCGGCCGAGAAGATGAGGACCGCGGCCGGGGTGACGTCGATCGTGACGGCGCTGTACGCGGCGTCGCCCCTCAGCGAGGGGCGTCCGAACGGGTACCAGAGTTTTCGGGCGGCCATCTGGCTGGACACGGACGAGGCTCGCTGTGGTCTGTTGCCATTCGTCTTCGACGAAGGGTTCGGTTTTCGCGACTACGCGGAGTGGGCCCTGGACGTCCCGATGTTCTTCGTGGTGCGGCGGGGGGCGTACCGGCGCGTGGCGGGGATGACCTTCCGGCGTTTTCTGCGCGACGGCTGGGAGGGGGAACGGGCCACCATGGGGGACTGGGAGACCCACCTGTCCACGCTGTTCCCCGAGGTGCGGCTGAAGCGTTACCTCGAGGTGCGCGGGGCGGACGCCGGGCCGATGGCGATGGCGGTCGGTCTAGCGGCGCTGTGGCGGGGAATCCTCGAAGACACTCAATCGCGCCACGCCGCCTGGGCGCTGGTCAAGACGGCCTCGCTCAGCGAGCGGGAGACGTTGCGTCGCGAGGTCCCGCGCGCCGGTTTGAAAGCGACGCTCGCTGGCCGCACCCTGCACGACCTCTCGAAAGAGCTGGTGGCGATCGCCAAACAGGGCCTGCTACGTCTCCCGGGCGGCGCCGCCGACGCCGCGCTGTTGGAGCCGATTGCCGCCCGCGCCTCCTCTGGCCGCTCCCCGGCGGACGACATGCTCGAGGACTATGCAGAAACCGGCGGAGATCCGGCCAAGCTCGTCAAGCGTTGGCGCTTGTAGCGCGGTGTCTCCGGTGGGCGAAGCCCACCTCCGATCCACTTGCTGCTCGCTGCTTGCCCGCGGGAGAGCGGCACTGACGGCGGATCCCAGGGTCTCGCGGCAGGAGGTCTTCGGCAATAGAGCGGCCGGGGCCGCGCGATGCGGTCCTCGGCGTTGGCCGCGGACGGCCAACGCCTGCGGTCCGCCCTGTTTTGCAGAGCGGAATTCGGAACCAGAAACGCCGGTCGATTCAGCTAAACACGAAGGCGGTAAGTCGTTCTGGGACCGAGCCCGGTTCACGAATTCGGTTGGATGCGGCCCTGCATTGAGCTGGCGCGCCAGAGCGCCGTGAGGCGCGGGTCAGAACAGGGAGGCTCGGCTTCGCCGAGCCGGCCCACCTCAGGAAGATCGGGGAGGGC
>DASYCK010000134.1:0-7302 GCA_036500205.1 Polyangia bacterium | reverse complement strand
TCGTCACGCTGGTCGGCAAGATCGGAATCCCGGCCAAGTCGGACATCTGGTTCTTCTTCTTCTCGGGGCCGCGTCTCTATCCCTTCATCGGAACCAGCAATATCGTTGCGGCGTTCATCATCGTGCTCCTGGTGAGCGCGTTCTCCAGCTTCTACCCGGCCTGGATCGCCATGCGGGTCACGCCCCGCCAGGCGATGCAAGAAGAAGAATAGACGAGGAATAGAGGGAGTCAGCCATGTCCAAGCTCTTCGTCGACCTCACGATCGCTTTCCGCAACCTGGTCCAGCACCGGCGGCGCACGCTGTTCCTCGGCCTCGCCATCGCCGCCGTCACGGCGCTGCTGGTGCTCTTGAACGGCCTCTCGACCGGGGTGCGCGAGACGATGATCGACACCGCCACGACGCTGTCGACCGGGCACGTGAACGTGGGCGGCTTCTACAAGGTGACGGCCGGTCAGGCCGGGCCGGTGGTGACCGACTACAAGAAGGTGATGGAGGTCGTGAAGAAGACCGTCCCGGAGATGGACTTCGCGGTCGAGCGCGGGCGCGGCTGGGCCAAGGTCGTCTCCGACACCAGCTCGATGCAGCTCGGGATCACCGGCATCGATGTGACCCGCGAGCCCAAGTTTGCCTCGGTGCTGCAGCTCGTGAGCGGCAACCTGAACGATCTGGCGCAGCCGGGGACGATCCTGCTGTTCGACAATCAGGCGGAGAAGCTGGGGGTGAAGATCGGCGACGCGCTGACGATCTCGGCGCCGACCACGCGCGGCACCAACAACACCATCGACGTGCGGGTGGTGGCCATCGCCCACAGCCTCGGTCTCCTCAGCACCTGGAACTCCTTCATCCCGATGGAGAGCCTGCGGGCGCTCTACCAGCTGAATCAGAGCTCGACGGGCGTCATCCAGATCATGCTCAAGCGCAACGACGTCGACCACATCCCGAACATCGCGGCCCGGCTGCGGCTGGCCCTCGCCGACGCGGGCTACCGGGTGATGGATCCCGATCCGCGCGCCTTCTGGCTGAAGTTTCAATCGGTGCAGCGCGAGGATTGGACCGGGCAGAAGCTCGACGTGACGAGCTGGGAGGACGAGATCTCCTTCATGACCTGGACGCTCCAGGCGCTCCAGGGGCTCTCCTTCGTCCTCATCGCCATCCTCATCGCCATCATCGTCATCGGGATCATGAACACGATGTGGATCGCCATCCGCGAGCGGACCCGCGAGATCGGCACCCTGCGCGCGATCGGGATGCACCGGCGGGAGGTGCTCTGGATGTTCCTCCTCGAGTCGATCATGCTGGGCCTGGGCGCCACCATCGGCGGCGTGATCGCCGGCGCGGCCATCGCCGCCGGGCTCAATGCCATGCACGTCCCCGTTCCGGCCGGGCTGCAGTTCTTCCTCATGTCGCCGCACCTCCACCTCTCGGTTCACGGCGCGCTGCTCGTGAAGTCCGTCATGACGATCACCGTGGTGACGGCGCTGGCGGCGCTCTATCCCTCCCTCAAGGCGGCGCGGCTGCAGCCGGTCGTCGCCATGTCCCACTTCGGATGAAACGACCATGACCCAGCAAATGACCCAGCAAGGTAAACGGCGGATCTGGATGGCGCTCTGTGCCGGCGCGTTGAGTGTGTTCGCCGTCGTCGGTCCGGCCCGGCGCGCGCAGGCGGCGCTCACCACGCCGCAGATGGTGGAGCTGCTCAAGCACGTCGACGAGCGCCAGAACAACAACGGCGATTGGCGCGCGCAGGCCTATCTCGAACAGAAGGAGAAGGACAAGGTCGACACCGTCTATGAGACCGAGTACTTCCGGCGCTCGGCCGACCAGAAGTTCATGATCCTCTTCACCAAGCCAAAATCGTCGGCGGGGCAGGGTTACCTCCGTATCGACAAGAACCTCTGGTTCTACGACCCGTCGGTCGGCAAGTGGGAGCGGCGGACCGAGCGTGAGCGCATCGGCGGGACCAACTCGCGGCGCTCCGACTTCGACGATTCGCGCCTGGCCCAGGAGTACGACCCGACCGACGAGGGTGAGGAGAAGCTGGGGATCTACACGGCGCAGAAGCTGAAGCTGACCGGCAAGCCGGGCCAGGACCTGGCCTTTCCAGTCATCCAGATCTGGATCGACAAGGCGACCAACAACATCCTCAAGCGGCAGGAGTACGCGCTCTCGGGCAAGCTCCTGCGGACGTCGTACTACACGAAGTGGACCAAGATCATGAGCCCCTCGAAGGGGGCCGAGGTCTGGTACCCGGGCGAGATCCGCTTCTACGACGAGGTCGAGAAGGCCAACCAGACGTTGGTCATCATCAAGTCCGTCGATCCCAGCGCGCTGCCGCAGAACCTCTTCACGAAGGCCTGGCTCGAGAGCAAGAGCCGATGAGCAGGGGAACCCTGGAAGGGTTCCCAAACCCTCCCGCGAAGGGCCTCGGCGAGCGAAGCTCGCCTGCGCCCACGCGATCGACGGGGCGGCTGGTCGCGGTTATCGTCGCGTTGCTTCTGTGCGCGACGGCATCCGCCGCCCAGGCGGAGGATCGCCCGAGTGAGCAGGACATCTTCGGCGGCAGCTCGACGGCCGCGCCGGCACCTGCCGCCCCGGCGAGCGGCCCCACAGCGGCGCCGGGCGCCTCCAGCGCGTCGCCGAGCACCGCTACGCCGCCTGCGGCCGCAGCGGCGAGCTCCCAGGGCGGCGCTTCGTCAACCCCGGGTGGCACGGCCCGCGATCAGGAGCTGCTCGGCGGCAACGACGTGAAGTTCCTCTCCGACTATGTGGCGCCGGAGAACCCGTTGCAGATCGGGGGTCAGCTTTACCTGCGCATGCAGTCCACCGCCTACGGCGGCCAGGCGCCCGCCGCGTGGTCGCTCGATGCGCCCAGCCTCCTCGATCTCTACCTAGACGCGCGTCCCAACCCGCGTGTGCGCGCCTTCGTCCTGGGCCGCATGGCCTACGACCCGACGCTGTGTCCTTCGGGGACGCTCCAGACGAGCGCCGGCTGTGTCCCGGGAGGATCGGTGTCTTCCAACGGTGCCAACATGATGTCGAACGGCGCGCCTTCGGGGACCGGGTTCGCCACCTTCGGCACGGGCCGCGGCCCGAACACGCTGCTCGATCAGATGTGGATCCGCTTCGACATCTTCGAGAAGGTGTTCGTCACCGCCGGCAAGCAGCACGTGCGCTGGGGGACCGGCCACTTCTGGCAGCCGACCGACTACCTGCACCAGCAGAAGCGAAACCCCCTCGACGTCTTCGACGCCCGCCCCGGGACCACCATGTTGAAGGTGAACGTCCCCTGGGAAGAGAAAGGGTGGAATTTCTACGGATTCGCCATCGCCGAGGATCCCAACGCGTCGACGCAGACGGTCGGTGACGTGGCCGGCGCCTTCCGCGTCGAAGCGGTCATCGCCGGGGTCGAGGTCGGCGCCGACACCTATCTGCGGCGCCACCAGGATCCGCGCTTCGGCTTCGATCTCTCGACGGGGATCTGGGACTTCGACATCTACGCCGACGTCGCGCTCCGCCCGGGCTCCGACTTCCTGCACGACTTCCCGCAGGACGGCAACTTCTATGCGTTCAACGGCTACGAGACGCAGGCGGTCGGAGGGATCACCTACTCGCACAAGTACAACGACAACGACATGTGGACGCTCGGCGCCGAGTACTTCTACAACCATCCCGGCTACACGGGGACCGGCGCGCCCGTGCAGGTGATCCAGGACGCGGTCATGACCCAGAACCCGGCGGTGACGAGCGACCCGTTCGGCGTGCTCCCATTCTTCTATTTCGGGCAGCAGTACGCGTCGGTCTACCTGAACCTCCCGGCGCCCTACTCGTGGAACTACAGCAACTTCACGCTCTCGACGCTCGGAAACCTCTCCGACCGCTCGTTCATCACCCGCGTCGACTACTCGGTGACCGTGCTGACGCATCTCTCCGTCGAGGCGTTCGCCGGCGTCCACTACGGCCACATCGGTGGCGAGTTCCGGCTGCAGCTCCCGCCGGCGCTGGCCAACGAGATCTCTACCTTCAGCGGTGGGTCGACCGTGCTCTCCAACTACCCGGTGCTCGACCTGGGCGTTGCGCTGCGCATCAAGCTCTGACGGCCTCTGACGCCGCCTAGTTCTCGGTGTCTTCGTCGTGCTTCTTTTTGGGGCGCGGAATCTTGTAGAGGTCGAGCTTGTTCACGAAGGTCCGGCGCGGCATGCCCAGCAGCTCGGCGGCCCGACTCTGGTTCCCGGCGCAGGCCTCCAGCGCCCCGATGATCTTGTCGCGCTCGCTGGGCGCCGCCAGCTTCTGGGTATCCACGCGCGGCGGCGTCGCGGGCACCGCGGCCGGCGAAGGCCTCAGGCCCAGGGGGGGCGCCGCCGCCGGCACCAGCTTCTCCATCGGCAGGTGCTCGCGTCCGATGATCGGGCCGATGCTGAGCAACACCGCGCGCTCGACGATGTTCTTGAGCTCGCGGATGTTCCCCGGCCAGGCATACGCCTCGAAGAGCTCGATGATGGGGGGCGGCAGCACGGGCGGCGGGCGGCCCAGGTCGCGGCAGATCTGGCGGGCGAAGGTCTCGGCCAGGTAGGGGATCTCGACGACCCGCGTGCGGAGCGGCGGGATGGTCAACGTGATGCCGTTGAGGCGGAAGTAGAGGTCCTGGCGGAACGAGCCGCGCCCCACCTCGGCCTCCAGCTCCCGGTTGGTCGCCGCGATGAACCGGACGTCGATGCGGCGCGGGCGCACGCTCCCGAGCCGCGTCACCTCGCGCGTCTCGATCACCCGCAGCAGCTTGGCCTGCGTGGCCAGCGGCAGCTCGCCCACCTCGTCGAGGAACAGCGTCCCGCCGGCCGCCGTCTCCAAGAGTCCCGGCTTGGCCGCCACCGCACCGGTGAAGGCGCCGCGCTCGTGGCCGAAGAGCTCGCTCTCGAGCAGGCTCTCCGACAGGGCCGCGCAGTTGAGGCAGACGTACGGCCCATCACGCCGGGGCGAGGCGCGGTGAACGATCTCGGCCAAGAGCTCCTTCCCCACGCCCGTCTCGCCGGTGACGATGACGTTGATCGTCCCCGCGGCCGCGCGCTCCGCCAGCGCCAGCACCTTCTTCATCGCCTCCGCGCGCGGCGCCGGCGCGTCACCGGCCAGGGCGTCGCGCAGCGTCTCCGGGCGCATCTCCTCGACCGGCGCCGTGCGGCGCTGAACGATTAACACCGAGGCGCCGATCTGCACGGTGTCGCCGATGCGGATGGGGACCCGCTCGCCGCGCTGGATCGGCTGGTCCTTGATCCGGGTGCCGTTGACGCTCCCCAGGTCTTCCATCGCCATCACCTCGCCGACGTGCAGGCAGGCGTGCGCGCGCGAGGCGAGGGGATCGTCGATCCGCACGGCGTTCGTCTCCCCGCGGCCGATGGTCAGCGAACCCGACGCGGGGAGGTTGTAGGTCGCGTAGGAGTCGCGCCCCACCACGAGAAGGAAGGCGCTGGCCGCGTCCTCATCGCTCTGGGCCGCGACGATGGTGGTCCTTCCGCGCATCGCCTCCGGCAGTATGTCGAGCCCTGCCCCCGTAGAGCAAGAGGCACTTGCACAAGTTGTGCAACGTTGCGCAAGTCGCGCGGGCGGAAGGACGAACTTATCAAGTGATTACACATTATTAGACATGGCATACGGGTTGCTCAATGGCACGGGCATGCAACCTGATGAAATGGCCGCTCGCTACGAACCGGTCCTCTACGCGCGCGCGATGCGCCTGGTGCGCAGCCGCTCGGACGCCCTCGATCTGGTGCAGGACACCTACGAGCGGGCCCTGCGCGGCAAGGCGAGCTTCACGCCCGGGACCAACCTGCGGCACTGGCTCATGACGATCATGTACAACCTGTTTCTCGATCGCTGCCGGCGCCTGTCGCGCGAGCCGCGCGCGTTCTCCATCGACGATCACGAGGTGGCGAGCCCCGAGCCGTATATGCCGGAAGCCTGGGAGACGATCACGCAGGAGCAGATTCACGCGGCCCTCGCCGATCTCGAGCGACCGTTCCGCGAGGTCTACGAGCTGCGCCTGCTCGAAAACTGCAGCTACGACGAGATCGCCGACAAGCTCACCATCCCGCGGTCGACCGTCGGGACGCGCCTCATGCGGGCGCGCCACAAGCTCCGCCAGACCCTCCGCGCGGCCGCCGGTAACAATTAGATCCGCTTAGATCCGGTCGCCGTCGGGGTCGCAGATGACGGGCGCGGGCAGACCGAGCTCGCGCAGGCCCGGTTCGATGGCGGCGCGGTCTCCGACGATCGTGATGCAGGCGGCGTCCGGGTCGACATAGCGCGCCGCGAGCGTGCGGAGATCCTCGGCGGTCGTTCGCTCCAGCGCGGCCACGAAGCGCACCGACTCGTCGAGCGGCAGGCCGTAGAGCCCGATGTCCCCGAAGCCGGCGGCGATGCCCCCGGTGGTGGCCAGTCCTTCGGCGAGCCGCATGAGCAGCGTGGCGCGCGCCTTGGCGTGCTCCTCGGCGGTGACGGGACGCTCGTGCAGGCCGGTGAGCTCGCCCAGCATCTCGCGGACGGCGGGAGCCGTCGATTCCGCGAACACCGCGGCCCGGGCCGCGAAGCTGCCCGCGCGGCGCAGGAAGGCGAAGTTCGACGACGCGCCGTAGGTGAAGCCGTTCTTCTCGCGCAGGTTGAAATTGAGGCGACTCGTGAAGCTCCCCCCCAGGACCGCGTTCAACATCAACAGGCCCGGGCGATCGGGTGAGAAGCGATCGATGCCGGGCGCCACCAACCGCACGACGCTCTGGGTCGCGCCCGGCCGGTCGACGATCACCAGGCGCGGGCGCGCGGGCCAGGCGGGCGGCGGCGGCGGCGCGGGCGCGGGCGCGCCGGTCCAGCCGCCCAGCGCCGTCTCCAGGCGCGCGCGCAGGCTGGCCTCGTCGAAGTCGCCCGCCACCACCAGGAACGCATGATGGGGCCGCCAGTGCGCTTGATGAAACGCGCGGACGTGGTCGAGCGAGATCCGCTCGACCGTTCGGGTGAACCCCTCGACCGGCTGGCCGTAGGGGTGGGCGTCACCGAACAGAAGGCGATCCGAGACGACGCCCACCACCGCTTCCGGCTGATCGCGGCGCTGCGCGGTGGCGGTCTTGCGATCGGCGAGCACGCGCTCCCAATCGGCCTCGGTGAGCCGGGGGCGGCAGAGCACGTCACCGGCGATGTCCAGCGCCGCGAAGAACGTGTCGCCCGGTGCCTGGACCGAGAGTTGTGAGCCGTCTCGGCCGCTGCCGAGCCACAGATCGGCGCCCAGCCGCTCGAGCTCGTCGGCCAGGGCGAGCGCGTC
>DASYCK010000133.1:0-8373 GCA_036500205.1 Polyangia bacterium | reverse complement strand
CGCCTCGTCGGAGAGCATCGGCTGCAACAGGATGTGCGCCTCGAGGCGCTCGCCAGAGAAGAAGTTCAGGTTGTCGTGGCTCGGTTCGCCGGTCAGGGCCTCGGACGCCAGATCGAAGTCCTGGATCGTCCGGTACAGATGGAGGTCGAGCGGTTTGCGCGCCGCCAATCCACCCGGCGGGGGACCCCAGACCTCCGCCGCGACCCGCTCGGCGGTCTCGGCGATGCGCAGGGCGGTCCGCGCCAGCTCGGCGTTCTCGAAGTGACAGATGACGCGAAAGCTGCCGCCGACCGCCGCGGTCTGGCCGGGGAGCGCGGGTGGGCCCGCCACCTGGCGCTGGTGCGCGCATGCGCCCGCCAGGGTCAGTGCCAGCAGTGCCGCTGCCCACGCGGTGTTCGGGCGGGCAGAGGCAGAGGGGGCACGCACCACGCCCAAGAGTAGCGCAGCCTCGAAATCGACGCCCCGGGCGCCGGGGCGATGCCCTTCGCTTTTGGGGGAAAAGGAGCTAGATTGGTTCGCCGTGTTCAATCTCGGAATGGGTGAAATCACCGTCATCCTGCTGCTCGCCCTCATCTTTTTGGGGCCGAAGAAGTTGCCGGAGCTCGCCTCGGGGCTGGGCAAGCTGATCCGCGAGATCCGCAAGACGACGGCGGACGTCAAGAACGAGATTCAGCTGGATGACGCCATCCGCAAGCCGTTCGAGGAGCTGCGCGACGCCGTCACGCTTCATCCGGAGGAGCTGAAGCGCCGCGACCGCATTCGCCGCGACCTGGAGGCGGCGCAACGGGCGGTGGCCGAGGCCGCGAAGAACGTCCAGGCGGCCGCGGTCGAGAACGCCGACGCCACGCAGGCCGAGCTGGCTGCTCCGGCGGCGCCGGGGACCGAAGCCACCACGCCGGTCGCGGGTGTTCCGGCGGCAAATGGGACAAACAGCGTGCCCCCACCGCCCCCGTTCCCGACGGCGGCGCCCACCGGCACGATCGCGCGCGACGCGTCGGGGCCGGCGCGGCTGTCGTCCCCGGGACCGCTCCCCCCGCCGACGCTGGGCAAGGCCCAGCCGGCCGTTCAGGCCGACCTCGGCAAGACGCTGCTGCGCATGTCGGAGTCGCGCCGCGAGACGGCGCGCGGGATGGCCGCGGTGGGCGCGCCCCCGCCCCCTTCGCTGGCGAACAGCGCCGCCGATCGCGGCAACACGACCCAGGCGCTTTCCGAGGCCGACCTGGCCGCCATGGTCGCGCCGACGTCATCCGTTCCCCCGCCGCCTCCGCTGATGAGTCGCACCGGCCGGACGGTCCCGCCGCCGCTGCCCGGTCTTCCCGGAGCGACGCCGCCGAAGGCGCCCCCCGCGCCGGACGACAAGAAGCCCGAGCCGACCACCTAGTCCGGTTCGTCAGGACCTGCCGGCAGGAAAAGGACCCCCGAATTGTCATCCACCGACGAACCCGCCGAAGCCACAGCGTCCGCGGCCGCCCCTGGCGGCGAAGCCACCTCCGAGGTTGACGAGACGCGGATGTCGTTCCTCGAGCACCTCTCCGATCTGCGCTCGCGGCTGCGCAACGGCGCCATCGTGTTCCTGGTGGCCGTGATGGCGTCGTTCTACTTCGTGAAGAAGTACTTCGTCTTCCTGACCCGCCCGGCGCGCAAGGCGTGGGAGATCGCGCTGGCGGGCAAGCCGGCCGTGTTTCACTTCGCCAGCCCGACCGAGCCGTTCTGGGTCTACACGAAGATCGCCATCATCGGCGCGCTGCTGTTCGCCAGCCCCATCATCTTGTGGGAGCTGTGGAAGTTCATCGCGCCCGGGCTCTACAAGAAAGAGCGCCGCATGGTCATGGCGATCACCGGGGCCACCGCGGGCTGCTTCATCGGCGGCGCGGTCTTCGGCTACACCGTGCTGTGCGAGCCGGCGCTGTCCTACATGTTCTCCTTCGCCGAGAAGTTCAACGGCTTCGAGATCCAGCCCACCATCATGATGGACGAGCTGGTGGGCTTCATGCTGGCGATGCTGCTCGGCACCGGCGTGGCCTTCGAGCTGCCCGTGGTGCTGGCGGTGCTGGGATGGATCGGCATCATCTCGTCGAAGATGCTGTGGAAGTTCGACAAGTACGCGCTGATCTTGTCGGCCGTGGTGGGGGGCGTGCTGACCCCGGGCCCCGACGTGCTGTCGCAGGTGCTGATGGCCGGTCCGCTGTTCGCGCTCTACAACCTGTCGATTCTCATCGTCTGGCTCATCGAGCGCGGCCGCAAGCGGGCCATGGACGACCTGGAGAAGGGTGACGGCGGCTCCGACGGCTCGTCGTCCACCGGTCTCGTTCCCAGCGGCGAAGGCTAGCCCTCCGGGCCGGCATCGTCGATTCAAGCAATGGTGGAGGAATCGCGTCCTCATCGTGGAAATGATGGGGAAAAAATTTGACGAGTCGTTGGTCGCGACCAAGATTGGACAAGGCAGAATCCGACCACCTTCAAACCGCGAGCGATTCAACATGGGTGACATGACCGCAAAACCGAAATCTCCGTCGGGCGCCATCGTCCGACGTCGGCGGGCGGCGGTGGCGGCGTTTCGTCGTGATCGGCGTACCGAGGACGATGCGCGCGCGGTCCCCGACTGGGGCCGTATCGTCCTGCGGTCGAACACGACGACCCTGCGCTAGGAGGGGCCCTTGTTTCGGCTCATCAAATTCCTGGTCGGGCTGGCCCTCCTGGCGGCCTTCGTATGGATCGGCGCCAACGTGCCGCTGGGGTCCCGCACCCTGTTCGAGCACCTGCAGGCCATCGGACGCACGCGCGAGACCAAGGACCTGCTCGAGGGAACGCGCGAATCGGCCAGGCCGCTGATGGACTCCGTGCGCCGCAAGCTGGCCCACGAGGCGCAGGAGATGGGCGACAAGGTCTTGCCCACCGATGGGGGCGTGCCACCGGCGGACGATGTTCCCCAGACCGATCGCGAGCAGCTGAAGAAGGTGCTCGGGGGCGATCAGCACGCCGAGAAGGCCGACAAGCCGGAGCGCAAAGAGCACCCCGCGCACGCGGGCCGGTCCGACCACGCCGCCCACTGACGGACCGGTTGAGCGCGCGCCACGGCGGCGCGTATGATGACGGCGCGCATGCGACGGGCATCGACCGTGACCATATCGCTGGCGATCGTCGTCACCGCGGCGCCGGCGTTCGCGGCCGAGTCGGCGTTCTGGACGGCGCTGCCGCGCGGATCGCATCACTTCGCGGCACCGCTCGCCGATCTGGCCGACCGGGCGCGCCCGGCCGTCGTTCACGTTCGCGGCACCGCCCCGCCCGAGGAAGATGCCACCGGCCATCCGGACACGCAGCCCGAGCGGGTGTCGATCGGCACCGGCTTCATCATCAATCCGGATGGCTACATCGTCACGAACGATCACGTCGTCCACAACGTGACGAACCTGCGGGTGCGCCTGCATGACGGTCGCGAGCTACGCGCCTGCGTGCTCGGCACCGACGCGCCGACCGACATCGCCCTGCTGAAGGTGGACACGCCCGAGAAGCTCCCCTTCCTGCCGCTGGGCGACTCGGACCAGTTGCGCGTGGGCGAGCCGGTGGTCGCCATCGGCAACCCCTTCGGCTTCAACAACAGCGTCACCGCCGGCATCGTCTCGGCGAAGGAGCGGGTGGTGGAGCGAAACACCATGAACAGCTCCGACCACGGCGCGGCCGCCGACTCGTACTCGTTCTTCATCCAGACCGACGCGTCGATCAACCTGGGGAACTCGGGCGGACCGCTCATCGATCAGGCGGGGCAGGTGGTGGGGGTCAGCGCCGCGTTCTGGGCTGGCCACCCCATGCAGCCGGCGCAGGGAATCGGGTTCGCCATTCCCATCAACATGGCGAAGGCGCTGTTGCCACGGCTGCGCGACAACGGGTCGGCCCCCCGCTCGTATCTGGGCGTCGACGCCCAGCCGATCGAGGCCTCGCTGGTCAGCGCGTTGAACCTCCCCTCCTCGCGCGGCGCGCTGCTGGCCAGCGTCGAGAAGAATTCACCCGCCGATGTGGCGGGGCTCCAACCAGGCGACGTCGTCGTCGGCTGGGACAAGGTCACCGTCGCCACGGGCGAGGATCTGAAGATCTACGCGCAGCTCAGCGTTCCAGGTACCCGCGTGCGCGTCGGCATCTTGCGCGACGGCGCACGCCTCGAGCGCGAGGTCACGCTGCGCGCCGCGCCGACGCATCGGCCGGTGGCGGTCCACCCCTCCAGCTGCAGCCTGGCCGGCCAGGGGCCCCCCCACCGCCCCGAGGAGCTCGCTGTCGCCGATCTCCCGGTGAGCACCTCCGGCGCCGGCGGACGGGGTGGCCACGCGCCGAGCGGTGTCGGCGTCGCCCTCTCGGCGGTCGACGCCGACAGCGCCGTCGCCGAAGCGGGCCTGCGCATCGGCGACATCATCCTGCGCATCGGCAAGACGCCGATTCGTCGGGCCCAGGACGTGGTGGGCGCCATCAAGGCGCAGACCGGAGAGGTGATTCCCATCCTGGTGCGCCGCTCGGGCTACGACTTCTGGGCGGCGCTGCGCCGTCGCTAGCGCTCAGGAGCGCCGCAAGAAGGCGCGCGTGCTGGTGGCGATCTCGAACGAGCGGCAGCGCGCCCCGTGGTCGTAGATCTGGGAGGTGAGGATCAGCTCGTCGGCGCTGGTGCGGGCGACCAGCGCCTCGAGCCGGTCGCGTACGCGCTCGGGTGAACCGACGGCCGCGCACGCCAGCACATCGTCCAGCATGGCGGCCTGCGGGGGCGTCAGCGTGTCGGCGAAGCCCTCGACCGGCGGCGGCAGCGGCGTGGGGTGGCCGCTGCGCAGGTTCACGAACGCCTGCTGCAGCGACGTCAACAGCAGGCGCGCCTCGTCGTCGCTGCCCGCCGCGACGACGTTGACGCCCAGCATGACGTGCGGCTTGGCCAATCGCGCCGACGGGCGAAAGGCATGACGATAGAGCTCGATCGCCTGCATGAGGTAGCCGGGCGCGAAGTGCGACGCGAAGGCGTAGGGCAACCCCAGCGCTCCCGCCAGCTGCGCGCCGAACAGGCTCGACCCGAGGATCCACACCTCGATGGCGGCGCCCGCCGCGGGGACGGCGCGCACGCGGCGCCCCGACTGATCGGCGTCGAAGTAGCTCATCAGCTCCTGCACGTCGTCGGGGAACGAGTCGACGTCGCCCGTCAGCGTGCGGCGCAGGGCCCGCGCCGTCAGCTGATCGGTCCCCGGCGCGCGACCGACGCCCAGATCGATCCGTCCCGGGTGAAGCGCATCCAGGGTGCCGAACTGCTCGGCGATCACCAGCGGCGCGTGGTTCGGCAGCATGATGCCCCCCGCGCCCACGCGGATCGTCGAGGTGGCGGCGGCCACGTGGCCGATGACGATCGACGTGGCGGCGCTGGCGATCCCCGGCATGTTGTGGTGCTCGGCCAACCAGTAGCGGTGATAGCCGAGCGCCTCGGCGTGGCGTGCCAGCGCGGCGGCGTTGCGGAACGACGCGGCCGCGTCGCCGCCCGCGGTGATGGGGGCCAGGTCCAGCAGCGAAAACGGGATCATGGAGCTTCGAGCATGACCCGCCTTGTGCGAGACGCAACGTCGCCCGCGCGCCGGGTGCCCCGCGCCTGCTAGGATCGCCGCATGTTGGATGAAAAGACGTACCGCCGCCTGCTGGACGACACCTTCGCGCGCATCGATCGCGCGTTCGAGGGGGTCGATCCGGATCTCGCCGAAAGCAACCTGTCGCAGGGGGCGCTGACGGTCACGATGCGCGGCACCCAACGTCTGATCCTGTCGCCCCAGCCGTCGCCGCGGCAGCTGTGGATCGCGTTTCGCGATCGCGCCTGGCACTTCGACTGGAACGAGACGCGCGCCTGTTGGATCGACGATCGCGGCCAGAACATCGAGGCGATCGGCCTGGTCGCCGACCTGACCCGCGAAGCCGCCGGCGTCAGCCTGTCGCTCTGACAAACGAGCGGTTTCCGTCGGAGAGGCCCGTTCAAATCGCCCGACGAAACGCATTTCCCGAAACGGATTTGGCCTGACGCGCACACTCATGGTGTGCCCGAAAACGGCCACTCTCTGTTTCCGGAAATAACGCGACGAAGGCGACAAAGAAGGCGCTTCCCCGATCGTCTCCCGCTACACTCGGCCCGAGTCGGGGGAGGATCAGGAATGCGTGGCGCCGTTCGAGCGGAGCAAATACGGACGCTATACCGGCAGAGCGTCTGGGTATTCGCCGCGAATCCCGTCAACGCGCTGATCGTCGCGCTGGTGCTGCGACGGCCCGAGACCGACGCCGTGTCGGCGATCTGGGTCGGGGCGATGATGGCGATCGCCTTGGCGCGGTTGCTGGTGCGACGGACCTACCTGCGCCGTGAACCCCCGCTCGAGGAGGTGGAGCGCTGGGCGAGACGCTTCGTGGCGGGGACGACGCTGACGGGGCTGTGCTGGGGCGTCGGCTGCGCGCTGCTGTTCGATCCGCAGAAGCCGGCCTCTCAGCTGGTGGTGACGTTCGTGCTGGGCGGCATGATCGCGGGCGCCTCGGGGACGCTCGCCTCGTATGTGCCTGCGTTCGTCGGCTTCGCCACGCCGGCGCTGGCGATGCTGGCGGGGCGCATCGCCTTCGTCGGAGACTCGACCCACGCCGCGATCGTGGGGCTGATGGTGGTGTACGGCGTGGTGATGACGATGGTCGCCACCAACACCCAGCGCGCGCTGGTCGAGGCGCTGCGGCTGCGGTTCTACAACGAGGAGCTCTCGGCGCAGCTACGCGCCGCGCGCGGCTCGCTGGAAGAGGCGAACCGGACGCTGGAGGATCGGGTGACCGAACGCACCGCCGCCTTCGAACGGCAGAGCGAGACGTTGCGGGACGCGCAGCGCATGGAGTCGGTGGGCCTGCTGGCGGGCGGCATCGCGCACGACTTCAACAACTTGCTCACGGTCGTGCTGGCCAACGTCTCGCTGCTGCAAGGGGCGCGGCTGAACGAGAACGATCGCCTGTCGGTCGAGGAGATCCGCAGCTCGGCGAACCGGGGCGCGTCGCTGGTCAGTCAGCTGCTGGCGTTCAGCCGGCGCCAGATCCTGAAGCCGCGGGTGCTGGACCTGGCGCGCGTCGTCGCCGAGATGGACCAGTTTCTCGGCCGCCTCATCGGCAGCCAGGTCGAGCTGGTGGTGGCGATCGAGCCCGGGGTGCTGCCCGTCAAGGCCGACCCCTCGCAGCTTCAGCAGGTCATCGTCAACCTGGCCACGAACGCGCGCGACGCCATGCCCGACGGCGGGCGCCTCACCATCGAGACGACGCGCCTCGAGAAGGCCGAGGGGAGCGGACCCAAGCTTCCCCCGGGGACATACGCCGGTCTGGTCGTGCGCGACACCGGCGTGGGGATGGACGAGCAGACGCGCCGCCTGGCCTTCGATCCGTTCTTCACCACCAAGGAGCTGGGCCGGGGGACCGGCCTCGGGCTGGCGACGGTGTACGGCATCGTCGAACAGAGCGGCGGCTTCATCTTCCTCGAGTCGCAACCGGGGCGGGGGAGCGTGTTCTCGGTCTATTTTCCGGTGTCCACCGATCCCGTGGCGGGCCTGGGCGGACTGGAGCCCCCCACCGCGCCGCCCCCCGCCATGGCGGCCGGGACCACCGTGCTGCTGGCCGAGGACAACCCGATGGTCCGGGCCGTCGCTTCGCGCATGCTGCGCGAGGGGGGCTACCGGGTCATCGAGGGGACCGACGGAGAGAACGCGCTGCAGGTCGCGCAGGCGCACGATGGCGTCATCGATCTGCTGGTGACCGATCTGGTCATGGTGCGCATGGGCGGCATCGAGCTGGCGAAGCGGCTCACCGCGCTGCGGCCCAACATTCGCGTGCTGTTCATCTCGGGCTTCTCCTGGGACGGCACGATGCCGACGCTGAATCCCGAGCGGGGGGTCGACTTCCTGCAGAAGCCGTTCACGCCCGACGCGCTGATCGCCAGCGCGGCGCGGCTGCTGGCGGCACCGCGCCCGGACGACGCCTCGGCCCTCTTCGCCGCCAAGCCACCGGCGCGTGCCTGATTTGCTGGTGGTCGGCTCGTCGCTGGCCGTCTATTCGGGGTGGCGCTTCGCGCGCGGCGCGGGCGAGCGCGGCATCCCCATCGCCGTGGTCAATCTGGGCGGCACGCGCGCCGACGAGATCAGCGCGGTGAGGGTCGACGCCGTGGCGGGCACGGTCCTCCCCGTGCTGGCGGCCCGGCTCACCCGTGCCGCCTGAGCTAGTGCACCGCCGTCGAAATAGCGTCACGTTCGGCCGACGATCCGCGCCGGCCGCTTCGTTGCTCCTCCTCACAATACCTACGGGTATTCCTCGTCGTCGCGCCTCGCGTCCGGCGCGGCTTGTCGGCCTCGGCGTTGA
>DASYCK010000132.1:0-20491 GCA_036500205.1 Polyangia bacterium | reverse complement strand
ACGGCACGAACAGGCCAACCTGCTCGTCACCCTTCTTGCCCATCGCCATGACCACACTCTGCCCCCCTCGAGATCCGGCGTCGATCTTGATCAGATGTTCAGGCCGTCGTTGCCGGCCGACTTCCACCACAGGCTGCTAGTCCACGAGGCCGCGGCCTTTTTGAGGATATCGGAGTCTCTACAACAGGAGGGAAGGGGTAGCGCCGGAACATGGGGCGCTCGAATCCTGGCAATGCATCAGTCGGTCGAGCTACTCGTAAAAGCTATCGCGCTCCGCAACGTCGACTACTTTCAGTGCGCGATGCGCGGACACGATGTCCTCGCAATATTGAGAAAGCACAAAAACGCGGTCCCGCTTTTCAAAGACATCCTGGATTCTGCCGATCAAAAGGAACTCCTCAAAGAACTCTATGCCGGTTACCAAACCGTCCGATACGGCGAGGCGTCGGTCTCATACGACGATGACACCTGGACGACATTCATCGGGCTGGCCAACCGACTGAACGCCCAGGCTAACGCGGAGCCTATCCGCGGCAGACGCCCGCTCTCGCATTCCCCGTCAGAATAGCGCGATATTTCGGCAGTTCTGGAAGTTGAACCAGCGATCTTTCGTCGGATTACTCGACCCGCCCCGGGGCAACTGGTTCCGTTCTTATGCCGCCCCGCGTGGTTCCCGGTTCCACCCCCTAAAGGGGGTTTGGAACCGGAACCGCACCACGCGTCATGGGTAATGAGTGGTTCCAGGTTCCGGAACCGAGCGGAACCGCGGAACCAAATTCAATCGGGTGTATTTTTCGATCACGGCTTCCAATCCGACGCGACTCTTGGTAAGGTTTGCCTTGTGACTCTACGCAACGTTATGACCACGCACTCCGGAACCGCTCTGCGGGCCCGGTCGCGTGCGAGCGTTGGTGGAATCACTCCAACCTCGGAAGAAGGGCAAGCGGCTTTCGGCCACTGCGAACCCGGACCCAAGGCGACGCCAAGAACAAGAAGGGCCCCCACCACCTCCCGCACCGCTTCCGGCGGCGGGACACGTCCGCGGGGTTCTTGTTCTTCAACGTCCAGCCCAAGGGGTCCATCTTGCCGTCCATCACCGAAGGTTCCGTCTCCGATCGTCTGAAGTCACCCGCCGCCGCCAGCCTCGCCAGCCTCGTGACAGTGAAGGAGCTGGCCACCATCCTCCACATGGGTGAGGGCTCCGTCCGGGCCGCTGTTGCAAAGGGACAGATCCCGCACCTGCGTCTTGGGGCCCGCATTCGCTTCGACCTCGAACAGGTCCGGGCCGCGTTCCGGCCAAGCGCTACCCCGAACACATCGGGGGCGGCGTAGCTACGGCTACGGGCCCGGACCTCGCGCGCGACCAACGAGAGAGATCCGAGCCCGAAGCCGTCACGCCGAAGCGTGACCCGTGGACAATTCTAACACCGATCGCCACCGGCTCATGGCCGATGCTCGGGCCGCGATCGAAGATCTGCACAAACCGGACGCGTATCTCGGCGCGCCGGTAAAGACGGTGCTCTCGTTCGGTTTGACCGATGATGAAGCGTTCGTCGTCATCTCTGAATGGCGATCAGCACATGGGAAGGCGACGGACAAGGACCGCTTCTCCACGATCATCACGCGCGCTCGGCAAGAGAACGCGAGCAAACAGGCCGAGTCGCCCGTTACGGACGCCGAATACATCGCCACGACCGCGAGCGATCCGCCGAAGGCCCACTATCCGAGCGGGTTTACAACGCTCGATCGCAAATTGGGGGGTGGGCTCAAGAGCGGTCAGTCTACCGTCCTGATCGGTGCGACCGGTTCAGGAAAGACCGCGGCCGCGCAGAACGTCGCGATCAACGTCGCGCGGGCCGGCACGCCTGTAGTCCTAATCGGGTCCGAGCTGACCCGAAAGATGAACGTACAACGCGCTGCCGCGATCGCCTCCAACCGGCCGATCAGGGAACTTGAATTCGGCGATCCCGCTGAGTCAGCGGCGAAGGTGGCCATGGCGTTGAAAGGGCTTCCAATCTACACGTGGTCGACGGCCGACATCGACGACGTCGCCGATCCCGCCGGGTTCGTCGAAGCGAAGGCGAAGGCGGTCGAAGCGCTCACGGGCACGAAGCCGCTCGTGATCATGGACTACTTGCAGGACTACGCTCGGGTCTCGGACGAGTCCGTTCGGATGACCGTCGGTTCGCTCTCGAAAAAGCTGCGGCTCGTGGCCGTCCGAAACAATTGGGCGAGCTTGGTCGTCTCGTCGACGTCGCGGGCGAATCACCTGAAGAGTGACGGCAAGCCCATCTCTCTGGAGCCCGAAGACTACAAGACGTTTGCCAAAGAAAGTGGCGACATTGAATACGACGCTGGGCAGGTGCTCGTCCTGATCACGATGCCTCGTGAAGAAGGAACTCTCACGAGGGACGCGTTCATCATGAGCGCGAAGGATCGAGGCGGAGAAAGCGGACCGGTCGGGTTCACGTTCGACGGGAGCACCGGGATCTTTCGGGAAGAACCATCGGCGCTCGATCGAATCGTTGCGCGAAGCGAAAGCACACAGAGCAGGGCTCAATCCGGAAAGGAAGACAAGATCAGGGCGGCGGTCCTTGGTGGAGCGGCTAGCCGGCCAGCAATCTACATGATGGTACGAGGTAACAAACAAGTGATCTACAAGACGATCAATTCAATGATCGCCGCCGGGGTCCTGAGAGAGATCGACCGAAAGATCGTCGTCGGCGACGGAATCCCGACGGGGATTTTCGGCCGATCACAAACAACCAACGAGAAAGGAGCATGACGTGACCACACAGAACGAGTTCGAGACCACGTTCACCAACCGGAAGCGCGACGAAGACGCCCACCTCGAAGCGACGGAGGCATTGCAACGCGCCCACCTCAAGCACTCAACTGCGCTCGGTCGCGCGGAGGCTGAAAGCGATGCCGCCACCGCGTACGCCGCGCACCTCGAAGTGAAGAGGCTGGCGGACAGGGTGCGCGAGCTGCGTGCCGCCGAACGCGCCGCAAGCAAGAAAGCTCTCGACTCGCGGTGTTCGCACGCGGAGGTCTGCAAGCAAATTCACGGTGATCCCGCCGCCCTGGAACAGCTCCAGCTTGAACGGATCGCGCGAGCGCTGAGGGGTGGACAATGACACCGCCGGCAGAATTCAAGACCACCTTCGCGGCCGCCGATTCCGCGCGCACCGCGAACCAACTAGCGGCCGCAGCCGTGACCGCGGCGAAAGACGCGCTCCAGATAGCCCGGTGCGACTTCGGCTTGGGCCAATTCCGCCGGTCCGCGGCCGCCGACTACGCGGCGCGCGTGCGGGTACGGGACGCCGAGACGGCTCTGCGCCAGGCCGAAGCCGCCCTCTCGTCGGCGCGCGCCGCGCTGCACGCGGCTGATCGGGAGCATGATCTCGTCTGCGCGATCCTCGGCCTGTCGGTGGCGTCATGACATCGCCCGAGCTGATCGAGGCGCGCGCCGCCGAGCGCTCGGCGATGGCCGAGCTGAAGCGCGCGATTCGTAATATGGAGAACACGACCCGCCGCCGGGAGACGCTCGAATACCACGCGAGGCGCGCCAGGCGAGAGGCCGCCGCGGGCGCCGAAGGTGCGGCGACGCCGGCCGCCGAAGGGAAGGCGGCACCATGAGCGCCGTCGACGTGGCTCCGATCACCGCCCCCGTGCAAACGCGCGAGGCCCAGATCGAGGATTTTTTGCAGGCGCGCGCGGCGAACGACGTCGCGCCCGAACCGACCGAGCCCGACGGCGCACCCGCGCGCGACGACGAGGGCCTGAAGTCGTGGCTGATAGAGAACCCGCGCGCGGCGCGCGACAGGGCTCACCTCCAATTCGGCGTTCCGGAGGGTAGCGCGCTTCGCATGCGTCGCGAGCTGATCCGGCTGGGCTTGATCCCCAGCTTGAAAAACGCGGCCGCCTACACCGACGATCAACGTCTTCGTGTCATAGAGCTGATCCGCTCGGGCATGGGGGACCGTGCAATCGGTAACGCCGTGGGGCTAACCAATCAGCAGGTTTCTGGCATCGCGCGTGACGAGGGCTTGCCAAGCGCCACGGCGCGCGCCGCCGCCCGGGGCGAAGCCGCTAATGTCGAACGCGTCGCGAAGGCGGCCGCCCACGCGCGCGAACGTGCCGCACGCCCCGCCAGCCCATCGCGGGCTCGCTTTCTAGAAATTTTCCATAACAATCGAGCCGAACCCGCTGCCGAACCCGTCGTCCAAACAAAACGACTCGGCCGCCCTCCGAGGCCAAGAGAAGACGAAGAGGTCGATTTCGCGGACGCCGAGCTTTATCACCCCATCGTTCCGTACGTCGCACACGTTCGCGATTTCGCGCAAGAGAAGGCCCGAGCGGCCGCCCGCGCCACGCTTCTCGCCGCCCGCGCGGCCGAGGGGACGATCACACGCATCCCGCCCACCACCGTATTGTTCGCAAACAAAATCGAGCAGAGCGCCCGCCGCGCGGCCGAGCGCGAGGCCGAGGAAGAGAGATCCCACGCGATCGCGCGCAAGGCCCGCCACGCGGACTATCTTCGTCAGAGCGCGATCGATCGCCGGCAAGACGCGATCGATCGGCGCGATCGCGTGGGTGAATGGGCCCTAGATCGTGATCGCGTCGGCGCCATTCAGGGGGTCAAGGAGGCGTTCCGCCAGGCCATCATCAATGATTACGGACGGAATCGATCTGCGCACGCTGTCGCTTTCGGAATTGGCGAAGGCGCGTCGCGCGCCATAGTCGAGAGGCTGATCGCCGAGGGGAAGATCCCGTCGCGTTCCCGAGGCCCTCGCCGGAAGCGCGGCAACGAAAGCGGCGCAGCGGGCGCGAACGCCGACAATGAAATCGGCGCAACGACTGAAAGCGGTGCCGCAATGAAATAGGCCGTGGTAAAATATGAGAAAAGCCCGCCGTTTGGGTTCAACACGAAACGCGAAAGAAGGAGACCACCATGGGTCTGAATATCAGGTCGGTTCGAGAGGCTGCAATGGACTTCCAGGTCACCCTGGAGAAGGCCGGTAACGCCGTCAATCTCAAGGAGTCCCATCGGCGGGCGATGGCAAAGCTTCGGGATCTGATCTCCGATGGCTGCACCACGATTTCCGAGGCGTATTCCGTGGTGAATGCGCGGCTCGTTGCCGACGTGGCGAAGCTTCAAAAGGATGCGATCGCAAAATCAGCCGTCGATTCCTCGAACGCGTATTCTCGGGACTTCTTCGTCTTCGAGCCCGGTGACGAGAACCGCATGACGGCGTCCCAGGTGCTCGAAGGCGAAGACCGCGCGCGGACGATCGCGAACGTGCAGGCCATTCGTGACGCGGTCGCGAGCATGCCCAGCAATTTCGATGAGACTTCAACCGGGATTTCCGTGACGATCGACGACTGGTCGACGGGTCAACGGGTCTCCTCGATCGATCCGCAACGCGCGGCCGCGCTGCACGAGCAGCCTTATGTGTGGCCGATGGACCTGGCGAGCGACACCCAGCGCGCGGACGCCGATCAGGCGAACGTGTCGCGCGGGCTGGAGAGTGGCTTCGCGGGGTCGTTCGGCGGCCCCGCCACCCGCCCGAACGCGACGGACGGCCCGAGCAACTTCTCGAAGAGCGCGGTCGCGCGGGCGCAGCGCGTGTCCGAACGTCGCGATCGGGATCGGTAATCGCCATGGTCAAGGTCGCGGTCCAGGTGGCGAAGGGAGCGTCGTCCGCCGTCCATGAGGAAGCGAGGCGCTCCGCCAAGCGCGCGGCCGCCGCTCTGGAAGGGGTCGTGGCCGAGGCGGCGGCGGAGGGCTACAACGTCGAGATCACCAAGATCACCATGGCGGAGCGGCCGCCCGTCGTGAAGGCCGCGTCCGCGGTGAAGGCCGCGCCGTCCTGGCCCACCGATCTCGCTGATTCCAGGTGGCGGCCGTGATGCGTGGCGTTCACGGAATCATCCGCGGGTTCCTCGACTTCGACGAGCCCGATTGGGGCGCCATGGTTCGCGCGCTGGACTCGGCCGCGCGCTGGAAGGCGAGGTGGTCGTGATCTCTTTCCTCGAAGCGTCCGGCGGCGACGAGGTGAGGGCCTTCCAGCTACTCGCCGACGCCGCGCACGCCGAGGCGGCCGCCGAATCGTCATGGATGGCTCGGATTGCACGCGAAGCACTTCGCCCCGTCCGTCCGACTGCTCCGGCGAAGGTCGGCGCCCTCGACTCCGAGAAGATGCTCGGCCTCGTCGATTCCGAAGATGCCGTGCTCGTGTGGTGTTGCGGTATCTCCTCGATTCGATCGTCCCGATCGAGGGTGTCGTGACCGCCGCCGAGAAGACGGCGTTCTTGGATGCCATCAAGGACGCCGACTTTCGGGATCAGGTCCGCGCCCTTCTTCACCCCGTGTCGGCGGTCCGCAAGGCCGGGACCGTGGGCATGAGGTTCATCGACGAGAACGGCGTGCATGACGAGGCGGCCGACGAAGCCCGCCGAGCCGACCGCGCGGCGGAGCGAGCCCGGATAGCGGCTCTCCCACCAGCCCCGAGCCTCCGGCGGCGCGCTTCGGAGGCAATCGACCTGACGGCGGCGGGCCGGTGGGGCTCGGACGTCTGAGGGCGCGGGCTACGCGCACCAGCGGCACCCACTGCCATCACAGGGCGGGTTGCAGCGCCGGGCGGGCGGCGGCGCTGGCGACGTCGTGACGGCCGGGGCGCGGTCGCCAGACTCCGGACGGCAGTGGTCGCAGGTTCCTGGACGGGTGGCGGACTCAGTGCAGTTACATGATTCGGTGGACATCTTGCCTGGAAGATTGGGACGCTCGAAAAAGAACCCGGTAGTTTCGGGAGCCGGGACAGGGGTAAAGTTCGGGTGTCACACTGCCGATCGATCCCGGGGTGGACCGGTTCCCCCAGCTAAGATTGCTTCGAGAGGCGGAGCACGGCGCCGCCGAGGTGGCGAAGGAGATGGACGTGGGGCCGGAGCCTGCGGAGCCACCCGCCCCTCCCCGAGCCGCTCCGAAGGATCCGGACGCGCTCATGGACACGCGCCAGGCCGCCGCGCTACTCGGGATGACGCCGGCCGCGCTTCGAGCGCGAGTGGACCGTGGGACCTTGATCCCCTTCCGGCGGGTCGGCCGGTCGCTTCGGTTCCGTCGCGCCGACCTCCTTCGCGATCGGTAGTCGAAGCGCGGGTGAGAAGCGCTCGCGAACGAAGTGGTCGTACCAGCGGCGCGTGACCACCGGGGACGAGTGCCCCACGGCCGCGCTCACCTCATCCAGCGACGCGCCGGCTTCCAGCGAGCGAGAGATCCAGGTGTGTCGCGTCGACTGGTACCAGCCGAGTTTGACGCCCGCCGCCTTCGCAGCCACCTCCCAGCATTTTTCGAGGTGCTCCTTCCGCCAGCCGGCCCACGTGACGCCGCCAGCGGTCCCGGCCGCCGCGCGCCGCCGGTTCTGGGGCTTGGCCGGGACGTAGGGAAACAGGAGATCGTCCGGGCCCGCCCCCGCCGCGCGCCGCCGCGCCAGCCACGGCCCGAGGATCTCGGGCGCGTCGTCCGCCGCCGGCACGAGCTTGCTCTTCCCGGTGAGGTGCTTGTCCTCTTTCAGAAAGCCGCCGTAGCTCTTCCGCGCGACGATGAGGCCCTCGTCCAGTCGGTCCAGGTCCCGGAGGCACAGGCCGGCGATCTCGCCCATGCGGAGCCCGCCGCATCGATTCCCGAGATAGAACATCAGGTTTACCGGCTCGGGGAGCTTCGCCATCAGCTCGGCCACCTTCGTCTCGTCGCGCAGCCACGGGGCGTCTTTCTTCGCGGGTGGCTTCGGGCGCGAGCCCTGCCGGATCATCCGGACCGGGTTCATCTCCGTGAGGCCGCGATCGATCAGCCACCCGTAGAAGCGCCCGAGAAGCGATAGGAGGTGCCTTTGGGTGTGCGTGCTGGCGCCGTCCGCCTCGTCCAGTAGCGCCATGACGGTGGGCACCCTGGCCGCCTCGGCGACCGTCATCCCCTTGAACCGCGGTAGCAGCCGCTTCGTGATGCGCGACCGGTCGTTCGCCGCGCTCCGGTTGGTCAGGGAGTCGCGCCAGCGCTCCATGAGCGGCGCCACCAGCTCGGCGCCGGGCTCGGCGGCCGGCTCGGGCGCGTCGCGCTCCATGCCCGGCTTGCCCTCCGTGATGCGAACCTCGATCACCCGCATCAAGCGCGTGGCGTCCGCCTTCGTGGCCACGCCCTTCAGCAGGCGCGTCTTCTGGCCGCCGTCCACGTCCACGTAGGCGACGTACCAGCGCGGCACCGCGCGGGTGCCCCGGGCGATCAGGTGGGCCATGGTTCACCCAGCGTTCCCAATGTACCGGGAATGTACCGCGATCCCGAACCGAACGTAACCGGCGGTAGGGCCGGACTGGAATCCCATGTGATTCTAGGGACTTCCGAAGCGGGGTGGACGGGACTTGAACCCGCGGCCTCCGCCGTGACAGGGCGGCGTTATAACCGACTTAACTACCACCCCAAATTTTCACCGACGGTGTTCTGTCGGACGGAGCGCTGTCGGGGAACTACCCGACGGCGTTGCGCGGGGCTGATCTACTCGCGAGGCCCGGAGGTGTCAACCGTCTCGCAACATTTCGGACCCCGCCGGGGCTCGATCGCGGGGCGGGCCTGACGGGGTGCGTTTCTAACCGGGGGTGTTTTTGGTAGCTTCAGCCGCCGAACCGACCCCAGGAGGCCTCCCGATGACGACCCGCAAGCTGCTCTCGATGACCCTGACCTTGACCGCGATGGTCGCCTTCGGCGCGGGCTACGCGCGGCGCGCGCTGGCCGACAAGCCGGCCGCCGCCACCGCTGGCGCGGGGGGCGCGGGGGGTGGCGCACCCACGAACTGCAAGGCGTTCGGCGGCGGCAAGTGCTGCGATCCGGCGGTGATGGCGCATCTTCCCAAGGCAGCCGTCTTCAAGGCCTGCGGCGAATCGGACGCGACCTACCTCGGCGAGGTGGGCTCGAAGGAGACCTGCAAGTACGTCTTCAAGGCTGAAGGCACCAAGCCCGAGGACTCGTTCGTGCAGGTGTACGCGCCGGCGCAGAAGGAAGTTCCCACCGAGCCGAACGATCCGTTCTTCTCGTGGAAGAAGATCGGGAAGGCGTTCCTCACCGAGAAGGCCAAGTCGCCGAAGGCGGCGCCGATGATGGCGAACGCCACCGGGCTGTGGATGCCGGGCAAGGGCTTCTTCGTCAGCGTGAACGCGTCGACGAAGGTCTGCACGAAGGCGGAAGCGGCCAAGCTCGCGCCCAGCATTCACTGAGCGACAATTCGGGGACCTCGGACAGACGAGGTCCCATCAGCGTATCGAGGGCGTGACAGGCGGCGACGCCGCCGTGACGCGCCGACCGCCTTGTGCGTTTTCGGGCTCACGCCGGTGCGGAACCGGCGCGCCGGAAAATGGCCTGCCGCTTGCAAATCGCTCCCCCGAAAGGAGCGCGACATGCGGAAGCTCATCCTCAAGATGGACCTGTCCCTCGACGGCTTCGTCGGTGGTCCAAACGGCGAGTCCGACTGGATCTTCGAGACGTTGGACGAGGGTTGCACGATCTGGGAGCTCGAGGCGATATCGCAAGCGGGCCTCCACGTCATGGGACGAAAGACATTCGAGTCAATGGCCAGTTACTGGCCGAGCTCGACCAATCCCTTCGCGGCGGCGATGAACTCGATTCCCAAGCTGGTCTTCTCGCGCTCCGGAAAGATCGACTTCGACGCCGTCTCGCGCGCGGCCCCTCCACCGAATCTCAGGGATGCGAACGCCGATGTCGAGAAAAGGCAGCTGAAGAGCGCGTCTCCCGAGGAGACGAGGAAGAATCAGCAATCGTGGCGCGATCCGATCGTCGCTGACGACATCGTCGCAGAGATCACGCGGCAGAAGGCCCAACCGGGCAAGTCACTGATCGCCTACGGCGGCGCCACATTCGCGCGCGAGCTCATCAAACACGATCTCATCGACGAGTACCGCCTCGTCATCCACCCCGTCGCGCTCGGCAAGGGACTGGCGATCTTCGACGGGCTCGAGAAGCCGCGCGCGCTGAAGCTCGTCAGCAGCAGCGCCTTCCCTGGCGGCGCGACCGCGAAGATCTACGCGCGCGATCACTGACGGCGGACGTCCGTCTCCTGGTCGTCCGACCGGCGTTCGCGGGTGCCGAAGACGGTGTCAGCGAGGGGGATGGTCACATTGAAGTTCACGTGGGCCATGCGGCGCAGCTCGTGGTGATGGGTGTGGTGGGCCTGCAGGCGTGAGAACAGCCCCCCTGGGTGTAGCAGCCCCACCCGCGCCAGCGTCGCCGCCGGCAGGTGATAGAGGGCGTGCAGCGTCTCGTAGAAGACGAAGTAGCTGAGCGCCCCCACGTAGAAGATCCCCGCCAGCGGCAGCCCCCCGAGCAGCGCGGCCAGGATGGCGACCGGCGACGCCGCCACCAGCAGCATCACGATGGTGTACCAGGGCATCATGATCAGCCACAGCTCGCGCGGGCTCTCGATCGCCATCTGACCGTCGGCGAAGGCGACGTGGTGCAACTGCGCGTGATTGCGGTACATGAGGCGCGGCTGCAGCGGGCGGTGCATGGGAAAGCGGTGCACGGTCCACTCGAAGAAATTCGCGAAGATCCAGAACGCCGGCAGCAGCAGCCAGGACCGCGCCGCCGCGTGGCGCCCCACCAGGATCGCCGCCGCCAGCATCACCGAGGCCAGGGTGGCCGTGCGGGCGATCTGCTGCCGGGCCGAGAATCCGGCGGGAATCTTCTCCGCCCTGTTCATGATCAAGGTTAACACGCGCCGCGCGGCGTCGCCCGCCCCTTTCCGGCCGGGGGCGGCCAGCTTTCCGCACGCCCCGGTTGTGGTAAATATCGGCGGTCGGTGTGGGGAGGTCCCCTATAATGAGGCTGACGGTGAGCACGACGGACACGACATACGGGTACTCGCGGCGGCATCGGGCGGTGGAGATCGTGTCGATAGCCGCCGTGTTCGGTCTTCTGATCGGGTTCGGGGTCCGGGTGGGGCGCACCGTCGACACTCCGGGCGGCTGGGTCGGGATGGCCTTGACGTTGCTGGTCTCCTACGTCGCCTCCGACATGATCTCGGGCGTCGTCCACTGGGCGGGCGACACCATCGGGCACGAACGCGTCCCCTTCGTGGGGCCCAACTTCATCCGTCCGTTCCGCGAGCATCACGTCGATCAGAGGGACATCACCACCCACGACTTCATCGAGACGAACGGCAACAACTGCATCGTCGTCCTGACCCCTCTGCTGCTGGCGTTCCTGCTGTCGCCCCGCGCCGGGTTCGGCTTCTTCGTGGCGACGTTCGTGGCCTTTCTGGGGCTGTTCGTGGTGGCCACGAATCAGTTCCACAAATGGGCGCACGAGGAGTCCCCGCCCTGGCCGGCACGTCCGCTGCAGCGGTGGGGCCTGATCCTGTCGCCGCGCCATCACGAGATTCACCACGCCGCCCCGCACGACAAGCACTACTGCATCACCGTGGGGTGGATGAACCCGGTGCTGAACGGCCTGCGCTTCTTCCGCGCCCTCGAGTGGCTGATCGCGCGCGTGCGCCCGACCTGGCTGCACATCGAGGAGCGCACCCGCTTCGCGGCGACGCGGGCCGCGGTGGCCGCGCAGAACGTCGCCACCGCCCCGCTGCCCGAAGGCTCTCCGGCGCCCTAGCGCGCCGTCCGCCCATCCGAGGAGATAGATGCCGTCCTTCGACGTGGTCTCGAAAGTTGATCTGATGGAGCTCGACAACGCCCTGCACACGGCGCAGAAGGAAATCGCCCAGCGTTACGACTTTCGCGGCACCAACAGCCTCATCGAGCGAACGCCCGACGGGATCACCATCCGCACCTCGGACGAGCCGCATGCGACCGCCACCTTGACGGTCCTGCGCGAGCGGATGTCGAAGCGCGGCGTCTCGCAGCGCTGCCTCGATCCCGGCGACGTCGAGCCCGCGGGGGGCCAGACGGTGCGACAGCTGGTGAAGATCAAGCAGGGGATCGAGACCGAGACGGCCAAGAAGATCGTGAAGTCGATCAAGGACGCCAAGGTGAAGGTGCAGGCCCAGATCCAGGGCGACGAGCTGCGCGTGACGGGGAAGAACCGCGACGATCTGCAGGCGGCCATCCAGCTGGTGCGCGGCGGCGACTTCGGCATCGATCTGCAGTTCGTGAATTTCCGCGATTGACGGCGACCCCGGCGGGGCCGAGTTATGCTGGCGTGGTGAAGCCAACTGCACGCGTCCGTCCTGGCGGCGTGTTGGTGCTGGCCCTCGCGACGGCCGTGGGATGCGGGCGCCATCCCCGCCACGATGACGCGGCCGCCACCGCGACGAAGGGCGCGGGCGCCGACGCCGCGATCGCTCCCGCTGAGCCGGTGATCCCGGCGCGCGTCCCGCTGCCACCGCTCGGCGCGGACGAGGTGTACGTCTACGGGGAGGGCGCGGGGGCGCCCGCCACGACGATGACCACCGAGGAGGCCAGCCGCCAGGGGCTGCTGAGCGTCGACCTGGGCGACGGATGGGCGCCGTACATCTTCCAGGACGGGGGCGACGACAAGCGCAACCCGCCCAAGCCGAACGGGTACCGCAAGACGTTCATCGAGCTCGCCAACGATCGCATCGACGACGACGGCAAGCCGCTGCGGCCCGGGGAAGGAAACTTCCTGGAGCCGTTCGGCATCCCCCCCACCCTGCCGGTGCTGGCCAGTCGCATCGAGGCCGACCGCGCGCCAGCCCGGCGCGCCTGCGAGCTGGGCGTCGACTGGGCAAGCGTGCGCGCGCTGGGCGAAAACGTCGGCTACCTGGATCGCGAGCACGCGAAGCGCGACCACGCCGAGGCGTTGCGCGACGCCGACTGGCTGGACAAGGAGATCGAGCGGCGCGAGGAGGCGGCCGGCACGCCCGCCGGCACTGCGTCGGGCGGAGGGGCCCCCGGAACGAAGGGGCCGGTCGTCCCCATCCCCGCCACCTGGAAGCCGGGCGACCGCGCCGCCGCCATCGCGGCGCTGGGCGCGGACGCCGACCCGAAGGTGAGCCGGCGCGTGGCGCGGACGTCACGCGGTCAGGAGCGCCTGCGGGCCGTGAAGGCGGTGCAGGCGTTTCTCGTCTGCGAGGGGCTGCTGTCGCCGCGGGCCCGGATGACGCCGGGGAGCTTCGATCTTCCCACCCACGAGGCGCTGGCGGCCTGGGAGCGCCGCAACGACATCTTCGGCTGGGGGCTGCTGGGAGGCGAGACGCAGGGGACTCTGTCGCGACCGCCGCTCGACCTCGACTACGAGACCTTCAAGCGCGTGCTGGCCGAGCGGCTCGCCGACGCCGCCGGCATCGTCGAGGACGGCTCGACGACGAAGAACGACGCGCCCGCCACGTACAAGGGCGAGGACGGCCAGCCGCACCCGGTGCCGGATCTGATCGAGGATCACGTGAACGCGCTGCTGGCCGCCATTCATGTCGCTGGCAGCGGCGACATGATCGCGTTCCTGCGCCAGCACGGCCCCACCGGCCTGGCCACCTTGCGGGTCGCCTTTCACGCCCCCGCCCTGCCGCCGTACTACGAGGCGGGCGGTCGCGGGCCGATGGAGCTGTCGGCCGAGATCGATCGCGGCGACGTCTGGTACGACTTCCCGTTCGACACCAAGGGGCGCCCCATCGAGCAGCATCGCGCCCGCTACCCGCACCTGACGCTGTTCGCGCACTGGCACGGGCAGCGCATTCCGCTGGTGGCGTGGCGGACCACCATCGGCTCGTGGCGCAGCGAGCTGCACACGAACGGCAAGGTCTACTACAAGTACAAGAACAGCGACGTCGGCAATCGCGTCTGGAAGAACATCGTGGCCGGCCCGGTGTGGATCCCGCCCGACGGCACGCCGGTGAAGGACCTGCTGACCCGCAAGGTGCTCGATCGCGACAAGGGACCCCAGACGGTCGTCAACACCGATGTGATGGGGCCGGGATTTCAATCGGCCTACGGCCTGGTGATGGCGATTCACATCGATCGGGGCGGGTTCGACAATCAGATCCGCACCCACGGCTCGGACGACTACACCTCGATCGCGCGGCGGTTCTCGCACGGCTGTCATCGGCTGGTGAACGATCGGGCGGTGCGGCTGTTCGACTTCGTGCTGCGCCACCGGACGTTCAAGCGGATCGGCGCCGTGCCCCTGCACCTGAGGCGGCGCTTCACCGTCGACGGGGAGAGCTACGCCTACGCCATCCCCACGCGTGGCTACTACTACGAGCTCGACAAGCCGGTGCCGGTGGTGGTGACGGAAGGTCGGGTCATGGGGCAGGTGAAGAAGCCGATCGTCGACTACGTGCGCAAGGCGGGCGTCGACTACGAGGACGCCCCGGATCCCGAGACGCCAGGCGCGCGGAAGACGTCCGGGCAGCGGCGCGCCGCCGATCCCAGCAGCCCCGATTCGGCCGCCAGCCCCACCGCCATCGGCGGCAGCCGCACCGTCGGCCCGCCCGGCAGCGAGGATTCTTCACCCAGCCCGCTCGGCCCGTGATGACGGGTTCGCCGCGCCACCGAGCGGCTCGCGGCGGCGTCGCGTTCGTGCTGCTGCTCCTGGCTGCGACGACCGCGCGCGCCGCGCCCCGATCGTCGCGGCCCCAGCTCGATCTCGAGGCGACGATCGATCCCGGTCAGCACCGCGTGTCGGGCACCGCGACGTGGACCATCGCAAATCAAAGCGGCGCGCCCCTCATCGAATTGCTGTTCTGGCTGTATCCCAATCGCCTCGCCACGCGCCCCGTCGCGCTCGGCGACGTGAGCTTCCACTGGCTCTATCCGAACGGCTTTTCCCCGGGCGCCATCCACGTGCAGACGGCGCGGGCCAGCGGGGTGGCGCTTCGGCTCGAAGCTTCGCCGGTCGGCCCCGACACCTTGCTGCGGGTCCGTTTGCCCGCCGCGATCGCGCCCGGGGAGACGATTCGCGTCGCCCTCGATTTCACGACGGAGATCCCCGCGCGGCTGGGCGGCTTCGGCTGCGCCCGCGCGCGCTGTCGCCTGATGGGGGGCTTCTATCCTTTCCCCGTGGCGCGCGGGCCGAACGGCTTCGCCCTCGAGGCCCCCGCCGACCGCATCGATTTTCTGGCGCGCGTGACGGCGCCCGCCGGCAGCGACGTCGTGCTGGGCGACACGGTGGCGCGCGCGACCGGAGCGCCCGTCACGGCCCAGGGAAGTGACGTCGAGGACGTGACGTTGGTCGTCGATCGCGCGTTGCGCTCGGACACGATCTCCGTGGGTGGCTTCAGCGCGCGTTACCTGTACCGGGACGCCCGGCCCCCGCCTTCGGAGGACGAGGTCCTTCCTTACGTCCGCGAGGATCGCGCCGGGCTCGTCCTCGAAGCGGCGACCGAGGCGCTGGCCTTTCTGGCCGCGCAGGGCCTCGGCCCCCCCGACGCCGGCGCCCGAGCGCTGACCTTGGTCGAGGCGCCGCTGCGCAACGAGCTGGTGACGGTACATGGCCAGGTGATCCTGGTCTCCGACCGGCTGTTCGAGATCTTCCCGCTCGAGCGGGTGCGCAAGTACCACCGCCTCGAGCTGGTGCGCGCCGTGCTCACGGCGGCGCTCGACGGCACGCTCCGGCACATCGAGCCCGACCGCGACGCCGCGCTGTCCGGAGAGGTCCTCGCCGCCCACCTGGCGGACAGCTTCACGCTCGAACACTTTCGCACGCGGGAGCTCGCGCGCGATCTGCTGCGTCCGCTGGCGTTCCTGCCGGCGGTGGATCAGCTCATCTACGCGCCGCTGCTGGCGTCATCGTCCAGCTACTTCGGTGACGCCGAGGACCACGACGTCCTGCGCGACGATGTCCGCCGGTTCTCGCACCAGCGCCCGGGAGGGCGATTCATCTACGCCAAGTTGCTCGACCTGCTGGGCGCGGCGGGCGTCGCGCAGGTCGCCCACCTCGTGGTAGGCCAGCGCCTTCCTCTGCGGCAGGCGGCCGAGCGCGTGTTCGGGGCGCCGCTCGGCTGGTTCTGGACCCAGTGGCTGTCCGGTCAGCCCCCGCGCGTGAACTACCGGCTCGCCGCCGTCGTTCGCACGCCGTTGCCGTCGGGCGGCGTGCACGTGGCCATCGACGTCGAACGCCAGGGGACGCAGGTACGCGAGCCAGTCGAGCTTCGGGTGGTCGAGCGCGACGACGCCGCGCACGAGCTCGTCTGGAGCGACCCCGGCCCCCGCCATCGCTTCGAGCTGGACCTGCCGGCGGGGCTGGCGTCGGTCGAGCTCGATCCGCGCCACCGCCTGAGCGAGAGCGCCGTCGGATCGCTCGACCCCGCCGACGATCCGCTGGTCGACAACGGCATCCCCAGGCGCTGGCGCCTCATCTACACCGGCTTCGGCGCCCTGCTGGACGTCTCGGCGCTGCAGGCATCGTTCGCCGCCGCCGTGACGTTGAAGCCCCAGCACGACCTGCGCAACGCCTTCGATCTCCTGGTCACCCGCTCGCCCGCCATCGACGCCGGCGTGAGCGCCTCCTACGAACGACGCTTCGGCAGGCAGGCCGACACGAACCGCCTCACCAGCGGCGCCGGGTTCGGGCTCAGCATCCAGCGCCCCAACCCCACCTTCGGCGTGGCGGCGGGCGCCCCCGCCGAGCCAGGCTGGCGCCTGTCGGGCGATCTGCTGGTCGAGCACGACGATCGCGATTACATCGTCGATCCGTGGCACGCCGTCGGCTTCGAGGTGGATGCCGGATACACGCTGACGGCGCTGGAGAGCGGCGAGCGTCTCTCGCAGCTGTTCGCGGGCGCCGAGCTGGTGCGCCTGTTCGAGCTGTTGCCCGGGCATGTGCTGGCCGTCGACGTTCAGGCGGGGGGAACGCTGGGGGACCTTCGCACGCGCGCGCAGCTCCATCACCTGGGTGGAGCCAGCGGGCTGCGCGGGTACGGCATCGACGAGCTGCTGGGGCGCGGGCGTGGGGTGGCGCGGCTCGAGCTGCGCGATCGCTACGTGTCCGATCTGGACTGGAACATCGCTCACTTCACCTCGGTGCGGGGCTTAGGCGGTAATCTGTTCGTCGAGGCGGGCGCCATCTCGTCGTGCGACGGCTTCGGCGTGGGGAAAGACGATCTGTTCTACGACGTGGGCTACAGTTTCCGGGTCCTGCACGATGCCTTCGGCGTCCATCAGCAACTCTTGTCCATCGACCTCGCCATTCCCTTGAACCGCCATGATCGGGTCTGCCTGGGGCAACATTCGCTGGGGTCGCCCCAGGACGGGCAGCTGACGCTCCGCCGCCCGCCGTTCGTGGTCCTCATCTCCTTCTTGCCGAATTTCTGAGCGTGAAGCGAAGCCCCTCCCCACCGGATGTCCCCAGGCCGCGCGAGAGCGCGGCGCGCCGGCATCTGGTGTGGATCCTGGTGTCGCTCGCCTATCTGTCGGTGTCGCCGTACTTCCCCCAGCTCGACAACCCGAACGAGAACGTGCGGGTGTGGATGACCCGCGCCATCGTCGAGGACCACACGCTGGCCATCGACCGGGTCGTCCACCAGTGGGGCTACGTCGACGACAAGGCCGCCAGCGGGGGTCACCTGTATTCGAGCAAGGCCCCCGGCACGTCGTTTCTCGGCGTGCCGGTGCTCTGGCTGCAGACGAAGCTGTGGCACGCCGCCGGCTGGCCCTCCCCCACCAAGCAGGCGACGACGTTCGGCCTGCGCTTCTTCTCGGTCATTCCGTGCGCGATGGTGTTCCTGTTCGCGTTCGGCCGCTGGGTGGAGCGGCGCACGCGCTCGCCCGCCGCGCGCGACCTGCTGACGGTGGGGCTGGGCCTGGGCACGATGCTCTACCCGTACGGCATTCTCTTCGTGGGTCACGCGCAGGCGGCGATGGCGGCCGGCGCGGCGTTCATGGCGCTCGGCTGGCGGGAGGACGAGCGTGCCACGCCGGCGCGCCTGGCCGCGGCCGGCGCGCTGACCGGCGCCGCCGTGCTCTTCGAGTACCAGCTGCTCCTGGTGGCGCTGGTGCTGGGGGGCTACACGCTGTGGCGCCATCGGGCGGCGGCGCTGTGGTTCGTGCTCGGCGTGCTGCCGCTGGCCCTGGCGCTGGGGGCGTATCACACGGCCCTGTTCGGGCGCCCCTGGCAGTTCCCCTACGGTCACCTCGAGAATCAGCTCTATGCCCGCTTCGATCACGGCAGCGGCTTCTTCGGCCTGTCCCGCCCGCACCTCGACGCGCTGGGGACGTCGCTGTTCTCGATCAGCTACGGGCTGTTCGCGTTCTCACCGTTCTTGCTGGTGGGGCTGGGCGCGGCCCTGTGGCGGGTGCGGCGACCGCCACGCGCCGAGGTCGTCGTCTGCCTGCTGGCCGGCGTGGTGCTGACGCTGTTTCTCGCCGGGATGACCCACTGGCGGGGCGGCTGGTGCGTCGGGCCCCGCTACATCGCGGGCATCGCGCCGTTTCTGGTGGCCGGGCTCGTGCTGGCCTGGAAGGATCTCCCGGTCGACGGGCGGCGGACCCTCTGGGCGCACGCGCTGCTGGGCGCGCTGCTCGTCGTGTCGGTGTTTCTGAACGGGCTGTCGGCGGCGACCTATCCCCACTATCCCGAGGCGTTCGACAACCCGGTCTTCGACCTGACGTTGCCCCTGTGGCGCGATGGCTACGTGCCGTATGGCCTGGGGCATCTGCTGGGGCTGCCGCGCGGGTGGGCGCTGCTGCCCGTCGCCGCGCTGTGGGCGGCGGCGACGGTGGTGGCGCTGGCCACCGGGGTGCGCGACAGAGGCGCGGCGGCGGTTCGCGTGGGGACGGCGCTGCTGCTGGGCGCCGTGCTGCTGGCGGGCCTGTCGCGCTACGGACGGCAACCCTCGCCGACCGAGCAGCACGCGACGGCGATCGTGCGCGCGCTGTGGGCTCCCCCCCGCTAGCCGACCGACTGCACGGGCATGGCGGCCGACCGGGCCGGGCGATTGACCACCGCGGTGGCGGTCCAGCTCATCTGATTGTGCCAGCGCAAGGAGACGTCCTTGAAGCCGGCGCCGTCGAACCAGGACTGAACCTCGGCGCGTGGCAAGTAGAACGCCACCGGCGTGACCAGCTGGTCGAAGACGATCGAGTACAGCTCGTCGAACGGAAACTCGTACATCGACGAGAAGTACGAGCTGTAGGGCAAGTTCTTGGGCCCCTGGCCGTCGAGCCCCGGCGCGTACAGCAACCTGATGGCGGCGAACAGGGCCACGGTGGGAATCGCCGACAGAGCCCGCAACGGCGCGTACGGAATCTTGGACGTCACGGCCTTGCGCACCGGATCGACGAAGCGGGTGATCCACTCGTTGTTCTCGAGCCCGTAGACCCAGTAGACGATGCGCCCACCGTCATGAACCACCGAGGCGACGGCCCGCGCCGCGTCGGCCGGATCGGGCAGGTGGTGCAGAACGCCGATCGAGAACGCCAGATCGAAGATCGGCCGCACCGGAGGGTGCATCAGATCGCCGATCACCACGTGGGCGTTGGGGAGCTTGCGCGTGTTGCGAAAGGCGATGAGGGCGCTCTCCCCCAGATCGATGGCCACCACCGCCTTGGCGCCGAAGCGCGCCACCAGATCGGTGTGGCGCCCCTTGCCGCATCCCCCTTCGAAGACCAGCTTGCCCGCGAAGTCGTGACGCGACGTCGGGCCGACCCAGCCCAGGAACTGGCGCTCGTAGTAGTCGCGCAGGTCGGTCCAGCGCGTCCACTCCTCGGCGAACCGCGCCGCCGTCTCGGTCTTCAGCGGATCGACGTGGCCGCGAATCAACACCGGCACACCGTCGGTGACGTCGAAGCGACAGGTCCCCGCCGCACAGGCCAGCTCGCCCGAAATCACGTGTCCGTCGCCCTCTTCCAGGGCGACCGAGGTCAGCTTCAGCTCTGACGCGCAGTTGGGACAGGCCAGATAAGACAGGACTTCACGACGCATGGACGCACTCCTTACAGGAGAGACTTCTCGGAATCCAGGACTCGGCCGTCGGCCCGTCAGGCCACCCCGCTGAAGGCCCTAGCGGCGCGCGGATTTGCGAGGCCCCAGGCGTTCTTCCAGGCGATCGAGCTCGCCCTGGAACAGGTGCGCCGCGAAGGGGAACAGCGCCACGTTCGCCGCGCCGGCCATGACGCCCGACTTCTCGATCCCGTCGGTCACGTTCGACGTCCCGGCGATGACCCGGCAGCGGCGCCCGGCGCGCGACGACAGCGACGACAGCGTCCGGATCGTGTCGAACGCGTGCACACTGGCCACGCCCAGGTCGACGAACGCCAGCTCGGGGCGATAGCGCTCGGCCAGCGACACGCCCACGGGAAGCCCGGTGGCCACCAGCCCAGCCATGTCGGAATGACGTGTGATGGCTTCCGAAAAATCAGCGCGCCCTTCGCCGCTGGCGGCGATCAACAGCACGATGCCGCGCCCCGCGGTGCCCAGCTGGGCCGGGCTCGTCGCGAACTGCGCGGCGTCCGCCGCCAGATCGGCGTCGGTGATCTTGGCGGGCATGGCCGCGGGGGCTGCGGCGGCCCCTTTCTTCTTCTT
>DASYCK010000131.1:0-3781 GCA_036500205.1 Polyangia bacterium | reverse complement strand
CCGACCGCCCACCGGTGCCCGTGATGATGACCGGTCCCAGGCCGCCGCTGCCACTCCCCGCGTCGGTGAGGGTGCCCGAGAAGCCACCGGTGCTGGTGGGGGCGACCTGGACGCAGACGCCACCATCGCACTGCTGCCCGCCCGGACAGATCACGCCGGCGCAGCCGTCCTTGCACGAGCCACCGACGCACACCATCTGGGGCGTGTTGCACGTCTGCTTGTCGCACCCGGTGTCGAGGCAGTGATGGCTGCCGGCGCACACCTGCCCCGTGTCGCAGCCGCGGCACTCGCAGGGGGCCACGCAGATTCCGCTCTCGCAGACCTGGCTTCCGGTGCAGGACACGCCGGCGCACAGATCGAGGCAGGCGCCAGACACGCAGGCCTGCCCTTGCGGGCAAACGACGCCGTCGCAGCCCCCCTGGCACTTCCCCGCCACGCAGATCTGCCCCGGCACGGTGCAGTCGACGTTCAGGCACGAAGGGTCCTTGCAGTAGCCGTTGTCGCAGGTCAGCCCGGGCGCGCACTGGAACTCGCCGGTGCCGCACTGGCCGACGCACTTCCCCTTGTCGCAGACCTGGTTGTTGGGACAGAGGTTGCTGCCCTGGTCGACGACGCCATCACAGTCGTTGTCGAGGCCGTCGCAGATCTCCGCGCTGGCCTTGACGATGGGCGTGCAGCTGATGGCCTCCCCGGACGAGCACTGCGTGACGCCGTTCGCGCACACGCCCATCATCTGCGTGTCGCACGCCTTGCCGCCCCCCTTGCAGGTGATGCCGCTGACGTAGAAGACGAAATCGTTGAAGTCGCCATCGTTGTTGTTGTTCTGCCCCTTCCAGCTCATCGTGGTGGTCGGCTGATCCTCGAACCCCAGGTAGTACGAGCTGGGATCGACGGTGGACTGATACACCACGGCGCCGATCCAGGGCTGCCCCGAGGGGGAGACGTCGTTGAGCTCGATCTGCGAATACTTGTTCTGGCTGCACTGCGTGTTCGAGCCGGCGCCCATCAGCACGAAGCCGATCAAGCCCCCCTTGTAGCGGGTGTCGGTGCGGATGTTGTTCGCCGAGAACGGCGGCATGCTCCAGCGGTGCTGGGGCGCCTGGGTGGTGTCGTAGATCGCCAGCGGACACAGCTCGGTGTCGTCGCAGCAGATCATCGTCGGATCGAGCACCATGGGGCACATGGGGAACGTCGGCGGGACGAGCTGGTAGATCTGGTTCTGGGGCGGCGGCGTGGTGCTGCCGGCGGTGACGTTGTACCAGCCGAGACCGACGTGGCACCCGCCTCCGCGCAGCACGAGCGTGCCCTCGAAGCCGCACTGCGGGGAGAACGTGCCCGGCGCGGTCTGGGCGTCCTTCACGTAGTCGAGCGTCTCGCCGCGGGTCTGGAACAGACCGTTCAGCGTGCCGGCCATGGTCGAGAATCCGCGCGCCGTCTCGACCTGGATCTCGGCGGCCGGGACCGGCTTGGGAACGGACTCGCCGGTGGTGGCGGGCGGAATGGGCGGCTCGGTGACGGCCGCCTGGGCCGCGGCGGGAGCGAGCGCGGCCAGCGAGACCGAGACGAGGAAGAAGCCGAGCGCCGCACGCGGCGCCCCTGTGACCACGGGTCCGCGGAAAAAACGGGGATATTTGGTCATGGCAGGCTCTTCTATGTGCATGGGGACCCTCCCGGGCAGCCCAGAAAACTACCACGGCTACCGAATTACCCGAGATCACGGCCGTTCCGGCCCATTCGGGAAGCGGCGATCGAGCGGGCCGGCCGGGTGACCGCCCGCCAGGCGGACGCCGACCGCGTGGTACCCTGGGATGCAATGGATTTGCAGGCGAACGTCTCGGCGATTGTCGATCGGCTCGACGCTCGTTGGGGCGTGGCCGCCGCGTGGTTGTTCGGCTCGCAGACCCGCACGGCCCGGCCCGACTCCGATATCGATCTGGCGGTTCTTTTCCGCAGGCGTCCGACCTCGCTCGAGTTGATCGATATCGGCGCCGAGCTCCGTGAGCTGGGTGGGCGTCCCGTGGATGTCGTCGACCTGGACGGCGCGTCACCCATCGTTGCCTATCAAGCCCTGAAGAACGGTCGCCTCGTCGCCGACAACGAACCTCGCCGCCGTATCGACTTCGTGGCGCACCTGCCGGGTCGTTACGAGGACATCCGCATCGTTCGCAGGGAGGCCGAGAAGACCCTTCTTCAACGGATTGCCCATGGTCGAACGTGACGTCGTCCTGGCGAAGATCGCCGTCATCGACCGCTGCATCAACCGTATCCAGCACATACGGTCAGGTGGCGGTGTTCTTTCGCCGGTCGACATCGAAGACATCACCGTCTTGAATCTCGCGCGGGCCGCCCAGGCCGCCATCGACCTCGCGACCCACGTCGTCTCGACCGAGGGGTATGGCCTACCGGCGGACGTCGGCGAGGCCTTCGTACTGCTTGGTAAACATGCCGTCATCGGTACCGAGCTGGCCACCCGTCTCAGGAAGATGGTCGGGTTCCGGAACATCGCCGTACACAACTATCAGTCGATCGATCCGCAGATCCTCGAACGCATCGTCGAGGACCACCTCGGTGATCTGCAAGCCTTGGCGGTGGCGGAGCGGTTCCAGGTCCAAGGCCAGCCTGGCTAGAGGTGGCTAGTGCATGGTGAGCGGCGCTGGAGCTCCCTTTACTTGCAAGACCGCTTCGGTAGCCTCACGCCATGAGCAGCGCCGACACCGCCAACGCCCTCGTCGAGGCCCTGCGCAAGGCGGCGCCCGCCGGGATCTGGTCGTCGGGCGTGAAGCTGTCGCGCGCCGACGCGGTGGCCGTCGAGTCGCAGGACGCCGACGAGGTGGTGCTGCGGGTGCGCGCACCCGGGCGCCCGGTGGCGCCCACGGTGGTGCTGTACCCGACCCAGCTCGACTGGGATTGCGACTGCGCGGGGCGGATGCGGCCGTGCGATCACATCGTCGCCGCGGCGCTGGCGCTGGCGCAGACGGGCGAAGCGGCGGCGGGTCTGGCCACCACGGCGACGGCTTGGGCGCGGATCGCCTACCGGTTCTCGCGCACCGACGGCGGGCTGAAGGTCACGCGCGCCCTGGTGCGCCGGGGCGCGGACGGCGCGCTGACGGAGACCCTCGTCGACGCGTCGCTGACGGTCCTGCGCAATCGCCCCGACGCCGCCGACCTGCATCTGGAACAGCTCGATCTGCGCGCCGATCTGCTGCTGGAGAGCGGCGCGCGCGGGTTGCTGCCCCCCACGAAGCTCGAGGCGCTGCTGGCCGTCCTGGTGGGCGCGCGCCAGGTGAGCCTGGACGGCCGCCCCGTCGCGATCTCCGAGGAGCTGTTGCGACCGACCGCCGTGATCGGCGAGCGCGGCCCGCGCCCCACCGACGATCTGACGATCACCATCACCCGCGATCCGCGGGTCACCGAGGTGCTGGCGGCCGGCGTGGTGCTGGCGGGCGATGCCCTGCACCGACTGGCGGAGACGGACCTGACCGGCGCGTATCTGCAGCACCTGCCCCAGGTGCGCGTCGTCCCCGCCGCCGCCGTCGGCGAGCTGGCGACCAAGACCTTGCCCGAGCTGGCGAGCCGCATGCTGGTGACGGTGCGAACACGCCGCGTGCCCGCGATCGTGCGCGACGTTCCGCCGCGCATCGTCCTGACGTTGACCCAGGTGGGCGCCGGGCTGACCGTGTTGCCGACGCTGGTGTACGGACACCCGCCGACGGTGCGCATCGACGAGGGGCGCATGACGCACCTGAAGGGCCCCGTGCCGATTCGTGACGAGGCGGCGGAG
>DASYCK010000130.1:0-1792 GCA_036500205.1 Polyangia bacterium | reverse complement strand
CGTGCCGGTCGCGCTGTCGGAGGCGCGTCACCAGATCGGGTACTGGGAGTCGTATCCCAGCTACAAGCAGCTCATGGCGTTCGAGGTGCGTGGGACGACGCTGGCCTTCGTGACCCGGCTGCCCGCCGAGCATGTCCACGTGACGGCGCCGGGGCTCGTTTCACCGAACCGCTGGCATCGCGTCGCCATGCACGTCGTCTGGTCGACCGATCCGGCGATCGGGTTCGTGGACGTCTGGTTCGACGGGACCAAGATCGTCGACCACGGCTCGGCGCGCACGCTGTGGGACAACCCGAACTTCGTGCACGTCGGGATCCTGCGCGACGTCCCCGAGCCGACGGAGGTGATGTTCCTGGACGCAGCCGTCGAGGGCGAATCGCTGGATGCCGTGGCGGCGCCGCTCCCCGCCGCGAAGCCTTGATCGACGTCGCGCGGTTCGCGGGTTAGCTTTCCCGGACAACCTCGCACCAGGAGACTGCCGTGGCCGTTGCTTCTTCCATGTTGCCGCTCGGGACGTCGATGCCGGCGTTTCAACTTCCCGACACCGTCTCGGGAAAGGTCGTCTCGTCGGCCACGCTGGCGGGCAGGCCCGGCGTGGTGATCTTCATCTGCAATCACTGCCCGTACGTGAAGCACATCCGCGGCGCGCTGGCGGCCTTCGGTCGCGACTGCGCGGCCCGCGGGGTGGGCGTGGTGGCCATCAGCTCAAACGACGCGGTCACCCATCCCGACGACAGCCCCGAGGCGATGACGCGCGAGGCGGCCGAGGCGGGCTACCCGTTCCCGTACCTGTACGACGAGGCGCAGGCCGTCGCGAAGGCTTATCGCGCCGCTTGCACGCCCGATCTGTACATCTTCGACGCGGCGGGGAACCTCGCCTATCGCGGCCAGTTCGACGATAGCCGCCCCAGGAACGGCGTCGTCTCCACGGGCCGGGACGCGCGCGCCGCCGTCGACGCGCTGCTGGCGGGACGTCAGCCGGCCGCCGTTCAGGTGCCCAGCATCGGTTGCGGCATCAAGTGGCGACCGGGGCAGGATCCCAACGATCTGTGAGTGGCGAGGCTTCGCCCAAGGGGCTGGCGGTTGGGCCTACAGAAACTCGCACAGGTAAGCCGCCGCCTCGGTGGCGCGCACGTCGAACCCGCTCTTGCCGGCGATCTCGAAGGCGGTGCCCGCGGGGTAGGTCGCCCAGGAGCTGCCGCTGTCGCGTCGCATGGACAGCTCGCCGCTGACGACCGTCATGCGCTCGGGCGCGTCGGTGCCGAAGTGATACTCGCCGGCGGCGATCACGCCCACGGTGGCCGACCGGCCGTTGCGCGCGTATCCGACGCTCTGCACCTGCCCGTCGAAGTAGCTGTTGTGTTTGAGCGCTGGCGTTGACATGGGGCGATTGTAGCGGCGAGGCCCCGATCCGCGAGGGCAAATCTCCGCGTCTGTTTGGCCTCGAGCCGACCTTGCCGCCCGGATGCCGCCCGCGTAGGCTGTGCCCGCGCCAAGGCGCCAGATCATGCACGAATACGTCGAAGCCTGCGCCGCTCATCCCGACACGAAACGCCTCGGCACCTTGCTGGGGGGCCTCATCGCGTCGCCTCGGCTGCACGCCCGCTTCGTGAACACGTTGTCGCGGATGGAGTACATCGGCGTCCGCAAGATGCTGAAGAGCCGGCGGGCCGAGCGGATGGATCTCGACGGGCTGCAACACGTGCTGGACGAGGGGGTCCACGCGCTGCGCCTGAAGAAGGCGGCCACGGCGCTGGGGGCGGCGGCTGGCGTCGACGTGACCACTTTCTCG
>DASYCK010000129.1:0-9785 GCA_036500205.1 Polyangia bacterium | reverse complement strand
ATCGAGAGAGCGCGCGCTCGCCTCGGCGCGGCCGGACTGCGGGCGATCGTGGACGGTCCGCTGGTCCCGGACTCCGTCTTCCGCCAGGCCGCCGCCGGCGACTACGACGCGGTCGTCGCGCTCTACCACGACCAGGGCTTGATCCCGCTCAAGCTGCTTCACTTCGACGACGGCGTGAACCTGACGCTGGGGCTGCCGTTCGTCCGCACCTCGCCCG
Source organism: Polyangia bacterium (assembly GCA_036500205.1). Lineage (GTDB taxonomy): Bacteria > Myxococcota_A > Polyangia > Fen-1088 > Fen-1088 > DASYCK01. The sequence continues at coordinate 9,568 of DASYCK010000129.1, read as the reverse complement.
ACCACGGGACCGCCTACGACATCGCGGGCACCGGCCGGGCGCGCGCCCAGAGCTTCCTGGCAGCCTTCGACCTGGCCGCGCGCGCACGCTAGCTGGTGAACGTCAGCTGGTGAACGTCAGCTCGTCAACGTCAGCTCGTGAACGCTAGCTAGTGAATGCTAGCTAGTGAAAGTGATAGGTCCGTTCGAGCGTGATCTGGCCGTGGGCGTGCTTGGCGAACAGCCACTCGCTGAGCACGCGCTTGGCGCAGGCCGCGATCTCCAGATCGGTGGCTGGCGCGGAGATTGTCTCGGCGTCGCGGACACGGCCGTTCGGCTCGACGGTGAAGCGCACGATGACCTCGTTCGCCGCCACCTTCTGGGGTGAGATCTGACGGCGGCGGGCGACCTCGACCCGGCAGGCGTTCACCGGCGCCTCCGTCCGCCGCATCTCCTCCTCCGAGAGCGCGGGCGGCGGTTCGCTGGGGTGGTCGGGAACCGCGGGACGCTCGACCGATAGCTCGGGGACGCGGGCGGCAGTGTCGGGCTCGACCGGCGCCGGCTCGATTCGGCTCGCGGCGGACGGCGTATAGGTGCCCACCCGCCCCGTCGACCCCATCTCCTGATCAAACGCGCCGAGACCGGTCCGAGCCGGCTCAGCCGAAGCCACTCCGCCCAGCAGCACAACCATCAGCCCCAGCCCCCAGCCCCGCACTGTCATCTCCCCCCCGAGAAACGCAAGACGTCGGCCAACCCAGAACCCCGCGCGACGGGCGCCTGCAGGGGATGGACGTTACGCCCTGTAAACGACCGACGGCCCAGGCGTACGAGACGGTGACGGCCCCGCCCCGGCGAGCAAGCCAGCGAACAGGATCGCGTCGAGCGGGGGCGCGGGACCCTCTGAGGGTCCCGATCTACTCGACCAGCGCGGCCTTGATCTCGGGGATCCACTTGCCGGTGAAGGCCATCTGGGCGTAGGCGGCGAAGTTGCGGCAGAAGTCCCAGTAGCCCCAGCCGAAGCCGCGCTTCTCGGCTTCCGTTCGCGCCGTGCGGACCCAGCGGGCGCGCGAGGCGACGTCGCCGTTGACGCCGGCGCCGAACTCGCCCAGGTAGACCCGCATCCCGGTCCGCTTGGCGAACGCCTCGGCCATCTCCATCTGCTCGATGATGGCGGCCGGCCCGCCCGGGTTGGTCTCGGCCGGTTCGGTGTTGTAGCGCTGGAAGAACTCGTGCCCCTCGGCGTGCGCGTCGGCGGCGGCGACCGGGGTGACGGGCGCCGGAGGTGGGCCGGGGAAGGTCACGCCGCGCGTCTGGTACCAGGGCTCCATCCAGCTGAACCCCTGGTGCGTGAAGTACATCGGCGCGTACATGTGGAAGCTGGCGATGAGGTTGGGGTCGTCCGCCGGAACCTGCAGCGTGTCGCGCAGGTCCTTCGCCGAGGCCCAGTGCGCCCCTTCGACGATGATCAGCCGGTCGGGATCGATCTGCCGGATGGCGGCCACCACCCGCGCCAGGATCGGGTTCCAGACCTCGGCGGTCAGCTTGTCGGTCGGCTCGTTCAGGACCTCGTAGACCACCGCGCGCGGCATCCCGCGGTAGTGCGTGGCGATCTGCCGCCACAGCCCGACCAGCCGGTCCGCGTGCACCTTCGGCGCTTGCATCATCGGGATGTAGTGGTGCATGTCGACGATGATCCCGAGGTCGTTCGACAGCGCCTCGCCGACCGCCCAGTCCATGCGGTGCAGGAACTTCCTTTCGATCGCGTACGGCGGCGTGACACCGGCGTGCGACGAGATGCGCATCGGCACGCGCACGTGGTCGAACCCCGCCGCGCGCACCGTCTGGAAGTCCGACGCCGAGATGGTCCACCCCCAGTCCCCCTCGTTGGGCGCGTCCATCGCGTCGCCAAAGTTGATCCCCCGCTTGAGATCCGCGGTCGCGCGCGTTTGCAAGCGCCCCGTCTTGAATCCTTCGATCCGTGCCGAGGGTCCGGCACAGCCGAGCGCGGCCAAGACGGTGAACGCCGGGACGAAAAGCGAAGGCCTCTTCATCCACGGACAGTACGCCGGAGCAGCCCCGCCACGCAGACTCGCTGGGAGCGCCTGCCGACGCTGCCTCACGGCCGTCTCTCCGCGCCCTCCAAGACCTTCACGTCCAGCAGGTCCTGATCTCGTCCCGATGCCCTCTTGGCGGCGATGAGATCGTTCCTGCCGATGACCGCCACGAAGACGTCGTGCCACGCGAACGTCGTTCGTCGCGGGTAGACGTCAGCGAACGTCACGCCCGGGATCGCCTTCACCAGATCGATCCGTGTCGGGGGGCGGCCCATCCAGACGACGTCAAGCGGTTCCGCGCGCCGAAGCTCGTCGGCGAGGTTGCCCGGCGCGCCGAAGCTGACCAGCGCCTCGGCCAGGCGAAGCAGGTTCTCCTCGGAATCTTCGATCCAGAGATCGAGATCCTTGGTGAAACGCGGGCGGCCGTGAAAACCGACCGCGTAGCCACCGACGAGGAGGTAGCGAACGTCAGCGGCGGCGAACGCCCCAATCAGATCGCGAAAGTCGGGGTAGATCTCCATTTTCCCCCTGCGCCACCAGGGACGCCCTGGCCATCTCCAGCATGGCGTCAAAACGGTCGGACGGCGAGACGCCGGCCCAGAACTCGAGATCGAACGCCACCGCATCCGATCCCGCCCTTTGCACCCCCGATCCCCAGGTCAGCCGCCGCTCCTCGGCACGGCTCTTCCCCTCCAATTCGCTCACGCCTCGATTATATCACCGCCCGACGGCTCAACGACCCGTGATAGGGTATAGGCGGTCGTAATCCGCTCTGGACCTGCGTCCGCCATCCCAGGGACGCGTCACGGATCCGACCCGCAGCATGAAGAAGACCCACGGCATCAAGATCAAGGGCGCGCGCGAGCACAACCTCAAGAACATCGACGTCGAGATCCCGCGCGACAAGCTGGTGGTGATCACGGGGCTGTCGGGATCGGGGAAGTCGTCGCTGGCCTTCGACACGCTGTACGCCGAGGGGCAGCGCCGCTACGTCGAGTCGCTGTCGGCCTACGCGCGACAGTTCCTCGACCAGATGCACAAGCCGGACGTCGACTCGATCGAGGGGCTGTCACCGGCCATTTCGATCGAGCAGAAGACGGGGTCGCGCAACCCGCGCTCGACCGTGGGGACGGCGACGGAGATCTACGACTACCTGCGGCTCCTCTGGGCGCGGGTCGGCACCGTCCACTGCTGGAGCTGCGGGCAGGCGATCGCCTCGCAGACCATCCAACAGATGGTCGACCGGGTGCTCGAGCTGCCCGAGGGGGCGCGCTTCTCGGTGCTGGCGCCGGTCGTCCGCGAGAAGAAGGGCGACTTCGCCGACGTGCTGGCCAAGCTGCGCCAGGACGGCTTCGTGCGCGCCAACATCGACGGCGACCTGCACGAGCTCGCCGAGCCGCCCGCGCTGGCCAAGAACGCCGCGCACACCATCGAGGTGTTCGTCGATCGGCTGGTCAAGAAGGACGGCATCCGGCAGCGCCTGACCGACTCGATCGAGCTGGCCGCCAAGCTGACCGAGGGGGTGGTCAAGGTCTCGCCGCTCGAGGGGGACGACCTGCTCTTCTCTGAAAAGTTCGCCTGTACCACCTGCGGCATCAGCTATCCGGAGATCACGCCGCGGCTGTTCTCCTTCAACAACCCGGCCGGCGCCTGCCCGACCTGCGACGGCATCGGCGCCAAGATGTTCTTCGACCCCGACCTCATCGTCCCCGACGAGGAGCTTTCGATCAAAGAGGGTGCCATCGAGCCGTGGGAGCGGCGCAACAACGTCTTCTTCCACCAGATCCTCGACGCCGTCTGCACCAAGTTCGAGATCGATCAGTACGCCCCCTGGAACAAGCTGCCCGAGAAGGCCAAGAAGCTGCTCTTGGAAGGGAAGGAGGGGGAAGAGGTCGAGCTCAGCTTCGAGAAGAACGGGCGCAAGCACAGCTTCAAGCGCGAGTTCGAGGGGGTGCTGGCCAACCTGCGGCGGCGGTTCGAGGAGCACGAGCGGCGGCGGCGCGAGCAAGGGCGCACCAGCGAGGAGGACTTCGAGGCGATCTACGACGAGTTCCACCGCTACATGTCGCAGACGATCTGCGAGGAGTGCGGCGGCGCGCGGCTGCGCAAGGAGGCGCGCTTCGTCAGGGTCGGCGGCAAGAGCATCACCGAGATGACGGCGCTGACCATCCGCGAGGCGCACGACTTTCTGAAGGGCCTCTCGCTGTCGGCCAAGCAGAAGGAGATCGCCGGGCGAATCTTGCGCGAGGGGGGCGATCGGCTGTCGTTTCTCAACAATGTGGGCGTCGACTACCTGTCGCTCGACCGAACCGCCGCCACGCTGTCGGGCGGCGAGTCGCAGCGCATCCGTCTGGCCACGCAGATCGGCAGTTCCTTGGTGGGTGTCCTTTACATCCTCGACGAGCCGTCCATCGGCCTGCACCAGCGGGACAACGCGCGCCTGCTGGAGGCGCTCACCCGGCTGCGCGACCTCGGCAACAGCGTGATCGTCGTCGAGCACGACGAGGAGACCATCCGCGCCGCCGACCACGTCATCGACATGGGGCCGCGCGCCGGCGTGGGTGGCGGCCGCATCGTCGCCGCCGGCACGCCCGAGGACATCGCCGGCAACACCCAGTCGCTCACCGGCGCCTATCTGTCGGGGCGCAAGGGGATCGAGGTGCCGCGCCAGCGCCGCCAGTCGGGCGGCCGCGCCCTGACCGTGCGGCACGCGCGCGGCCACAACCTGCACGACCTGACGGTCGGGTTCCCGATCGGCGTCCTCACCTGCGTGACCGGCGTGTCGGGCTCGGGCAAGTCGACGCTGGTCATCGACACGCTGCTGCGCGCGCTGGCCCACAAGCTCCACCACGCCAAGGCGCCGCCCGAGGCCCACGAGGCGCTCGAGGGGCTCCAGCACGTCGACAAGGTGATCGACATCGACCAGGCGCCCATCGGCCGCACGCCGCGCTCGAACCCCTCCACGTACACCGGCGTCTTCACCCACGTGCGCGATCTCTTCGCCAACCTCCCCGAGTCGAAGGCGCGCGGCTACAAGCCCGGGCGCTACTCGTTCAACGTCAAGGGCGGCCGCTGCGAGGCCTGCCAGGGCGACGGCATCATCCGCATCGAGATGCACTTCCTGCCCGACGTCTACATCGTGTGCGAATCCTGCGGCGGCCGCCGCTACAACCGCGAGACGCTGGAGGTGCGCTACCGCCAGGCCAGCATCGCCGACGTGCTGGACATGACCGTCAACCAGGCCTGCGAGTTCCTGGAGAACATCCCCAAGGTCCGCCAGAAGCTGGAGACGCTGCGCGAGGTCGGCCTCGGGTACCTGAAGCTCGGTCAGTCCGCGACCACGCTCTCGGGCGGCGAGGCGCAGCGGATCAAGCTCTCCAAGGAGCTGGCCAAGAAATCAACCGGGCGCACCGTCTACATCCTCGACGAGCCGACCACCGGGCTCCACTTCGCCGACATCGCCCAGCTCCTCTCGGTGCTGAACCGCCTGGTCGAAGCGGGCAACACCGTCATCGTCATCGAGCACAACCTGGACGTCATCAAGACCGCCGATTGGGTCATCGACCTCGGCCCCGAAGGGGGCCCCGGGGGCGGCCAGGTGATCGCGCAGGGGACCCCCGACGACGTCGCGCGGGTCGCCGCCAGCTACACGGGCCAATTCCTCCGCAAGGTGCTATGACCCGAGCATGAAGAAGCTCGTGGCGATCGGACTGCTCGCTGTCGGCGCGCTGCTGCTGGTCGTTGCACGCAGCCACGCCAATGATTCCTTACTCTCCGTGGGCGCGGCGGCGCCGGAGGTGATCGGGACCGACGCCTCTGGCAAGACATTCAAGCTCTCCGGCCAGAAAGGTCACTTCGCGGTCGTCTACTTCTATCCCAAGGATGAGACGTCCGGCTGCACCAAGGAGGCCTGCGCGTTCCGCGACGCCTCCGGCGATTACGCCAAGAAGGGGATCACCGTCTTCGCCGTGTCGCGCGACAGCGACGCCAGCCACCAGGGTTTCCGCGAGCACTACCACCTGCCGTTCCCGATGGTGGCCGACACCTCGGGCGCGGTGCAGAAGGCCTACGGCGTGCCGTCGGTCATGCCGGGCGTGAACATCGCCGCCCGCGTGACGTTCCTGGTGGGTCCGGACGGCAAGATCGCGCGCGTCTGGCCCAAGGTCGATCCGGTGGTCAACGCCAAGGAAGTCCTGGAGGCCGTCGCGACCCTCTCGGGCAAGAGTAAGTAGGTAAGTAAGTAAGTAAGTAAGTAGGTACGTAGGTCAGCGCGGGGCGGCCAGTACCGCCCAGTCGGTGTCGAGATAGCGCGGGGACCAACCGTCGTCGCGCAGGCGCAGGGCAAGCTGCGAGGTCGCCGGCAGGAACGCGCAGCGGACGCCGAACCGCGCGAACAGCTCCTGGTACGGCGCCCCTTGCTCGACGGCGAAGCTCTGCCGCAGGAGCCAGAACGGGAACGGATCCTGCCGTCCGTCGACGAAGTCGAGGCGCTGCGGCGCGAACCAGACCAGCGGACCTCCCTCCGCGTAACGGTTGTAGAGCGGGCCGGGGCAGCCGTCGAGCGCCTGCACCGCGCCGGCGCCGAGCGGGCGCCAGTAGAGCTGCCGCGGCGGCGCCTTCCAGACCAGGGCGACGGCGACCACCGCGCCCGCGCCGACCAGGCCGAGGAGCGCCAGGTTGAAGGCCGGATGGTCCTCGCTCTCCGGCCTCGGGCGGCGGCTCAGCCGAAATCGAAACGACCGGCCGAGCAGGCGGCTGGCGGCCGGCATCATCAGCGTCAGGAACGGACCGATGTTGCGCGCCGAACGGATCGCCAGCGGCATCAGGGCCACCGCGCCCGCCACCACGGCCCAATCGGTCCACTCGCCGGCGGCCAGCGCCTTGCGGCGCGTGACCAGCAAGAAGGCGAACGCCAGCGTCGCGCCCCAGAACGTGACGCCGTACAGGGAGTCCGGCCGCAACATGAACCACTCGGCGATCTGCACGGCGGAGGAGCGCGCGGCGGAGGTGACCACGAACCGATAGAGGTGAAAGGCGAGGGGCGTCGCCGCGACGGCCAGTCCCGACAGAGCGAGCGCGAGCCCGAGCCGCCAGGCGCGACGGCGAGCGTCGGCCGCGCGGGTGCACCACCAGTGAAGAACAGCGGCCACCCAGCACCCGAACAGCACGACGCCGCCCAGCGCGACCCCGCCGTGCGCGTTGGCCCAGACCAGAAAGTAGGGCGGCAGAAAAACGAACCGCTCGTGCGCCACCAGCCAGACGAGCGCCGCCAGCATGAACAGCGTCAGGAGCTGCGGCCGCAGCGTCCACGCGCTGGAGGTGATGAGGAGGCCGACCGCCAGCAACACGAAACGCGTCAGCCGAGGTCCGACCATCAGTCGATAGACGACCGCGGCCGCCGCCAGGATGAGGGCCGCGGCGCCGAGCTCGAGCCCCGGCATCCCGCCGCCCAGCCAGAAGGCCCCGTACATGAGCAGCTGCGACAGCCACTCGTGGTCCGGCCAGGGTTGGCCGTAAGCCGTGTGCGAGTAGAGGTCCACCCGCGGCACGTTCCCAGTTCGCCAGATGTCGGCGCCGGCGCGCAGGTGCCAGAAGGTGTCCGGCTGGGCCGGCGTGAGCAGCGCGAGCACGCCGATCGCCACGAACAGCAGACCGATCGCTAGGCGATCGAACGAGAGACCTCTCGTCGTCCAGCCGCTCAGCTTCTCGCCCGGGTGGGGCCCGCCGACAGGAACCAGGTCAAAAACCTCTCGTGATAAGATACCGACTTTGGATACGAGTGGCGATGGGCGCGCGCCGATCTCGGGGCTCGCGCGCCACTGGAAGCTCGCCGCGGCCTGCATGCTGGGCGCGTTCTTCGTCGAGCGGCTGAGCGACCGGGGCGGCGTCTTCGACCCGGACAGCTATCACGAGATGGCGCTCTTCCGGCAGTGGCTGCGCGCGGGCGTCTTCCCGCGGGGCGACGTCTTCGCCTTCACGCCGACCGTCTTCCCCGTCGTGCACCACGAGTGGGGCTCGGGCGCGCTCATGTACTTCTACGCGATGGGCCTGGGCGCCACGGGCGTCATGGCGGTCCGCTGGATCTTGTCGGCCGCGATCTTCGCCGTCGCCGCCAGGCTCGCGCTGCGCCGGGCCTCGCCGGTGGTGGTGGCGTTCTGCGCCCCGCTCGCCATCGCGCTCGGCGACATCGGATTCACCACGATTCGCGCGGGCGTCTACACGCTGCTCCTGGTCGCGATCTTCCTGACCATCCTCGACCGCGATCACGACCAGCCGCGGCCGGGTCGGTTCCTGCTGAGCTACGTCGCGCTCATGATCCTCTGGATCAACCTCCACGGCGGCTGGGTGGTCGGCTTCATCGCGGTCGCCTGCCACACCGTCGAGCAGGCCCTGCGCCGCCGTCCCATCCGCCACCTCGTCGCGGCGCTGGCGACGACGCCGGCCCTGATGCTGGCGACGCCGTACGGGCTCGACTACCCGCTCGGCTGGTGGCGCAGCATCTCTTACCCGCGAGACAAGATCTCCGAGTGGGCGCCGCTCATGAACACGCCCGCACACGCGGCCGTGTTCGGGGTTCTGACCGCGCTCCTGCTGGTGGTCTACGCGGCGGTGCGTCGCGGTCCGCGCGCGCTTCCCGGCCTGCTGTTCCTCCTGGCGACGGCGTACTCCGCCTGGCGTCACCAGCGCCACCTGCCGCTGTTCGTCCTGGCCTGGTTCTGCGCCGCGCCCGCCTACCTCACGCCGACCCTGTTCGGCGAAATGCTGGAGTCGTTCGTGGCCCGCCGCCGCTTCGCCGGCGCGGTCACGCTGGCCGCCGTGCCCGTGGTGGCGATCCTGCTCATCCTGGCCGTGCAGCGCCACCCGATGACGCTGCTCATTCCGGCGCAGGCCAAGGACCTCAAGGAAGAAGCCGGGATCGTGTATCCGGCGGGCGCCGTCGATTACCTGGAGCGCGTCCACTTTCACGGCAACCTCTTCACCCAGTTCGCGACCGGCGCCTACGTGAGCTGGAAGATGCACCCCAACGTCCGCGTCAGCCTCGACGGGCGCTACGAGGTCGCCTACGCGGACGGCGTGCTCGAGGAGCAGGTGACCCTCTACTACGCACGTCCCGGCTGGCGCGAGGTCCTCGCGCGTTATCGCCCGGAGGGCATCCTTCTGCAGCCGTCGTTCGCGCTGGAGGCGGCGCTCGCGTCCACACCCGCCGCCGGCTTCGTTCGGGTCTACGCCGACGACGTCTTTCACGTCTGGGCGCGCCGCGACCTGGGCCTGCCCGTCGTCTCACGCCTCGGCCAGACAGTCCCGACGTTCTTCCCGTAGCGCCGCCGTCACGCGACCATCGACTGCACGACCCGCCGTTCGCGCAGACGCCAGATGCGCCCGTCGAGCAGGAAGTGGTGCAGGTTCACGAAGCTGGTCACGGCCGCCGTCGCCATGAACGTCCGCGCGACGTCGGACCCGTGCACCAGCAGGAAGAGCCCCGGATTGATGACCAGCCCCAAAAGCAGCACCACCAGCAAATAGGCGGCGAACCGT
>DASYCK010000128.1:0-8219 GCA_036500205.1 Polyangia bacterium | reverse complement strand
TCGCCCTGCAGCTCAGCAAGGCCGTCGGGCTGGAGACGTTCGCCATCACCGGGCAGGCCGAGAAGAAGGCAGAGCTGATCGGGTTCGGCGCCGACGAAGTGTTGCTGGCGGGAGATGACCCCGGCGCGGCGCTGCAGGCGGCCGGAGGCGCGGACGTGATCCTGTCGACGACCAACTCGGCCAAGCAGATCTCCGCCGCGTTCGCGGGCCTGCGCCCCGGCGGGCGCTACGTGAACATGGGGGTGCCCGACGGGCCGCTCACCATCAACCCGCAGGTCTTGATGTGGGGACAGCGCCAGCTCCGCGGCAGCTCGCAGGACGAACGGTCCGATCTTTACGAGACGTTGACGTTCGCCGCCGCCGGCAAGGTGAAGCCGAAGCTCGAGCTTTACCCGCTCGCGCGCGCCAACGAGGTCCGCGAACGGTTGCAGGCCGGCAAGGTCCGCTACCGGGCCGTCCTGCAGCACCAGCTCTGACGGCCGACTCCCCTCGATCTGTCTCCCCGCCGGGCGACCGGCGGGACAGTGGCCGGTTTCGTCCACGGTCCCGTGTCCGAGAATCAACCTCGGAACGGGGCGAAGCGGCGTTCGTCGTGGATACAATCGGGCCATGCCGCTCACACGTCTTGGTCTGGTGACCGCGCTGGCGGTGGTTCCGTTGCTGTTTGCGTGCAGTAAAGCGGGCCCCCTCGCCAAGCTCGGCGCCCCATGCGATGTCGGCGGGTCCGTCTCCAACGCTGACTTCTTCAGCGCCACGTCCCATGCCCCCGGGTGTCCGGGGCTGTGTGTTCTGCCCAGCATGGAGAAGTCGACGGACACGGGCGCGTTGTGCACCGGCGATTGCGGCAGCGACGCCGACTGCGCCGGCGGCGAGCTCCGAGATCATTCGAAGCTCGGCGACAGACGCTGCGAGACGGGCTTCGCGTGCGCACAGACGGTGCCTGATCTGCCGGGCAACCCGGCGTCGTGTCGCCGGCTCTGCCTCTGCAAAGACTTTCTCGCGGCCCCCCCTTCCGTCGTCGTGCCCCTGACCTGTCCGGCCACGGGGCCGACTCCTCCGACCGCGACCAGCACCGTGGCCGCGAAGTTCGTCTTCGCCACGACCGTGGCGTTCAAGGCCGACGTCCTGTTCGTGGTCGATGATTCATCGTCGATGGCATCGCTGCAGGCGAAGCTGGCTCAGGCGATCCCCGCCTTCACGGATGCCCTCAGGGACCCCACGGGCGTCCCGACGGATCTGCACATCGCGGTGGTCTCGTCGTCGTTCGGGGCAGGCAGATGGAACAACGTGCCCTCTTGCGGTTCCTCCCACCCGGGCAACGATCAGGGTGAGTTCCAGCAAGGTCCGGGCGGGCCCGGAGCGGGCTCGTGCGCCGGTCTGCATGCCGGCGAGACCTATCTGAAGACGGGAGACGGAACCGCGCAGAGCCCTCCCAACTTCGATGGCGCGATCGCGGAGACGCTCGGGTGCATGGTGCAACTGGGGAGCGCGGGCTGTCAGTTCTCCAGCCCGTTCGAATCGGCGGAGCTGGCGTTGGCGAAGGCCACGTACCCTTCCGTCAGCGAGGACCCCGGCAGCGGAGATCCCTACAACGGGGGGTTTCTGAGGGCTGACGCGGTCCTGGCCATCATCATGTTCACCGACCAGGACGATTGCTCGGTGGACCCCGATTCGTTGCTGTTCGATCCCTCCCACAACACGGTCGCCGATCCGATGTCGAACCTGGGTGGGCTGCAGCGATACCGCTGCAACGAGTTCGGCCATCTGTGCGGCGGCCAGCCGCCCCCGCACGTGGCTCCGGCCGCCCCTGTCACCCTGAACGACTGCGTGTCGGCGGAAGACAACGGACTCGAGGAGACGCCTCCCGAGGTTGTTCCGGGACAGAACATCACTGATCCCACACATGGGCATCTCACGACCGTCGCTGACCTGATCGCGTTCACCAAGGCCTTGAAGCCGAATTCAGGCCCGGTGGTGGCCGCGGCGATCTCGGGGCCACCCACGCCCTACATCGTCGACGGCTTCGCCAACGCGGCGGTCGGAAGCGAAGTCCAACCGGAGGTCCAGCACTCGTGCGAGCTGACCGGCTCGAGCCCGCTCGAATATGGCGATCCGGCGGTCCGCATCAAGCAGTGGGTCGACGCCTCCGGCGACAGCGGGGTCTTCGAGCCTATCTGTGCGGCCAGCCTCCGCCCGGCAATGGGGGCCATCGCGACCGCCGTCCGGCGAGCGATCGGCGGTCCATGTCTCACGGGCGTGTCGGACGTTTCGAGCTGCCGGGCGACATTGACGACCCGATCGTCGTCGGGCGCGCTGGCGGGCGAGTCCGTGCTTCCCCGATGCGACTCGTCGTCCAGCGTTCTGCCCTGCTGGCGGGCCGCGCCCGATATGATCTGCCCCGCTGGACAGCCTGACTTCACGCTCGTCCCCGACCCGACGGCCAACCCCGCGCTCGTTCCGATCTCGACGGTGTGGTGCCCGATCGAATAGCGGCGCGACACGAGACCCTTTCTGCCTCCTCAGACGAGGTTGATCGTGCTGCGGGCGATCAACCGTGGATTGGAGCGGCTGACGGCGATTCGCCCATTGGACCGGGCGCCCCGTAGGGTACGCATCCCGCGTGATGCCCGCGCCGTGGCTTGACCTCAGGGCAGGTCGGCGGCGAGCGCGGGCGAGATTCGATCCGCGCGGTATGAACCGTTGTTGGTCGGCCAAGCCATCGCCCACACCACCTCTCCCGCTCGTGTCACCTCGAAGATGCGTGTTTCGGTCCCCGCACCACGGTTACCCGCGGTGATCAACACGTTGCCGTTCGGCTGTCGATCGGCATCACCCCAGATCTGGGTGTACCAGCTTTGGGTGTACCAGCTGTCGACCGCGAACGTTCCCGGGAACTCCCAGGTCAACGTGGCCTGCTTGTTCGTCTGGTCGACCTGGTACTCGACGACGCGGGAATGAAGCGATCCATTCATCTGGCCCTGCGTGCGCGCCGCATAGCCCTGGTTGTCGTAAAAGAGGATCGTTCCGTCGTCGTGCACTTCGGGATCATGGGTGTCGTTGATGCGCACGTCATTGGTGGGAAGGTACGTGAAATCTCCGGTCGTCAGACTGTCGATGCCAGCCCCCATCTGCCAGATCACGTCACCCGAGCCGCTGCGGTTGGCTTTGAAGAGCCCTTGAAACCGACAGTTGAGGTAGAGGAAGTCCCCCACCTCATCGATGGTCGCCGCGTTCGGGTGGCACCAATCATTGGCATCTTGAGGCGGCGTGATGTGATCGAACAAGCTCCAGCTCCAGACCACGGCGTTTTGGGGGCTGAGCTCCTGAACGACGGCTCCACCGCTGGCCTCATGCGTGACGATGTAATCGCCATTCGAGAGCTTGCCGGTGTGGTGGGTCATGGGGTCGGCGCCGCGCCCCGTGGGCTGCGCCGGGCCCGTCCAGATCACGTTGCCCTCGAGATCCACTTCGGCGGGGGACGTGCCCGTCGCGGCGCCCACGAGCACGTGCTTCTCGGCGGAGAGCCAGGTGGTGGCGACGTCGCCGCGGGTGTCTGCCGCCGTGCCGTGCACGTAGTACCAGACGGGCTGCGCGGACTCATCGACGATGACGATCAGCGCCGGCCGTTGCGTCGAGCCTTGCGCCGTGGCGCCGGCTTGGATGTTGGCCAGCGTCCAGCCTCGCTGACTCTTGTTCGGCACGTCGGTGAGCAGCGTGGCCGCGGCCGGAATTCCCTGGGGCAACGCCCCCGTCGTGAACGTTCCCTCTACCGAGCCGGTGGCAGTCGGATTGGTGGAGACGGCCTTGATCCGATAGGCCGTTTGCGCGTGCATTCCGAGAACGTAGACCTTGTGGTCCGTGACCTGCGCGGGGTCGACGATGTGAAGCTGATATCCGCCCAGACCGAACTGAACCTCTGAATTCGCGGCTTGATCGGTCGTCCAGCTCACGTAGCAGGCCAGGCTCATCCTTGGATTTGCCGCTATCGTGAGGCCCGAGACGGTGAGCGATCCGGTTGCCGAGGTTCCCCCGGTTCCTCGAGCTCCGCCCGATCCGGACCCGGAGGCGCCGCCCGAGGAGGTGCCGTTGACTCCGCCGCTCCCGTTGATGCCGCCGCTCCCGCTGGTCCCTCCGCTTCCGATCTTTCCGCCGCTCCCGCTGATCCCTCCGCTCCCACTGCTCCCTCCCGACGAACCGGGCGAAGCCCCGCTGCCCGAAACCCTCTGCATGCTGGGTCCCTTCGAGCTGCAGGTCACCGGAGAGAGCATTGTGATCCCCGCACAAAGCAAGGTCAGACAAGAGGCCCGAGTGGTTTGCATCGCGGAACCGTAAATCATGAGGACGCTGGGAAAAAAGGTCCAATGGCTCGACGCGACATGCTCTTGCTTGAATGCGAGCGCGGTCGACGACTTTCGCCGCAAGTGCGGTACCCAACGGACTTTCAGCCCGGACCGCCGCCCAGCTACCCCGGTTCCACGGAGACGAACGCACCATCGTCGAACCGCGCCACGAACAGCGCGCCGTTGTCGAGGGGCGGCGGCGTCTGCCCCGTCACGGCGTGCACGAACGAGCGAATGGCCCCCCCGTGCGAGACGGCCAGCGCCGCGCCCCCGTCGGGCACGCCCGCGGCGATGTCGGTCAGCGCCGCCACCATGCGCGCCACCACCTCTGCTTGCGGCTCGGCGTCGGGCGGCGTCGAGCGGCGATCGGCGAGGTAACTCGCCCAGGCCTCCGGGTGGTGATGCTCGCACTCGGCGCGCGTGAGCCCCTCGAAGCAGCCGAAGCCGCGCTCGCGCAGTCGAGCATCCTCGATGACCGGCAGCAGTCCCAGCGTGGCGGCGACGATCTCCGCCGTCTCCCGCGCGCGCCCCAGATCGCTCGCATGGACGCTGGTGATGCCGAGCGCGCCCAGCCGCTCCTTCAACCCGTGGGCCTGCGCCCGCCCCACGTCGGACAGGGGAATGTCGGTCTTCCCCTGCCAGCGGCCGGCGCGGTTCCACTCGGTCTCCCCATGGCGCGCCAGATAGACGAGGCGGGCCATCAGATCTCCACGATGGTCACGCCGTCGCCGCCTTGCCCCTTGCCGCCGGGTGCCCAGCGCTTCACGTAAGGCGACGCGGCCAGATATTCGCGGACGATCTTCTTCAGCGCGCCCGTGCCGTGGCCGTGCAGGATGACCACCGGGGAGCGATCGTCGAGCGCCGCGCGGTCCAGATAGGCCTCGACCGCGTCGCGAACGTCGTCGGCGCGCTGGCCGCGCAGGTCGAGCGTGTTGCTGGACGACGGGACCGCCCACCCCAGGGTGTCGTCGGGATTCGCCGGCGGAGCGTCGCCGCTCAGGGCCGCGGCGCGCGCGTTGGCGCGACGGATGTCCTTGCGGTTGGCCGGCGAGGCGACGACCGGCGCCGCCACCTTGCCCAGCGCCGACTCCGACAGCTCGCTGACGTGCACGCCCACGGTCACCTTCCCCATCGTGACCTTCAAGCGCCCGCGCTCGTCGGGGAGCTGCGCGACCACCGCCTCGGTGCCGAGCGCGCTCAGCCGCACCCGGGAGCCGATCTTCAGCGTGGCGGCGGGCGTCGCCACCGGCGGGGCCGGCTTGGGGAGCTCGCGCAGCACCGCCTCGGCCGTGTCGGCCAGGGCCACCCGCGCGTCCTCGGCGGCGCGCGCGCTGCCCGCCTCCTGCGCCTGGCGCACGATGGCGCGAATCGCCTCGCGCGCCTCGCGCACCGCCGCCTCGATGGCGGCGCGCGAGTGCACCGCCAGCTCGCGCTCGCGCCGCTGCAACGACTCGCGGGCGCTGCGCTGATCCTCCGTCGACGCCTCCATCTCCAGGCGCGCCTGGGCCAGCCGCGCCGTCTCCTCGCCCAGCGCCGCCTCGCGCGCCTCCAGGGTGGCGATGACGTCCTCGAGCGCGGCGGTGGTGCTCCCCGCCAGCTCCTTGGCGCGCTCCAGCACGCTCGCCGGCATGCCCATGCGCGCCGCCACATCGAACGCATACGACCGCCCGGGCGTCCCCGTGCGCACCCGAAACGTGGGCGTCAGCTTGGCGAGATCGTATTCCATGCCGGCGTTGCGAAATCGCGGGTCGCTCTCGGGCAGCGCCTTCAGGGCGTCGGCGTGCGTGGTGGTGACGACGAGCGCCCGATCACCCAGCTGGGCCAGCGTCTCCAGGGTGGCCCGCGCCAGCGCGGCCCCCTGCTCGGGGTTCGTCCCCGCCATCAGCTCGTCGAGCAGGACCAGCACGCGACGCTCGCTCGCGGAGGCCGCGTCCCCCGTCGCCGCGCGCAGGATGGCCGCCAGGTTCGCCAGGTGCGCCGAGAACGTCGACAGATCCCCCATCACCGACTGGCGATCGCCGATGTCGGGCAGCACTTCGTGAAAAAAACCGATGCGGCTGCCGGGGGCCGCCGGCAACAGCATACCAGCGCGCACCATCAGGGCCGCCAGCCCGATCGTCTTCAGCATGACGGTCTTGCCACCGGCATTGGGGCCGCTGACGATCAGCACGCGCGCGGCATCTCCCCCCAGGACGATGTCGTTCGGCACGACGCGGAAATGTTCCTGCGCGGCGCGCAACATCAACAGCGGATGCCGCGCCTCGCGTAGATCGACGAACGTGTCGTCGACCAGCGCGGCCGGGCTGCCGCCGTAGCCGACGCCCAGGCGCGCCTTGGCGGCGATCACGTCCAGCTCGGCCAGCACCTCGAGGTTGGCGCGCAGGGCGGGCGCCGCCTCCGCCACGTCGCGCGACAGCGCCTCGAGGATGCGGCGGATCTCGTGCTGGATCTCCAGGTCGGCCAGCTTCAGCCGGTTGTTCAGCTCGACGATGGCCACCGGCTCGACGAACACCGTCTCGCCCGTCCGCGAGCTGTCATGCACGATGCCCAGTCCCATCGACTTCGCCGACGCCTTCAGCGGCAGCACGTAGCGATCCTGACGGACCGTCCAGAACTGATCCTGCATGACCGGCGCGTGCGTCTCGTCGCGCATCAGCCGCTCGATGTCGGTGCGCACGCGCGACGAGATCAGCTCGCGCTCGCGCCGGCGGCGGGCCAGCTCGGGCGAGGCCTCGTCGCGGATCTCTCCGGCGGCGTCGAACGTCTCGCGGATGGTGCGCGCCAGCTCGCGGTTCGGCTCGAGCGGCGTGGCGTGCGCGGCCAGCTCGGGCGTGGAGGGGCGGCGGCGGTTCTCGGGCGCGGCGCCGCCGGCGTCATCCTCGGGGGCCGCGCAAAAGAAACGGCGCGCCTCCGCGGTGATCTCGCACAGCAAGGCCACCGGGCGCAGCTCATCGGGGCCCAGGATCTGCGCCGACTCGGCGGCGTCGAGGAACGGACGAACATCGTCGAAGCCGAGCGATGGCAGCTCGATGCCCCGTCCCAGCACGTTGGCGGCCTCCTCGACCTCGAGGGCCAGCGCGCGCGCCTCGTCGATGGTGGCGGCCAGCCGCCGCGGATCGTCCAGCGCCTGGCAGGCTGCCTGCCCCAGCGGCGACCGCGCCAGCGCCGCCAGCCGGCCCACCAGCTCGGGCCAGTCCAGCGACGAGAGCCGCGCCTCGGGTGAAGCTCCCTCGCTCCCGGTCAAGCGAGCAGGCTCTTCACGAAGGAATGAAAGCCGGAAGCGGTACGGAATCGAAACGCGAACCGTCCCAGCGAGATCGTCTCCCCGTCTCTCACCATCATCGATTCGTGGGGTACCAGCCGCGTGTCGCCGACGATGGTTCCGTTCGTCGAGCCGCAGTCGGTCACCATGATCCCCTCGGGCTCGAACTCGAAGTAGCAGTGGCGCTTGGAGATCGAGTACTCGGGAATGGCCACGTCGGTCTCATCGGAGCGGCCCACCACGATCGGCCCGCGCGGCGAATGCGGCGCCTTGACCACGGCGAACACGCGATCCACCAGCGCCATGTGCCTGACGTCGCCCGAAGGCGTCACCCCCACGGTCGTTTCGCTCCATGTCTTCTGCTCCACCAGCTCCGCCGTCTTCCCTAGCACGATCAAGACGGGCGTCCGGTTCGACCGCTTCCACACCGTGTCCCCCAGCTTGCGCAGCTGATCGCGAAAATCACTCAAATACCCGACGGACATCTCCGCCGATAGTATCCCCATCGCCCCATCCCGCCCAATTGCGTCCCCTCGCCCTCTGCCTCGGTCGCGGGAGCGTCCGGAGGGGACAACCCCTCCGTGCTCGAACATGGTCCTCGCGGGCGGGGCCGGATC
>DASYCK010000127.1:0-11465 GCA_036500205.1 Polyangia bacterium | reverse complement strand
CTAGAGGAGTTGCCCCCTCATTCTCGTTCGACTTGCATGTGTTAGGCCCGCCGCTAACGTTCGCTCTGAGCCAGGATCAAACTCTCCAGTTAAATCTTCAAACACCAACTCCGAAGAGCCGGTGCTTTTGACAACTGAGTGTCTCTGACATTGCTCGAATAAAACTCACAACTTTCAGGGCTTGTTTGGCGACCGTCTTCTTGCGAGGACGACGCGCAAACTTACCTTCGAACTCGGTATGCTATTCAGCTTTCAGAGACCGACGAATTCCGAACTACTTTCCCACCCGAGAAGCCGTTTTTTCCAGCTCCCGTTTGGGAAGCGGCATTCTACTCAGATTCGATTCACCGTCAAGAGAGAAAGTTTCGAAAATCTCTGCTGCCGGTTGGGGCCCAGCCCCCTCGAATCCCCCTGCCGTTCCCCGCAACCCTCGCTGCGGGCCGAAGAGACTGCCAAACTTGTCACGGGAGAGCAAGAAGAAAGTGACGCAAGGCCGGATCGGCGCCGTCATCTGGCGCGTCGCGGCGGCCACGAGTCATTGAAATCATTGCCTTATTTCGAGGTAGTGAAAAGTCGTACTGACGGACGTGACCGGTCGCCGCTGGGATCTCCGGCGCGGGGCCTTCGCAGGCCGGCGGAGCCCTCTTCCGGAGCCATCCAGGAGCTCGTCGGGACCTGGGACCGGGGCCGAGCGAAGCGCCCTGACCAACCCGAAACATGAGTCGTGCGGGCACGTTGCCGCGCTTCGCCGTCTCCCCGCGTCGCCGCGAGGTGGCGCCGCTCGTTGCCCCCATGTACCCTCGGCTACGGTGCCGTTCTGTCCCCAATGTGCCGTTCCGTACGAGGCTCCGGCCCGGTTTTGCGGGGGGTGCGGCACCTCGCTGCCCGAGCCCGACCGGGTTTCAGCGCCCGAAGAGGAAGATCGCTGGCTCGGCCGCGTCGTCGATCGCCGCTACAGGGTGCTGGCCCGCCTGGGCTCCGGAGGAATGGGCCTGGTCTACAAGGTCGAGCACATCCAGCTCGCGAAGGTGGCGGCCATGAAGGTGCTGCACCACGAGCTGGCCCGGGACAGCGAAGCGGTCCGGCGATTCCGTATCGAGGCCCAGGCGGTGAGCCGTCTCGACCATCCCAACATCGTGCAGACGTTCGACTTCGGTCAGTCGGACGACGCGCTGTACCTGGTGATGGAGTACCTGAAGGGCGAGGACCTGTCGGCGATCGTCAAGGACGAGGGGCCCCTCCCCTTCGCGCGCGCGGCGCGCCTGTTCGTGCAGATCTGCTCGGCCCTGACCGAAGCGCACGAGGCGGGGGTCATTCATCGGGATCTCAAGCCCGAGAACATCGTGGTGGTGCAGCGCCGGGACGGCGTCGAGAACGCCAAGGTGCTCGATTTCGGTCTGGCCAAGCTGCGCGAGCGCAGCGACACCCTGGCCCAGACGTCGGGAAATCAGGTGATCGGGACGCCCTACTACATGTCGCCCGAGCAGGTGCGCTCCGAACCGCTCGATGTGCGGACGGATATTTACAGCCTGGGCGCCACGCTCTATCGCGTCCTGACGGGAACGCCCCCGTTCCAGGCCACCACGCCCGTGGGCGTGCTGACGAAGCACATCACCGACCCGCTCGAGCTCCCCCGCACGCGCGCCCCGGCGCTGAACCTGCCGCCCATCGTGGACGCCATCGTGTCGCGCGCGATGGCGAAGGCACGGCAGGATCGCTACGCCACCGCCGCCGAGGTGCAGCGCGATCTCGAGGCGGCCCTGGCCGCCACGCCCCATACCAGCATGCGCGTCAGCAAGGCGCGCCCGCCCAGGGGGGAGGTGGCCACGGCGCGGCTGGGCCGTCGCGGCGGCGGCGCGGCCCCCACGCCCACCACCTCCCCGGGTGACGACGAGGCGGAGGAGAGCGAATCAGCCTCATTCGACCGGGAGGGACGCGTTCAGGGGATCGACGCCTCGATCGAGAGCGAGGGGGAAGGAGCGAGCGGCGCCGAGCGGCTGCGAAGGCAGGAGTTCGACGCCTTCGAGCGGGGGTTGCTGCGGCGCCGGCGGCTGGGGGCCCTCATCGTCCCCGGCGTGCTGCTCGCCATCGCGGGGGCCGGGGCCTGGAGCTACACGCACGGCAAGGAAAAGGCTGCCCTGGCCGAGCACGAGCCGAATGACGCGCCGGCGCAGGCCACCCTGCTCCCCCTCGATCTCCCCGTCGAAGGGCACGTGGGGAAACGCCTCGACGACAACGCTCCCGACCTCGACTACTACCGGATCCCGGCCGCCAAGGCGGCGCGCGCCGTTTCGGTGCGGCTCGAAGGGATCCCGGGCATCGACCTCGTGCTCGAGCTGTTCGACGCGCAGGGCGTGGCGGTGGCGAAGAGCGACGCGCGTGGCAAAGGCGGCGGCGAGTGGATCCAGCCGACGGCCGTCGGCCCTGGCGAAGCGTACATCCTGGTGCGCCAGCTCTGGACCCAGGGCCAGACGCCCGCCGAGGATGTCCCCGACGCCTATCGCCTTTCGGCGCATTTCGGCGCCCCGCAACCCGGCTGGGAAGTCGAGCCCAACGACAGCCCCGCCAACGCCACCGCCGTCAATGCGGGTTCGCGACGCATGCGCGGCTATCTGGCCAGCGGAGACGATCGCGACTGGTATTCGTTTGGATTTCTCGGCACCGGCAAATACTACGCGAACGTCGACGCGCCGATGGGCGTCGACGTCGTCCTGCTGTTCGCCAACGATGCGAGCGCCGACACGCGACCAAAGACAATAAACCGCGCGGGGGTGGGCGAGAAAGAACGCCTCACCTTCGAGGTGCAATCGGGCAAACCTTTCTTCATTGGCGTCACCCGGAAGAACGAAGCCCCCGCCGAGGCGAAGCCTTTGAAAAACGCGAAGGATTCGCCCGATTCACAGGGCGCGAAGGATCCCAAGGAGCAACCACTGGCCGGGTTGGACGATCCTTACGATCTGTCCGTTGAAGCCGCGGCTGATTGACGGCTCAACGGGAGCGCAGCAGCTGCGCCGCTTCCTTGGCGTGATAGCTGAGGATCATGTCGGCCCCCGCGCGTCGCATCGACAGCAAGGTCTCCAGCATGAGGCGGTCGTGATCGATCCAGCCTTTCTCGGCGGCGGCCTTCACCATGGCGTACTCGCCTGACACGTTGTAGGCGGCCACCGGGACGTCGAACTCGCTGCGTACCTCCGCGATGACGTCCAGATAGGCGAGCGCCGGCTTCACCATGACGATGTCGGCGCCCTCCTCCACGTCGAGCGCCACCTCGCGGATCGCCTCGCGCACGTTCGCGGGATCCATCTGGTAGCCGGCCCGATCTCCGAACGCGGGCGCCGAATCGACGGCCTCGCGGAACGGCCCGTAGTAAGCGGACGCGAACTTCGCCGCATAGGCCATGATGGCGGTCCCCTCGAAGCCCTCTTCGTCGAGCGACTCGCGAATGAAGCCAACGCCGCCGTCCATCATGCCCGAGGGGGCCACGATGTCGGCCCCCGCCCGGGCGTAGGAGACCGCCAGGCGACCCAGGTTTTCGCAGGTGGCGTCGTTATCGACGACGGAGTCGACGATGACGCCGCAGTGACCGTGGGTCGTGTACTCGCAGAAGCAGGCGTCCACCATCACCACCAGATCGGGCACCGCCTTCTTGATGGCGCGAATGGCAGTCTGCACGACGCCGTCCCCCTGCCACGCCTCGCTCCCCACCTCGTCCTTTTTCTTGGGGAGGCCGAACAGGATGACCGCCGGGATCCCCAGCGCCGCCACCTCCTGCGCTTCGCGGACCACCTCGTCGACCGAGAAGTGAAACTGGCCGGGCAGCGAGGAAATGGCGCGGCGCACGCCGTTGCCCGGGCAAACGAACAGGGGAAAGATGAAGTTGCCGGCGTCGAGGGTGGTTTCGCGAACCAGGCGGCGCAAGGCGCCGGTGCGACGGAGACGGCGGGGACGAGTTTCGGGGAAAGACATCCGCGAACTTTAACCCATGGTGGCGCGGAAGCCGGCGAGCGCGGCCACCAGCGCGGTCACGGAAGGCTGCGCGGCCATCACGCCGATGGCCACTCCGGCGGCGCGCGCCGCGGCGGCGGTCGTCGGGCCGATGACCGCCACCACCTTGCCGTCCAGCGCCGCCGTTCCCCGCGCCGTCACGAAGGCGCGCAGGGCGGATGGGCTGGCGAAGGTGGCGACGTCGAAGAAAGGGGGCGCGTCCACCAGCGGCAACGCGCGCGTTCGCGAGATGGGGACCACGTCGACGACGACGCCCCGTTCGACCAGCGCCTCGACCAGCAGCTCGCGTCCGCCCAGCGCCTGCGGAAACAGCACCCGGGTCCCCGGCGACAGCGCGTCGAGCGCGTCCACCAACCCTTCTTGCCGCTGGTCGTCGGGGACGATCGCCACCGGCATGCCTCGTTCGCGCAGGGCCCGCGCGGTTTCGGTGCCCACGGCCGCGACCCGCGGCGCGGCCGGCGCGACGAGAGCGTCCCGCAACCCGGGAGCGCGTTCGGTCGCGAACCGGACCGCCGAGGGGCTGGTGAACACCAGCCAGGCGTAGTCGCCGAGCGCGGAGACCGCGCGGTCGAACGGCTCCCAGGAGGGGGGCGGACCGAGGGCGATGGTCGGGTAGACCACCACGTGCGCGCCCAGGCTGGTCAGCGCGGTGGCGAGCGCCGACGCCTGTTCCACGGGCCGGGTCACGAGGACGCTCCAGCCTGCCAACGAGGATGTCGCGGTCACCCCTCGCATGATAGCGTCGCGACCCGATGCTTGCGCAGGCACGAATCCTGATTCTGTCGGTGACGTTGGCGCTCGGGGTGGGCGCCTGCCACAGCGGTGGCAGCGGTCGATCGGTGGCCGAGTCGGGGGCGCCCGTCGCCGCCACCGGCACGCCGGTCGTGATCCTTCACGCGGGCGCGGGCGGCCGCTCGATCCCGGTGCGGGTCGAGCTGGCTCTGAACGAGCCGCAGCGCGAGCGGGGGCTCATGTACCGGAACCACATGGATCCCGACGCCGGGATGCTGTTCCTCTTTCCGTCACCGGCGCCGCTGACGTTCTGGATGAAGAACACGCTCATCCCCCTCGACATGATCTTCATCGATCAGGATCGGCACATCCTCGGCATCGTCGAGAACGCCGTGCCCGAGACCGAGACGGCGCGCCGGGTGACTGGCAATTCGCAGTACGTGCTCGAGATCGGCGGCGGCCTCAGCCAGAAGTGGGGCGTGGTCCCCGGCAGCACCGTCGACTTTCAGGGCTCCGCCGCGACCGCGACCCCGAACTGAGGCGGCTTTCCCCTCGTCGACGACGCTCAGGGGTTGGTGGCGGGTGGCGCGGTGAGGCCGGCGGGGCGAAGACCACCGACAGGAGCCGTGTTGTCGCTGGCCCGCGTCGGCGCCACCTTGGCGAGCGGCGCCGCGGCGCCGATATCGCTCGCCACGATTGGCTGCCCCTCCGGCGCCACGATGGGGCCAGCCTCCAGCGTGGCATCGACGATGCCGAACAGATCGTTCCACTGCGCGCGCTCACCATCGGGGCCGTTCAAGGTCCACAGCTCCGCCCCTGAGACGTCCCGCTGGCCCGCGTACAGGATCGGCTGAGCCACCACGCGCACGCCGACTCCTTCTGGCGCCACCGTCACCCGATAGGCACGGGCCGTGACCGCGCTGGCGTTGTGAACCGCCATGGGCCGCGTGACGATCACGCCGGCGGCAACGTCGGTGCTGGCGATCTCGTAGCCTTCGGCGGCCAGGGCCCCCAGAACCGTGGGGAACACCTTCTCTTTCGCCGCCGCGAACTGTCGCGCGCCGCTGCGCCCGACCTCGCCTTGGGTCAGCCCTTGCGTGCTGGCGCAGGCGCCCAGAGCCGTCAACGCGACCAGTCCAACCGTCCGACGCAAGACCCTCTTCGTCATGTCACAACTCCTCCGGGCACCCACTTCGGACACCCATTTCACGTACCGATGAACGGCAAGTTAGCACCCGCCCTGGCGAAGGGCAGGTGAAGGAACGTAAATAATTCACCCGCTCGCAGGTGACCAGAGTCACCAGCCCAGACGGACAGCGAGCCAGGTGAGCGCGCCCAGCGCGGCCCCGATGATCGCCATGACCACGACCGAGGGAACGAAGTACGGATAGACCATCATCGCCACGCCCGCGATGCCCTGCGGCCAGCGACGCTGCTTGCGCCCGTAGCCGAACAGCACGAAGCCGACGCCCGAGATCGCCATCGAGACGAGGACCCATGTCGGATCGAGCTTCATCGGTGGAACTTACATTGACCGCGAGGCGCCGCTCGGACAACCTGAATTGACGAATCGGTTTTGCGTCCGCGCGACTCCAACCCCCGAGGCCCGTCGTGAACCCAGCCCCCCGTATCGCGCTCGTCGTCGTCATCCTCGCAGCCGTCGCCGGTGGTGGAGTTTTCTTGTGGCGGCGCCAGCACGCCGTCGCGCCGGTGGCGGCCGTGCCTCCCCCGCCTCCGCCGGTCGCCGCGGTGGCCCCTCCGCCCGCGCCCCCCGCCCCACCGGTGGCACCCGCCATTCGCCATCCGCTGACCACCGGACCACACGACGGCTTGCCCGCCCTCGACGAGGCCGACGGCTACATCAAGAATGCCATCGCCCAGTTGCTGGGGCACAAGTCGCTGCTGTCTTCGCTGATCTTCGACGGCTTCGCCCGACGGTTCGTGGCCACCGTGAACAACCTGGGCACCGACAGCGCCGCCTCCCAGATGTGGCCCGTCACTCGAACGGAAGGGCGCTTCGCGGTCGACCTCGACGCCGACAAAGGTACCATCAGCGCCGCGAACGCCGCGCGCTACACCCCGTTCGTCACCTTGGTCGACGGGGTCAGCACGTCGGGCGCGGTGGCGCTGTACCTCCGGCTGTACCCCCTGTTTCAGAAGGCCTACGAGGAGCTCGGCACGCAGGGGCACTATTTCAACGACCGCGTGATCGAGGTGATCGACAACCTGCTGGCCACCCCCGACGTCGGCGGGCCCATCAAGGTGAAGCTCGTGCAGGTCGACGGCGCGGCGCCGCCACCGGGGGGAGCCCGGCTTTACGTGTTCGACGATCCGGCGCTGGAATCCGCCACGGCGGGCCAGAAGATCTTGCTGCGCATGGGCGCCGACAACGCGCGCAAGCTGAAGGCGAAGCTCGCCGACGTTCGCAAGCGCCTCGTCGAGGCGCCGAGGTGACGGTCTGGCCGCGCGCGTGACCTCCCCTCGCGATCCGCAAGCAAGACTGTTCGACGAGCCATCGCCGAGCGCGGCGTCTCGGGTGAGGCCGGCGGCTGCCACCGCCGGTGATCTGGCGGTGGCCGCGCGAATGCCAGCCGGCATCCGCCTGGGCGGCATGTCGTGGTCGTATCCGGGATGGAAGGGGCGGGTCTACGAACCGGGGTTCGCTCAAAAGGACCTGGCGCGGCACGGCCTCCCCGCCTACGCCGCCCACCCGCTGCTTCGCACCGTCGAGATCGATCGCTCGTACTACGACCCCCTCGCGGCGGACGTCTTCCAGGCGTACGCGGCGCAGGTCCCCGACGACTTTCGCTTCGTGGTGAAGGCGCACGAGGACTGCACCATCGATCGCTATCCGCCGCACGCCCGGTATGGCCAGCGCAAGGGTCTGGCGAATCCGCGCTTTCTCGATGCGGACCACGCGGCGGGCGCGGTCGTTCCCCAGATCGTCGCGGGGTTGGGAGCGAAGCTGGGCGCGATCTTGTGGCAGTTTCCGCCGCAGGAGGCGGGAGCCCCCGAGGCGTTCGCCAGACGGCTGGGCACGTTCCTGAAGG
This sequence comes from Polyangia bacterium, assembly GCA_036500205.1. Lineage (GTDB taxonomy): Bacteria > Myxococcota_A > Polyangia > Fen-1088 > Fen-1088 > DASYCK01. The sequence goes on along the minus strand of DASYCK010000127.1, from coordinate 3,678 downwards.
GTCTGCCCCTGGGACCGACCTATGCCGTCGAGCTGAGAAACGCCGACCTGCTGGGGCCCGCGTACGGCGCCGCGCTGGCGGACGCCGGCGCCGTTCATTGCCACAACGTCTGGACCGCCATGCCGTCGCCGCTGCAACAGGCGCGGCAGCTTCCGCCGGCGACGCGCCGGCCGCTGATCGTTCGCTGGCTGCTCCGCTGGGGCGACCCTTACGAGAAGGCCAAGGCGAGGTTCGAGCCCTTCGATCGTCTGGTCGAGGAAGATGCCGTCAACCGCGCCGCCGTCGCCGCTCTGGCCCGTCGCGCCCACCGCCACGGCGTCGAGACCATCGCCACCGTCGACAACAAAGCGGAAGGCTGCGCGCCGGAGAGCATCAGCCGCCTGGCGCGGGCGATCGTCGACGGTGACGGCACGTCCACGGAAACAGCGCCGCGACGATCCTGACGGCCCGCGGCTCGGGCGATCTTTTCGCTCGACGTCGCCGCCCCGACCCGCTACAAAACCGTCCCCCCAGCGCGATGCCAGAGTCAGATCAAAGGGGTGACCAGAACAGCGGAAGGGGCGTCGGCCCGCCCCGCCTGCGCGCCTGGCAGCAGGAGGCGCTGGAGCAGTTCGAGAGCGGTTCCCGGTCCAGCTTTCTCGCCGTCGCGACGCCGGGCGCCGGCAAGACGACGTTCGCGCTGACCGCCGTTCGTCGCGCGCTCATCTCCCGCCGCGCCCACCGCGTGGTCGTGGTCGTCCCCACGCAACACCTGAAGCAGCAGTGGGCCCACGCGGCCGAGCCGTTCGGCCTGCACCTCGACCCCGGATGGGCGCCCGGCTACGGCACCCTCCCCTCGGACGTCCACGGCATCGTCGTCACGTACCAACAGGTCGCCTCCAACCCCGGGGCGCTGCGCCCGCTGGTGCGGGGGGCGTTCGCCGTGCTCGACGAGATTCACCACGCGGGCGAGAGCCGCACCTGGGGCGACTCCGTCCGCACCGCCTTCGAGCACGCCGCCAGCCGCCTGTGCCTGTCGGGAACCCCGTTTCGCTCCGATCAGAACACCATCCCCTTCGTCACCTACGACCGCGATCTCGCGCAGCCCGACTACGAGTACGGGTACGGACAGGCGCTGCAAGAGGGGCGCGTCGTGCGCCCCGTCTATTTTCCCCGCATCAACGGCCACATGGAATGGACGGCGCCCGGCGGCCTCGACTACGCCGCCACGTTCGACGATCCGTTGACCCGCGAGCTGTCGAATCAGCGGCTGCGTACGGCGCTGAACATCGAGGGCGAATGGCTGCCCGCCGTGATCGAGCAGGCGCACGCCCAGCTCGCGCACCTGCGCCAGCGCGATCCACGCGCCGGCGGGCTGGTGATCGCCATGGATCAGGAGCACGCGCGCGGCATCGCCCAGGTGATGGCGGAGCGGCTGCGCGTGGTGCCGGTGATCGCCACCTCGGACGAGTCAGACGCGTCGGACAAGATCAGCGGCTTCGTGGGCGGCACGGCGCCCTGGATCGTCGCGGTGCGCATGGTCTCCGAGGGGGTCGACATTCCCCGGCTGCGGGTCGGCGTCTACGCCACGAACACCATCACCGATCTGTTCTTCCGGCAGGCGGTGGGGCGGTTGGTCCGCTGGGTCGAAGGCGGCGGCAAGCAGAACGCCTACATGTTCATTCCGGACGACGTGCGGCTGCGCACCTTCGGCGCCACCATCGCCGAGCAGCGGCGCCACAGCCTGCGCCGCCCCGGCGACGACAAGGACGATCCCTTCGCCGGCGAGCGACCCCCGCGCGAGAAGGCGGCCGAGCGCGAGGAGAGCCCCGACGGTCAGCTGTCGCTGTTCACCGCGATCTCGGCCGTGCCGCTCGACGAGCAGGGGCGCCGGTTGGAGGCGGTGCGCCTGTTCGATCCCGAGCTCGGCGAGGCGATCCCGGACCTGGCCCCACCCCGGACGGGCGATTTCGCGGCGGCCCTCCCCGCCGCGCCTGTACCGTTGCCGAAGCCGGATCCGGCGTCGCCGCCACCCGCGACCAGCCTGCTGGGTCGGCGGCGCGAGCTGCGCGAGCAGAACAGCGAAGCGGTCACCGACCTCGCGCACATGACGGGGAAGAGCCACGCCGAGATGAACGCCGAGCTGAACCGACGCGTGAAGATCAAGCGCATCAGCGAAGCGTCGGTGCGTCAGCTACAGCAGCGCCTCGACCTGGCCCGCAAGATGTTACGCGGATAGAGCCAGCCGGATGCGCGCGGCGAACGTTTCCCGTTCGGCGTCGTCTTCGTAGCGGAGGCGCGGCCAGAAGAAGCCGCGCAGGCCGTCCTTGCGGCGCCGCGGGATGACGTGCACGTGCACGTGGGGAACGCTCTGCGAGACCTTGTCGTTCATCGCCACGAACGTGCCGTCGGCCTCGAGCCCCCCCTCCACGGCGGCGCTCACCCTTTGCGTGGCCGAGAACAGCGACGTGAGCGCCGGCGCCGTCAGCAGGGCGAACGTCGCGACGTGCGGGCGCGGCACCACCAAGGTGTGCCCCTTGAAGACCGGCCGGGCGTCCAGAAACGCCACCACGTCGTCGTCGGCGAACACCACGCTGGCGGCAAGCTCGCCCGAGGCGATCTGGCAGAACACGCAAGCGGCGGCGGCTTTCATCGGCACCAGGCCCGATGGCTCATTCGCCGAAAAGCGTGGCCACCACGGTGCGGCTGCCCCCCTCGTCGCGGTGCTCGCCCAGGTAGAGCCCCTGCCAGGTGCCGAGCGCCAGGCGCCCGTCGCGGATCGGAATGGCGCACGTGACGCCCAGCAAAGCCGTCTTCAGGTGCGCCGGCATGTCGTCGGGCCCCTCCGCCGTGTGCACGAAGTCGGGCGCGTTCTCCGGCACGGCGCGGTCGAACCAGCGGCTCATGTCGGCGCGCACGTCGGGATCGGCGTTCTCGTTGATCGACAGCGATGCCGACGTGTGCTGCACGAAGAAGCTCGCGATGCCCACCCGGATGCGCGCCAGCTCGGGGAGCCCGCGCAAGAGCTCGTCCGTCACCAGATGAAACCCGCGCGGCCGGGGCCGGAGCCGGATCACCACTTGATGCCACGTCATCTCTCTTACCTAACGCGGCGGCGGCGCGAGCGGTAGCGGCAGGGGCGCGCGGCAGCGGGCGTGGCGATGCGCGTGGGACCATGTCTCACCTCCACGGACACATCGTTCGCGCACGAGAAAAATAGTGATGAAGAAAAACGCCGCGAGGCCCGAATAACCATCGCAACGGTGCTGTTCGCGCCGGACCGGTGGTGATGATGGACGCGCTTTTTCTCGCCTGCTTGATGGGCATCTGCGGACTCCCCGAGGCTCCCTTGCGCCCGGAGGCTCCCGCTCAACTCGCCGCGATGACGCCATCGCTTCCCGACGGCGAACGTCGCGTGAGCATGACGCCCGATCCCGAGCGCCCCGTTCCGCAAGCGGAGGCGACGACATCTCGCACGGAAGGCGCGTCCGAACCGGGCAAGCTCTCTCGCGCGGTCATCACCGACGTCGTGGAGCGACAGACGGGCGCCATCAAGCGCTGCTACGAGCGGGCGCTGGTCGAGAACGAGAGCTTCACCGGCACCCTCGAGGTCGGCTGGAAGATTCAGATGGACGGCAGCGTGTCGGCCGTCAGCTTGATTGATGCCAGCAGCCACAATGCCACGGCCGAGGACTGCGT
>DASYCK010000126.1:0-23556 GCA_036500205.1 Polyangia bacterium | reverse complement strand
AGGTGGCCGCTTTGGCGGCGCGAAAAAGAGCCAACGAAAGCCATCCCACCGCGCTCGAAACCAAGTCACCCTCGCCCCGCGCAGCGGGGAGAGGCCGGGGTGAGGGGTTCCCACTTCCACGGTGAGGGGCCGGCGTCGGCTCCTGGTCGTCGGATCTCGTTACGGAAAGGTCACAGAACGGCCAGAGCATCGCCACCGTCGCCGGTCACACTGTGGAGCAAATAAAACGAACGAAGCTCTGCAGGGAAAGGACCCCACCATGTTTGATTTCGATGTTCGCGCCACGACGCCGTTGAGCGAGTCCGAGTTGCTCGAAAGCCTCGCCCATGTGCCGGCGCTGGAAGACGACCTTCGCACGCCCATCGAGGGCATTCCGCGCCGCCCGTCACTGATCCTCGCGCCGCAACGAACGCTGAAGGAGGCCGCGCAGTTGATGTCCGAGCGCCGCATGGGGACGGCGATGATCGCCTCTCATGGCGTGCTGCTGGGCGTGCTGACCGAGCGTGACATGCTGTCCCGCCTGTTCGCCGAGCCCGCCCTGAACGCCACCTCGCCGGTGTGGATGGCGATGACCAAGGGCCCCGACACGCTGCTCGAGAGCGACGCCGTTGGCTATGCCCTCCGCCTGCTGCGCAGCCTGGGGGCCCGCGCCCTCCCCGTCGTCGCCCCCTCCGGCGCGTTGCGGGGCCTGTTCGACATCAACGACATCGTCGCCTGGCTGTGCGATCGCCTCGCAGCCCGCACCGCCTTCTGGGATGCTCGCCTCCCCACCGTCGCCCGCCACTCCCGCGACGAGTAGCGCCTTTCCGCACGCGACCACCTACAGAGGGCGCTCGCGAGGGGACCGTCCCCTCGCGCTAGCCTTCGCCCTCCAACAGCACCGGGTACGAATCGGCCAGCCGATAGCCGGTGCCGCGCACCGTCTCGATGAGACCGCCCGCCGAGCCCAGCTTGTCGCGCAGCCGCTTCACGTGCGTGTCCACCGTGCGTGTCGAGACGCCCGGCTTGTAACCCCACACGTCCTCCAGCAGATCCTCGCGCGAACGAACGCGCCCCCGGTGCGAGATCAGATAGACCAGCAGGCGCATCTCGATGGCGCTGACGTGGATCTCGTTCTGCTTGACGAACACGTAGTGGCCGTCGACGTCGACCCGCAGCGGCCCGACGGTGTACTTCTTTCGATTCGGCTCGCCCGGCGCCACCGCGCCGACGACCCCACCCACCCCCGGACGCGCCTGTTCGCGCGCCCCCGCGGCCGCGTTTCTCCCGCGCAAGACGGCGTTGACCCGCAGCATTAGCTCGCGGACGCTGAACGGCTTGACGACGTAGTCGTCGGCCCCCACCTCGAAGCCGACCACGCGGTCGATCTCTTCCCCCTTCGCGGTCAGCATGATGATCGCGGGCTGGGCTCCGGTCGTGCGCGCCCGGATGCGGCGGCACACCTCGGTCCCGGGAACGTCGGGCAGCATCAGGTCGAGCAGGATGACGTCGGGCGCGAAGGCCTCGAACACCGTCAGCCCACGCTGCCCCGTGTCGGCGGTCTTCACCTGAAAGCCGCCCGACTGCAGGTTGTAGCTCAACAGATCGCGAATGTCGGGCTCGTCCTCGATCACCAGCACCCGTCGTTCCGCCGTTCGTTCACCCGACCTGTCGTCGGAGCGATCGCTCGCGGCTCGGTCACTCGGTCTTTCTTGCGCCATCATCGGCGGGCACCTTAAAGGACGTTCGTGACGCTCCGGTGACGCGACGGTAACTTCATGGAAAACGAGCCCACGCGTCATTCTCGACGGAGAATCGCCCAGATTTCGAGCTGTTCGCCGTCGCGAAACCAAGGAGAAACGCCAGCCCGCAACGCGCGAGCGACCTCTACGTGACGGTTGCGTGACGCAGGGGAAACAGTTCCAGGACGCGATGTTTTTCGATTGCCAGTTCGTGCGCGCCTCGAATATTGGGTTCCCGAGTTCACATGGTCCCTTATTCGTGGAGGTCGGAATGAGTTACGCAACGGAACGACGATCAATGAAACGGCGGGCGTGTTTCCAGGCCGCTGGAATCGGTCTGGCCATCATCATGGGCGCGGCTGGCGGAGCCACCGCGTGGGCGCAGGCGGGCGGCGCGGGCGGGGCGAGCGGAGCGGGGGGCGCGGGCGGCGCGACCAACTCGACGCCGTCGTGCAGCAACGCGACGATGTTCCCCAATCCCATCATCATCACTGGCTCGAGCGCGTTCGAGCCGACGGCGAGCTACTTCGCGGTCAAGGCCGCCGCGGCGACCACGCCCGTCACCATCATCTACAACGCCACTGGTTCGTGCGCGGGTATCGCGGCGCTGCAGGGCGCGCAGGCGCTGACGATGGTCGGCGACGTCTACAAGACGATGGACGCGGGCGGCAAGCCGGTGAAGACCACCTGCCAGATCGACGTCACGCCGACCTTCGCTGACGTCGCGATCTCCGACGTCTTCTACGAGTCGTGTGGAACCGGCGCCAAGCCGGCCACCATCGGCGACGTGCAGGGACCCGTGCAGGCCATGCTGCCCATCGTCGCCTCGACGAACACGGGAATCCAGGCCATCAGCGCCGAGCAGGCAGCCGCCATCTGGGGCTGCGGCACGGCCGGCAAGGTCGGCATGTTCACCGACGACACCGCCGCCACGGGCACTCAACAGCGCAACAAGGACTCGGGCTCGCAGATCCTCATGGCCAAGAACATCGGCGTCCCCGCCGACCAGTTCAAGGGTCACATGAACGCCAAGGGCGGCGATCTGCTGACCTCGATGAGCGCGGGCGCCACGGCCGAGCCGATGCAGGTCATCGGCTTCATCGCCGCGGACGCGTACAAGAGCGCGCTGTCGACGGCGACCCCCTCGCCCATTCACTCGCTGGCCTTCAAGGGTCTCACGCAGACCAAGGCCTACTACGCCGACAGCACCGCCACGGCGCAGGACCGCCGCAACGTGCGCGACGGTCATTACGTCGTCGCCGGCCCCGAGCACATGATGGTCAAGCTGACCAACGGCGCAGCGACCGCCCCCGCCCAGAGGTTCATCGACTGGATCAACGGCACCGCGATGATCGACACCAGCCCGAACACCTGGATCGATCTCGAGGCGATCGCCGGAACGATTCCCCAGTGCGCCATGACGGTGACCCATACCTCCGACGGCGGGTTCATGTCGCCGTACACCCCGTGCCAGCCGTGTGGCTGCTACTTCGAGTCGAAGGCCACCGGCGTTGCCCCCGCGGCATGCGTCGCCTGCTCGGCCGGCGCGCCTTGCGCCGGCGGCAAGACCTGCAGCTTCGGATTCTGCGAGTAAAGGAGACGTAATGAAAACGCTTATGAAGATGGTGGTTCTGGCCGGCGCGGTGACGTTCGCGGCGGCGAGCATGGGTGGCTGTGATTCGTCGACCTCGACGCCAGGTGGCAAGGGCGGCGCGGGCGGTACCAAGGCGAGCGGCGGCGGTGGCGCGGGCGGCACGACGGTGGGCGGCGGTGGCGCGGGTGGCAGCACGGTGGGCGGTGGCGGCGCGGGTGGCAGCACGGTGACGTGCGGCTCCGTCGCGACGACCAGCACGTCGACGGCTCACACGGCCATCATCAACGCCGTGACGACGGGGGGCATCGACCCGTCGATCACGACCACGCCCGTCCCGTACGCGAACGGGCTGTGTATGTAACGTGATCAACCCCGACGAACGAAAAGTCGCCGGGTTTCGGATGAAGAAAAACGGGGGCCGTTCGACGACGGCCCCCGTTTTTGCAGCCGTCACCCTGGTCGTGCTCGGAATCACCACCGGAAACGCACGCGGCGCAGAACCAGAATCGGACTCCGACTCCGAGTCTAGGAAGACCCCCGTCGCCGAAGGCCCCGCGCTTCCCCCGAGCCCCGAGCAAGAGCAGCGGCTGAACGCGCTGACTCGGGCCATCACGGACGCCGAGGCGCAGGCGCGCACCGCCGAAGCGAGCGCGGCGCAGCAGCTCGCCGACGAGCGGACCCAGCGCCAGACGTTGCAGATGCGTCTGGACGCCGTCGAGTCTTCGCTGGCGACGGTGACGAAGCGCGCCGAGACGGCGCCTCCGACCGTCACCACCGCCCGCACGGGATTGAGCCTGACCGGCTTCATCCAGGCCGACGGCGTGGTCCGTCAGTCCGCGCAAGATCAGCTGAACACCGCCAACGCGCCCCTCAACGAAGACCGCTTCAACATCCGGCGCGCCCGACTGCGCGCCATGCTGGAACGGGAGTACGTCCTCGGGGCGATCGAGCTCGACGGCAACACCACCAAGGGTCCCACCGCGCGCATCCTGGGCGCTGAGGCCTCCATCCGCTGGCCGGGCGCCTCGACGAACGAGCCCCCGCTGATCATGGCGACGATCGGTGCCTTCAAGATCCCCTTCGGCTTCGAGGTGCTCCAGAGCGATCGCGATCGCCTGTTCATGGAGCGCAGCACCGCCGAGCGCGCGCTGTTCCCGGGCGAGTACGATCTAGGCGCCCGCCTGCAAGGCGGCTGGCGGGCCCTGCGCTACGCGGTCGCCGTCATGAACGGCGAGCCGGCCGGCGAGACCTCCGCTTTTCCGGGCCGCGATCCCAACCATCAAAAGGATTTCGTGGGGCGGGTCGGCGTCGACACCTCGATCGTCGAGCGGTTGACGATGGCGATGGGTGTGTCGGCGCTGTCTGGCTACGGCTTCCACGCCGGCACGCCCGCGACCAAGCCTGTGATCATCTGGCAGGACCGCAACCAGGACGGGATGTTCCAGTCGAACGAGGTCTCCGTCGCCCCCGGCGTCAGCGCCTCCCCTTCCGCCAACTTCAAACGGCAGGCGGTGGGTGGCGATCTGCGCCTGGCGGCGCGCCTGCTCCCCCTCGGCGAGACCGTCGCGTACGGCGAGCTCTACCTGGCGAAGAATCTGGACCGCGCCATCCTCCCCGCCGATCCCAAGGCGGTGGGACGCGACTACACCGAGGTCGGCAGCTACCTCGGCGTCACGCAAGAGATCTGCCGGCACGGCATCGTCGGATTTCGCTACGACTACTACAACCCCGACAAGGACTCGACCGACATCCAGTCGGCGGTGGCCGTCCCCCAGAGCTTCATTTACCAGACCTTCGCGTTCACCGCCGCGCTGCAGGCGGCATCCGGTCGCCTGATCGTCGAGTACGACGTCAACCGCAACCACCTCGGTCGCGACGTGAACGGTCTGCCGACCAACCTGAAGGACAACGCGTTCATCGTGCGCGGCGAGGCGAAGTTTTGATGTCAATTGCCCTGATGTCTGCCCTGATGGCCTCACCGAGGCGCGCCGCGCTGACGCTCCCCCTGTTCGCGGCGCTGGCGGCCTCGTGCGGCGGCGCCGTGCCCGACAGCGGGATCGAGGCGTCGCTGCGGCTGACCGGCGCCGGCGTGCAGTACGTGCCGGGGGCGTTGCTCGACGATCCGGCCGCCGTGGGTCCGGCCGTCCACGGCATCAGCGCCAGCGGAAACATCTTCCCCGGCGCCATCGGCCGCTCGATCAGCGGCTCGGTCGAGACCGGCTCGTCGGCGGTGCTGATCGGTCTCGACGGCGACCTCGGCCACTACATCGTCCCCGTGACGGGCCTGGACATCGACAACCCGCCCGACCTGCAGTTCTCGGCGCAGGCGTCCCTGGCGCGCACGACTCCCGTAGGCGCCGACAAGATCCGGGTTCGCGCGGTCGGCCCGGACGGCAACGTCGGACCGGGGACAACCCAGGGTTTGACCGTGCAGGCGGCGGCCGTGACGGGGACGCTGGTCGTGTCGCTATCGTGGGACACCGAGGCCGACCTCGACCTGCACCTGGTGACGCCGTCCCTGACCGGCGACGGCAAGCCGGTCGAGCTGTGGTCGGGCAACCGCACCACCCTGCTGCCACGCTCGCCGCTCGAAGGCGGTTCCTACACCGACGACGAGCTGGCCATGGCCGGCATCTTCGATTTCGACTCGAACTCCCAGTGTGTGATCGACGGCCTGCTGAACGAGAACGCCTACTGGACGGCTCCTCCGCCCCCCGGTCACTACATCGTCAGGGTCGACGCCTTCTCGATGTGTGGGCAGACGGCCGCCCATTGGACCGTGACGGTGACCGAGGGGGGCGTTCCGGTGGGGACGTTCGTCGGCGTCGCCACCGATCCGGACACGCGCTTCGCGCACGGCGCGGGCACGGGCCTCGACGTCTTCGAATTCGATCTGTGAGTGCAGTCGGTCGCTCGTAGCAAGGAAGGTAAAAACATGTTGCTTCAAAAACTCGTCTTCGTGGCCCAGCTCGGCGCATCGGTGGTGCTCTACCTGCTGATCGGCCTTTCGATCCTGTCGATCGGGTTGATCTTCGAGCGCTGGTGGTTCTTCCGCCGCCGCCGGCTCGACATGGTCGCCACCACGGACGCGCTGGAGGCGTCGCTGCGCCAGGGGAACGTCGACGAGGCCGCCGCCACGCTGAAGAAGAGCAAGTCGATCGAGGCCGAGGTCATCGGCGAGGCGCTGCAGTGGTATGCCTCGGGCGCCGACGCGGTGGAGCAGATCCTGGCCAAGGCGGTCCGTCAGCGGCGCAAGGCCTTCGAGGGGGGGCTGCTGTTTCTCGGTACCTTGGGCAACAACGCCCCGTTCATCGGTCTGTTCGGAACGGTGCTCGGCATCGTCACCGCCTTCCGCGAGCTCGGCAGCACGCAGGCGGGGGCGTCGGCGGGCATGGGCAACGTCATGGGCGGCATCGCCGAGGCGCTGGTGGCGACCGCCATCGGCATCCTGGTCGCCCTCCCCGCCGTCATCGCCTACAACGTCTTCCAGAAGAAGGCGGTCGACGTCGAGGACAACGCCGCCACGCTGGGTAACGTCGTGCTGGCCTCGCTGGCCGCCCAGGCGTTCAGCGGCCACGCCGCGCCCGCCCGCTTGAAGCCGGCGGCCCGCGCCGAGCACGAGGTGATGGACGAGGACGTCGTCGACGGGCGGCGCGTCTCGGCCGAGGTGGAGGCGTAGCCATGGCCGGGACCATGTCCTCGGGCGGCGGTCGCGCGCGCACCATCGCCGCCATCAACGTCACCCCGCTGGTCGACGTCGTGCTGGTGTTGCTGGTCATCCTCATGGTGGCATCCACGTACATCGTGGCGCAGACGTTGAAGGTGCAGCTGCCCAAGGCGCACGCCACCGACGGCACGGCCGACAAGCCCAGCACCGTGCAACTGCTGAAGGACGGCCGCCTGCGCTGGAACGAGGAGGACGTCAACGACGCCACCCTGTCCCAGAAGATCAAGGCGGCGGCGACCGCCGATCCGGAGATGAGCCTGGTGGTCAGCGCCGACAGAGAGGTTCAGCACGGCAACGTCGTCCACATCATGGACATGGCGAAGATGGCGGGGGTGACCAAGTTCGCCATCAACGTCATGCAAACGGGCGAGTGAGCGGCGCCACCGGTTCATGAAAACGCGGACGGTCATCATCTCGCTGGGCTTCCACGCCGCCATCGCGGCGACGTTGCTCGGCGCCGCGGGCAAGAAGGCCCTGCGAAAGCCGACCGCCGTCGCGTTCACGGAGGAGAAGAAGAAGGCCAAGGCGGCGCCGCCCAAGCCGCCGCCCGCCCCGCCCCGCCCCGTGATCCATCCCGTCGAGCACAAGGTCGCGTCGGTCAGCAAGGCATTGCCAGAGCCGATGGCGCGCGCGGCGCCCGCGCCGGTGATGACGGCCCTGACCATGAGTAACGACGACGGGCCCGGCGGCATCGCCCTGCCCAGCCGGGGACCAGCCGCGAAGGCCGCCCCGGCGGCGGCGGGCGCCAAGGTGGCGTCGGCGGTCACCGATGCCCGCAAGCAGCGCCTGCGCGAGGCGGCGACCGGCGGTGAGGACGCCCCCTGCAACGAAGAGGCGACGAAGCCGGAGCCCGTGTTCAAGCAGGAGATCGAATACACCGCCGCGGCGCGCGCCGAAGGGGTCGAGGGGCGGTTGAAGCTGCGCCTCACCATCGCGGCCGACGGCTCGGTGACGAAGGTGGACGTGCTCGAGAGCGTGGCCCCCGAGCTGGACGCGGCGGCCGTGGCGGCCGCCAAGCAGTGGCGTTTCAAGCCGGCCTCCGCCTGCGGCAAGTCGGTAGCCGGCGGAACGTACGTCCTGGTGCGCCGCTTCGAGCTCGGGGACTGAGCGCGCGTGACACGAATCAGGGCAGTGACGCGAGTCAAGCTGGCGCGGGTGGGCGTGGCGACGATCGTGCTGACGATCGTGCTGACCACGGCACCCCTGCTTCCGGGCCTGGCCCGCGCGCAGGACGCGCCCGCCGATGCCCAGGCGGAGGCGGGCGGCCAGCTCACCAAGCCACCCAAGCTCGTGAAGTTCGTGCCGGCCGTCTACCCGCGGGACAAGCACGACGCGGGCGTGACGGCGCAGGTGCTGCTGTCGATCGAGATCGACGAGACCGGCAAGGTCGGCAACGTCGAGCTGGTGAAGGGCGCCGGCCCCGACTTCGACGCCGCCGCCATCGCCGCGGTGAAGCAGTTCGCGTTCGAGGCGGCGGAGATCGACGGCGTGCCGGCCCCGGTGAAGATCACCTACCGCTACGACTTCGTCGTCAAGACCGAGACGGTGAAGCTGGGCCCCCAGGTCAACTACGACGGCGTGGTGCTGGAGCGGTTCAAGAAGCGCCCGTTGCCGCGGGTGCGCGTGCGCATCAAGGATCTGGACGTCGAGACCGTCACCGACGATGACGGCAAGTTCGCCTTCACCGACGTGCCGGTCGGCCCGCACAAGGTCGAGCTGTCGAACCCGAAGCTTGTCACCATCAACACCGAGGAGACCATCGCCGCCGAGAAGAAGCGCACGGTGAAGTATCTGGTCGAGGAGAAGGAAGAAGGGGTCGACGAGGAGGTGCTGGTGCGCGCCCCGCGCATCAAGAAGGAGGCGGTCGAGACGCGCATCCGCACCGAGGAGGCGCGCCGCGTCCCCGGCACGCAGGGGGACACGCTGAAGGTGGTGCAGAACCTCCCCGGCGTGGCCCGCTCGGCGCTCGGCTCGGGCGCGCTCATCGTGTGGGGCTCGGCCCCCAACGAGACGCGCGTGGTCGTCGACGGCGTGGAGATCCCGGCGCTGTATCACGTGGGGGGCCTGCGCTCGACGGTGAACTCCGATCTGGTGCGGTCGATAGATCTGTCGCCCGGATCGTACGGCGCCGAGTACGGGCGCGGCCTGGGGGGCCTGGTCCGCATCGAGCTGCGGCCGCTGCCGCCCGAAGGGACGCACGGCTACGTCGCCGCCGACGTGCAGGACACCTCGGGGATGCTCTCGGTGGCGCCGACCAAGCGGCTGCGCCTGGCCATCGCGGGGCGCTACAGCTACCTCGACAAGGTGCTGAAGGGGGTGGTGTCGCAAGACGTGGGCGACTTCTTCCCCATCCCGCAGTACGACGACTACCAGGCGCGCGCGCAGCTTGCATTGCGCAAGGACGAAGAGCTGGCGGTGACGTTCCTGGGCTCCGACGATCACCTGCGCCGCACCATCCCCGCGAGCGATCCCAACGACTTCCGCGACCAGCAGACGGACGATTCGTACAAGCGGGTCATCGTGCGCTACGCGCGGCTGATGCCCGACGGTTCGAGCCTGGTGGTGACGCCGTCGTTCGGGTTCGACGACAGCTCGAACGTGTCGACGTTCGGACAGGCCGGCAGCGCCAACGCCACCGGCGTCAGCCTCGATCTGAAGACGTGGCAGTACGCCCTGCGCGCCAGCTCGCGCCGCAAGGTGGCCAGCGCCGTCGTGCTGTCGATCGGCATGGACTTCCAGGGGCGGCGCACCATCGCCCGGCGCGCGGGCTCGCTGAACCTCCCCGCGCGCGAAGGGGACATCACCGTCTTCGGCCAGCGCCCCTCGGGCGAGACGTCGACGGACGACTGGACGGTCGATGTGATCTCGGCGGCCCCGTATGCGGTCGCCGAGATCTCCTTGGGGCGACTGACGTTGACGCCCGGGTTGCGCTTCGAGCCGACCTGGATCGAAGGCGATCACACCTTGCCGCGCACGCAGCTTCCCCCGATCGGCTACGCGCGCCTGACCTTGCCCGAGACGCCGCTCCCCGGCGCCCTCGCCTACGTGCCCAATCCGCGCCTCGCCGTCGCGCTGAAGGTGACGTCGCGGCTGACGTTGACGGCGGCCGGCGGAATCTACGGACAGCCGCCCAGCCCCGAGGACATGAGCCCGGTGTTCGGCAACCCGTCGCTGAACATGCTGCGCGCCGAGCACGTGTCGGGCGGCCTCTCGTACAAGCTTCGCCCCACCCTGACGTTCGAGGCCATCGGCTTCTACAAGCGCCTGCACGATCTGGTGTCGCGCAGCGAGGCGAGCTCGCCGGCGCTGGCGCAGGCGCTGACCCAGGACGGCGTGGGGCGCGCGTATGGCATGCAAGCGCTGCTGCGCCAGGAGCTGCTGAAGGGCTTCTTCGGCTGGGTCACGTACACGCTGTCGAAGAGCGAGCGGCGCGATCACGCCGACCGCGACTACCGGCTGCTCGACTACGATCAGACCCACGTGCTGGCGGTGCTGGCCAGCTACGACTTCGGCCACGGCTGGCAGTTCGGCAGCCGCTTCCGCTACGCCACGGGCGCGCCGCGCACCCCGGTGCTTCTGAATCCGCCCGGTTACCTGAACAACCTGTCGGCGCTGACCGAGCCGAACTTCGGCGCGCAGAACAGCATTCGAATTCCGGCGTTCTATCAGCTCGACGCGCGGCTGGAGAAGGCGCTGGTGTTTCACGGCACCAAGGTCAGCGCGTTCCTCGACGTGCAGAACGTCACCAACCGCAAGAACCCGGAAGAGCTGTTCTACGATCAGACGTACACGACGCGCGGAACGATCACCGGCCTGCCTACCTTGGCCATCCTCGGCCTGCGGATGGAGTTTTGACGATGGCTTTGTCTCGACGCGTGGGTCGTCCGCTGATGGTCCTGCTGGGAGCGCTGGCCACCGGCTGCAAGCCCGACATCGGAAAGCCGCCTTCGTTGATCGAGGGGCCGCGCATACTGGCGGTGCGCCAGACGCCGCCCGAGGTTCTGCCCGGCGCCCTGTCGTCGTTCGAGGCGCTGGTGGGCGATGCGGGCGGCACGTTGCCGGCGGCGATCGCCTGGACCCTCTGCACGACGCCCAGGCCCCCCTCCGAGAGCAACAGCGTCAGCGCCGCCTGCGTCAGCGAGCCCGACAGCGACGCGCCGCTGCTGGGTCCGACGACGCTCACCCTTCCCTCCGACGCCTGCTCGCTGTTCGGCCCCGACCCGCCCCCCGTCACCCCGCCCGTTCGCCCGCGCGATCCCGACGCCACGGGCGGCTTCTATGTGCCGGTGCGGGCCGCCACGATCGCCGCCGATGGCACCGACCTGCTGGCCTTCGCGTTCGAACGGATCCAGTGCAACCTGGCGAACGCGCCGGGCGACGTGGCGCGCATGTACAACATGACGTACGTCCCGAACGTCGCACCGACGATTGCCGATGTCGTGTTCGATCCCGACGGCCCGGCCGCCGCCTCCGTGCTGGCGGCGAACGGCGCGCCGCCGGAAGGCCTGACCACCGCTTCGGCCGCGGCCACCACCTTGCGGCTGGCCTGGCCGCCCGAGTCGGCCGAGACTTACGTGCGCTACGACCCGACCACGCGCACCTTGATCAACCCGCGCGAGGCGCTGCGGGTGTCGTGGTTCGCCACTGCCGGCACGTTCGACCACGACCGCACCGGCCGCACCGGCGACGAGCCCGACACGACCACCGACAACGTCTGGACGGCGCCGATCGTCGGCGCCCCCACGACGGTCCATTTCTGGGTGGTCCTGCGCGACGAACGGGGCGGCGTCGACTTCACCAGCTTCGACGTCGTCGTCTCCCCCTGAGCTTCCGGTAACAGGCGGATACTGCTGGGCGAATCGTCCGACGCCGAAATGTAACGGTCCCCCGCGAAGACCGTCGAGTAAGGTGCCCTGCAGGATGCAGATACTCGTTGTCGAAGACGATCCTGACATCCGTCTCACCCTGGAGCAGAACCTCGGCGACGCCGGCTACGTGGTGTGCGCCGCCGGCACCGCCAGCGACGCGCTCCGGCTGGCGAACGCTTCGCGCCCCGATCTGGTGCTGCTCGATCTGATGCTGCCCGATCGCCCCGGCACCGAGGTGTGCCGCGTGCTGCGCGCCAACCCGCTGACCCGCACGGTCCCGGTCATCATGGTGACGGCCCGTTCCAGCGAGGACGATCGCATCGCCGGCCTCGAGCACGGCGCCGACGACTACGTCCAGAAGCCGTTCAGCATGCGCGAGCTGTTGCTGCGCGTGGAGGCGGTGCTGAAGCGCAATCGCGGCCGCGAGCCGGAGGTGCGCATCGATTCCACGTTCGCGGCCGCCCGCGAGCAGATCCGCGTGTGGGACGGCTTCTCGTCGAACCACTTCGAGCGCGGCGAATGGAAGGAGTGCCAGGAGATCTGCCGCACCATCCTGCGCCGCTTTGGCGAGCAGCTGACGCCTCCCGAGCTGGCGATGTTCCACGATCGCATCCGCCGCTGCGCGGACAAGGTTGAGGTCGCGACCGAGCCGAGCACCGAAACGAAGGAGTCATCACCATGAAGGACGACAGCACCAGACGCCCCAGCCGCGCCCGCGCCACCGCGCCCATTCGATTGGCGGCCAGCGCGGGGCGCTCGTCGAGCTCCCCCGTGCCGAGCCTCGCCACCCGGCGCGTCCTGGCGCGCAGTATCTTCAACAAGGCGCCCGAGGTTCAACGGCCGCGCCTGGTGCTGTTCGTGGGGACGCCCCGTGATTCTTACGCGCCCGTGGCCGCGCTGTGGTTCGCGGCGCTGGCGGCCGATCGCAAGGCGACGGTGGTGCTGGCCTGCACCGACGGCCCGGCGCGGCTGTCCCCCGAGATCGTCGCCGTGGCCGAGGAGTGCGGGCTCGACGTGCGCAGGATCATCGCGCGCAGCTTGACGCCCGAGCTGATCGTGGCGGCCGATCTGATCGTCACCTTGTCGACGGGGCGACGGGCCGGGGTCAAGCTGCCCAAGACGGCGCGCCGCAAGGAGCACTGGACCATCACCGCGCCGCGGTTCGCGCGCGCCAAGGCCGGCGCGAAGACGACGAAGACGGCGACGGCGAAGGCGCGCGCCGCGGCCACCCAACAGGATGCGATGGCGAGCGCCCGCCGGATGCGCGACACCTTGCGCGCGCGGGTAGCCATGCTGGTTTTCTCGGAAGGTTGGGGACGCCCGGAGATCTCGCGCGAGGAGGCGCGGGTCACGAGGGCGAAGGTCATCGGCGCCGGGCTCGTTCACGCCACGCGCCGCCGCACCGAGGCCGACCGCCCGCCCGAGCTCGAGCATCCGTTCGTCGTGGCGCGCCAGGCTGCGCCCCACTGGTTCGCCCGCTCGGCGCTCAGCTGAACGAGCCCCGTCCCCGCTGCCCTTATTGTGTTAGGCAGCGGGCGACCGGTCGTTTTCGACTACATGCGCGATGCCCGAACCGCGAAGCGTGGGAATGGCGCCGACTTCTGGGCCGCGACACGAGGGCCCGCGCACACGGGCGTCTGCTTGCGAAAACTTTATGACAGCGGGAAGCTAGGGTGAATACATAGTTATGCGGAGCGGGCATGAAGCGGCCGACAGCTGATTTGGATGCATCGAAGCTCGACGCAGCGTCTCTGCGGGTGCTCGCGGCGTTCGCGGACCATCCGGCTGCCGCTCGCGCCACCATCTTGATGGAAGAGCGCACCGACGGAAGGTGGAGCCTGCTGGTCACCATTCCGTCACCCACGGGCGATCGTCGACGCCGCCTTGCGATCTGGCTCGACGAGAACTCCATTCCATCGCTCGAGTTCGGTGGATGTCATGCCGACCTCTGGGACGCGGACCCGGAGTGGGGCTGCGGCGGATGCTGGACTATTTGGAGCGCATCACCGTCGGCGAGGTCGTGCTCGCCGAGTTGCCAACGGTCGGTGACGGAATGCCGTATCGAGTCCTGGACCTCATGGACAGGCAAGAGATCCTTGACGAACTCACGGCTCCGACGATTCCGATCGACATGAAGCTGCTATCCTGTTCAGGAGCTGAAGATGCGGTTCTCAATGACTTCCGCGAGGGGCCCGCATAACCTGGCGTTGAACCCGACGGGCCTTCGGCCCGCGGGTTAACGCCACGACGTTAGCCGGATCAGTCGTGGGTCGGAAGATCATTAGCAAGTTCGTCCACGGTGTGACGGATGGCAGCCTCAGCTACATCGTGTCCTCGCAGGTCCTGATATTCGCTCAAACGCCTTTGGGGCCTCGCAAGGTCTGCCGCATCATCTATTCACCGGACGGCAGCATCATGGTCCCGTTTCCCTACCTGAGTCAGAAGCGGGGAATTCTTTCTGCTCAGAAGGACGATCCCCAGAAGGTGGGCCCCGTCACGTATGAGCTAGCCAAGGGCGGCGTCGTCGTCGACTACGACGTCAAGTACTCGCATCACACGACCGGACGCGTTCACTTCTCAAAGACGGGCCGGGCCGAGCTGCTTCCGGGGCGAGAGTGCTTCGATTTGAAAACCGGGAGCGGGGTCCTGTTCTCGGTCCAGATCTTTGGCCTGAATGGTCTGGCAGCGCTCGAGAAGAAGGAACAGCCCGGCGAATTCCGACTTGGCATGAACTTCCCAGCGCATTTCCCGCGGGGCATTGAGGTGCGAGCGAGTTGGGTGCGAAAGGCAACGATCGCGGCGCAAAACCGCGGGCAGTCAGTTGGCCCTTCTGGAACTGCGAGCAACGGCCGCACCACCGTTCTGCTGGCGCAGCCCGTGTCGTCCCCGCTGCAGGACCACTTGCTTGTACTCAATTTCGGCGAAGTTCCGGTGCCGAGCACTGCCGACCGTCCGACGATGATTTTCTTTGGAGGGATCGATGCGCCGACCAAGGCTGAACCGGGCTTCCTTGCGTTCCTCTACCCAGTCGACCGAGAGCCCGCCTAACTCGGAATTGCAGCGGTCGATCATCCTTCCTCGCTTCGCTCGGGCGGGTGCCCGCCGCTGAACGCCAGGACGTTAGGCGGATCCGCGATGGTGACCAAGGCTGAGTGGTTCCGGCGTTCGTCGTGGACGTCGGTGGACGAGACCGACTTCATGGCTCGGTTGAAGCGCTCGTGTACGGTTTTTCACAAGGCTCAATATCTCCGGATTCAGGCACTGCATCTGGTGCAGGATGCCGATCCGCCCCTTCATGAAGCAGCGCTGGGCCTGCTCGACTTATTGCTCCGCGACTATCCTGACCGATCACAGGTCGCCGCCGCGCATGAGCAACGTGCGCGATCGCTTGATGCTCTGGGGCGCGGCGTCGACGCGCTGGATGAACTTCGCCTCGCCATGGAGGCAGAGCGCGCCCATCCGGGCATGCAGGGGCACGCGTACTTGGAGTTCGCAGAACTCGTGCTGACGCTCGGCAGGAAGGACCTCTTTTCGGGGGCGCTCGCGGTCCTCGGTGGTCGCAGATCGGCGGAGATTTTTCCAGTCGTTCGGTATCGGAAGTCCGCTGCCGCGGCCTTTCTCTGCGACGAGTTAGGCCTCCACGGCGAGTCGCGTGCCCACGCGACGGACGCCTTGGTGGCGGCCGCGAAGACCGCGTCACCGTTTCGGTACCGCCGAAGCCTCGGTCTCGTTAAGACGTCCGACGCTGATGTGGTGCAGGGCCGCCTTCGGAGGCTCGCGGGGAAGTCCGCCTAACTCGCGCGTTGCGGCGGACGGCGTTTGCGCGCCGCCGCTGAACGCGCAATCGTTACCAGACAACCGCGAGGGCTCCGTGAACCTTCCCAAGTCCGAAAACGCAGTCGTCGACGTCGAGAAGGTTCGCGACTACCTCCTTTCGACAAGTCATCCAGTCGGTAGGATGAAGGCCGCGTTCTTCATGGCCCTTGGATATCTCGAGGAGGAGTGGCCGCAACTTCAGCGCGATCTTCTCGAGTTCGCGCAGGACGGCTCCGCAACGCCTGGACGCTTCACTCGCTACGGGAACAAGTACGAAGTCCGTGGTACCCTCACGGGACCTTCCGGCCGAACGGCATCGCTGCAAACTGTCTGGATCATTAGGCATGGCGAGGATTTCCCGAGATTCATCACAGCCTTTCCGGACGACGAAGCATGAAATTCCACAATCTCGATACTGTGGTTCTGGAGCGGGATCTTCCTGAGCATGGACTGCGTCAGGGTGACCTTGGAGCCGTGGTTCAGGTTTACGAGCCGGACGGGCTCGAGGTCGAGTTCGTGCGCGCATCCGGTCGGACACAGGCACTGATCGAGCTTGGTGTAGGCGACGTTCGTGCGATCGAGGACGAGGATCTGATTTCCGTCCGGCGAAACTGAGCTGGCTCAGGGCGTCGCCGCAGACCAGCAGGCGGCCGCCCCACCGCTCTACGCCACGCGCCCTCAGAACATACAGCCGACGAAGGCCCCCACGCCGGCTCCCGCGACGGCGCCCACGTTCAGTCCTCGCATCAGCAGCAAACCCCGCGCCGAGTGGATGAGGGGAAGGAGCGCCGGGGCGGAGGCCAGTGGGCCGCCGAGCAGAACGGCTGACAGCCACGTGGGATTGATGCCGAAGAGCATCGCCGTTCCGGAATATCCGGCGATCATCCCTCCATACAGTTCGACGAATACACAGGCGCCGGTGATGTCGGACCGGGAAAAATCGTCGCCCTTGAAGGAGTCCATCACATAGACGGTCCCCGCGTTGGGCAACCCGGCCGGCGCGACGGCCCCCCCGACGCTCTTCCCCCTCGACTTCAGCTCGAGCTTGCCGATCTTCGGGAGCTTGAGCCCCCAGGTCAGGCCGGCTCCCGCGGAGCCGTACCGAAAGGTCTCCTTCTTCCCCGCGGGATCCTTCAGATAGATCGCGCCCCCTTCGACGGCGAAGAACTCCACGCCGAGGCCGCCGGTGGACGACGTCGCGAATTGCCACTTGCTCGGACTCTTGACCAGCACTTGCATCGATGTTGCCCTCCCAGCACTCAGGTACGGACGGAGCGCCGCTTGACCAGCCCCGACACGCCGACGATCAAGAAGATCACGCCCACGAACGACAGGCCGATGGTGTCGAACCACAGCGCGCCGATCGCATCGATCCGGGCAGTTCCCGCTGGATTCCGCGGATCGAAGAGCACACGCACCGGCTGGCCGGGCCGGTAGCCGAAGATCAGACCGCCCTGAGGATAGGAAACGCGGGCGCCCGCCGGCGTCGTGAATTCAATCTGCGGATGGGAGCCGCCGGCATTGAGGCCAGCGACGACCCCCGACACGGCGCTCGCGCTCCCAACGAAAGCCCGCGTTCGTGCGGCAAGCAGGGCCGCAGCGACCAGCAACAGCACGCCCAGGGCCGTCGCCAGCGCGCTCTTGACCATGACCGAACCAACCTGAGTTCCCATCGCGCATGTCAGTATCGACCAAGATCACTCTTGGTTGCTTGCCCCCGCCGGTCCGCGTGCTCAGGGCGCTTCCTGAAACGTGCCGGTGCAGTGCAGTCCGAAGAAGGCTTCGCGCGCGGCCAGCGCGCAGGCGTGGTTGAGGCTGTCGCTTTCCAGGCCGGCGCACATCGCCGCCAGGGTCGTGAAGTTCTGCTGGCCCGTGTCGCAGACGTTCGCCCCCGAGAGCTCCGAGAACTCGTAGTTGTAGGACGTCGAGCCCTGGCCCGCCCCGCCAGCGCCCGTGACGCCCCCAGCGCCCCCCGCGCTCCCGCCGCCACCCGCGGCGCCTCCGGCCGACCCGACGCTTCCGCCGACGGCCCCGGCCGCTCCGCCCGCGCCCACCGTTCCCCCCGCGCCTCCCGCTCCGGCTCCCGCTCCGCCAGCGCCGGCCGCCCCGCCGGAGTCCCGTCCCCCATCCGTCGAACTGCTGACGGCGCTGCCTCCGCAGCCGGCAACGGTCAACGTCGATACAAGCAGGAAACACCGGAAAAAAAGCGGTGCCGCGGCGGATTTTGAAAACATCTCGTCTCTCTGTACTCGCCGAAAGCAGACAAATCCAGGGGCGGGCGTCACGGAGATCACAGCCCCCCGAGGCGCGACCCTTCGGCGGATTCCGTCCACTTGCCGTTGACGGACCGATCGCCCTAAGGTGCCGTGCCCGGAAAATGCCTTGGTCGCACGTCGCGCCCTGGGGCGGGCGAACTATTCACTAGCAAAGGACCGTGATGATGATGAACCACAAACCTGGGGGAAGTCTTCGAGTGAGAGGGGCGATGAGCGCGCTGGCGCTGATGTTCACGTGCCGCAGCGCCGCCGCCTTCACGCAGCATGGCGGGACCGGCGTGGGCAACGCCATTCCCATGGGCCACGAATGGATCACGCGCCAGGCGGCGATCGAGCTGCTGGGTGGTGACCGGGTCCTGAAGGACGATCCCGCCGATCCGCGCAAGAAGTGGACGGACGGACGAGGCAAGGCGAAGAACATCAACGTTTCGTCCGCGCGGAAGGAAGTCGCCCGCATCCAGGCGCTGAAGACCGGCGAGAACACCTACGCCGCGACCTATGCGCCGGTCTGGGACGCCATCATCGGAGAGCGCTGGGTCGACATCGGCGGCCACAATCTGGCCAAGTCGAAGACCGTCTACCCGTACAACTGCCTCGACCTCGTCACGCAGGAGCCGATCGAGGTGCAGTACGACCACTACATGCGGCAACCGGGGGACATCGACGGTCAGGGCGGCGTCGACGCGGCCAACCGCTCGCGCCAGACGTTCATCAAGTACTTCGTCGCCGCCGCGACGGCCAAGGCCGGGCCCATGCAAGTGTGGGACGGCGGCGGCTACAGCGTGCTGGTCACCGTCGATCGCAACTACTTCCTGCTCGGGCGCGCCCTGCACCTGTTCGAGGATTCGTTCAGCGGCGACCACACGGTGCGCGCCGACGGCGACCGCTTCGAGAAGGTGCGGCAGGTGAAGAGCTATCTGTGCGCCAAGGGCTCGGAGCAGCACGCCCACCCCGCCGCCATCCCCCCCTACGAAGATGGCGACGTGATCTGGAAGCCGGGAGCCAAGTGGGTGTTCGGCACCTGGGACAGCTACAAGCCCAGCAACATGAAGGCGGTCTCGCTGGTGGCCACGGAGGCCGCCAAGGACGTGTGGGCCGCCTTCATCCGCACCATGGCGGCGCCCGAATCGGATCGTGCGCGCGTCGCCGGGATCGAGGCCGCCAACGTCGCGTCGCAGTGGCTGACCGTGAAGGACGAGAAGGAGAGCATCACCTGGTACACGGACGCCAGCCACCGCAGCGCCACCTACGTGAAGTCGACGGTGACGACCGAGGACGGCGGCAACGGCCGCACGCAGGAGAAATGCATGGAAGAGGACTGGAAGAAGGCGCTGAAGCCCACGCCCACCCAGGCCCAGAAGATCGCCGAGTTTCAGGAGGGGCAGCGCGTCTGCCTGTACAACATGATTCCTTCCTGGGGCTACGAGACCGAGTTCGACCCTTCCCTGCACGTGGCCTACAACTGGACCTGGCGCGACCCGGATCATGACTTCGTGCAGCCGCCGGCCGGCTGGAAGCTCTCCGACCCGTACTACGTGAAGGTGAAGCTCGCCAACCGCTCGAACGGTCAGCTCCTGCGGAAGGAGAGCGACAACTGGCTCTACAACGACACCACCACCGCCGCCCAGCTCAAGCAGGTCGTCGAGTTCACCGTGCAGATGGATCACGACATGCCGACGTCGAGCCAGGGCGTGGCCCTGCAGGTGGCCAACGACGAGAAGCACTACATGAACCGCGCCAATACGACCTGGGGGCGCGTCGGTATCTATCAGACCAGCAGCGATGGCGGGCGCTTCCAGCTGCTGCGACGCCCGGACGGCTTCTTCAACATCAAGAGCGTCTACGACAACGCCTATATGTACCGGCATAGCGACGACAGGCCGTACATCAACAACGACGGCAAGCCGGAAAACACCAACGCGCAATGGCACATCATCGGCATCCCCGAGCCCTATCCGATGAACGGTGACTACAAGGTCGCCAACACCAATTTCCAGCTCTGGGCGAACAAGAGCGGGATCCTGGAGACCGACAGATATCAGGCGCTCGCCGACTACATGGGCCTCGAGCGGCAAGGGGACGGCAGCTACGTGCTGAGCCGGGGGGGCAAGTTCGTTCAGATCAGCGGCGACAAGTTGCTGATGGTCGCCGCCAAGGGGAGCGCCAGCAAGTTCGACCTGGATCGACAGGCGGACGACATCTATCTGCTCCGCGCCAGCAACGGCCTGTACTGGCGGGTCGACGGCTTCGGCAATGCGGTTCGCGTCGATGGGCAGCTGGGCTGCGCCTTCGACCCGTGCGCGCCGCCGATCATCTCCGGACCGGACGGCACCGGTCCCGAGCTCGATCCGGCTTGCAAGAACGCCCCGCCGCCGCCGCCGTGCAAGCGCGCGACGCAGTTCAACCTGCAGCGAGACTGGACCCGTTGAGGTCGCGCTGAGCGCGACTTGATTCCGCCGGTCCGGGACCGCCACCGGGCCGGCGAGGTCACCCCTCGCGCAGGACGACGTCGGGGCGCAGCTCGGTCTCTCGAAAACGGCGGGCCAGCGCTCGCATCAGGGCCGCCGTCCACCCCTCCATCGCGCCCGAGCTCTCGACGGTGGCGCGATCGATGACCAGCACGATGCAGTCCTCCAGCGCCTCCACGCTGGCCGTGCGCGCCGAGCCGAGCAGCAGCGACAGCTCGCCCAGGATCTCCCCCGCCCCCAGCTCGCGCAGGGTGGTGTCGCGGCCCGCGACGTTGCGAAACACGCGGCAGCGCCCGCTGAGCAGCATGTACGCCGTGTCCTCGAGGTCCCCCTCGCGCACCAGCAGCTCGCCCGCCTTCACCGTCCGCCGCGGCAGCGCGAAGCCGCCGCGCACGAAGGAATGGACCTCGTCGCGCAGCGCCGCCACGGTCGGATGGCGCTCTGCCCCGGCGGGCGCCACCGCCTTCTGGATGATCCGGCACACCTGCCCCGAGATCCCCAGCCCGCGCACCGCCTCCATGATGTCGGCGACGTTCCCCTGCCCGGCCCGCGCGTGACAGATCTCCGCCGAGCCATTTCCGTACGGGGTGGCGCCGCTGACCAGCTCGAACAGGATCGCCCCCAGCCCGAAGATGTCGCTCCGCTCGTCGAGCGGCTCGTTGCGCGCCTGCTCGGGGGACATGTAGCCCGGCGTCCCGCACACGCCCGAAGGCACCTTGTGAACCAGCGGTCGCGACAGCCCCCAGTCCATCAGGTAGCAGCTGCCGTAGTCGCCGATCATGACGTTCTCGGGCTTGAGATCGCAGTGCAGGATGCCGCGGCTGTGCGCGTAGGCGAGCGCGTCGCAGACCTTGAGGAAGATCTCCAGACCCGTCGCCAGCCGCTCCTGGCCCCCCACCGGGTACTCGGGGCTGTCCATCCAGGCCCGCAACGTCTTCCCCTTCACGGCCTGCATCGTGAACCGCAGGACGGTCCCCGGCCCCGACGTCAACGCGTAGACGGGGACGATGCCGGGGTGGTTCAAACCCGCGTTGACCTGCGCCTCCGCGACGAATCCGGACCGGTACAGGTCGGCCCGCGCCAGGTCCTCGGACAGCTCCTTCAGCGCGACCTCTCGCCCCAGCACCGGATCGAACGCCAGGTAGACCTTGGCCATCCCCCCCTCGCCGAGGAGCGCCTTGATCTGCAGCTCGCCGCTCGAACCGCCGGTCGCCGAGGTGACAGGGGGCGGGCCACGCCGCTCGACCTTGGTCAGCGCGTCGGCGTCCTGCTTCGCCGCGCTCCGGTCGAACACCGCGGTGGCGACCCCGCTGTCTCCCACGCTGTCATCGTTGGTGGCCATGGCGTTGGACGTTTGAACCTTCGCATGTCTCGAGGCTGATCCCCATCGAAAAAGACGGGGCGGGCCGCCCGCATTTCCGCCCGCGCGCGGGACGCGCTATCGTCGCCCCCACCTCAATGATCAGGGCAGCGCCCATCCTGGAAGCGCCGGTGAAGCCCGATGGGTTGTCGCATCGGGACTATCTGGTCATGTTGCTCCACACCGCCGCCGAGCTCGAGCACGGCCTGATGGTCGAGTACCTCTACGCCGCCTACTCGCTGGGCGGACCGGGGGCGGAGAAGACCGACGCGATCTCGAAGAAGGTCGCCAGGTGGCGGGACGCGCTGCTCACCATCGCGCGAGAGGAGATGGGGCATCTCCTCACCGTGGAGAACGCGCTCATGCTGGTGGGCGGGCCGATCTCCTTCGACCGCCGGGCCTATCCGTGGACCAGCCGGTTCTATCCGTTTCCCTTCCGGCTCGAGCCGTTCTCGCTGAAGTCGCTGGCCCGCTACGTCTACGCCGAGATGTCGCCCAGCTACGTGTCGAGCGGCGAGAAGGCGGCCCAGATGCTCGAGCGCCTGAAGATCATCGACGACACCATCAAGGCCAAGATGACCAGCGGGTGGCGGGTCGGCGTGGTCTACGAGGCGATCCTCGAGCTGGCCGCCGATCGCACCAAGATCCCTGACGAGACGTTCGATGCCGGCTCGCTGCGGTTCCAGGCGACGTGGGACGAGTGGGGGCGCGGCTATCGCCCCGAGCCGCACAAGCCGTACGCGAAGGACCCCGCGCATCCGAACGATCCCCCGCCCTATGCGCGCAAGACCCGCGTGATCGTGGCGTCGATGGCCACGCGCACCGAGCTGCTGAACGCCCTCACCGACCTGGCCTCGCAGGGTGAGGGGGAGACCCGCGCGGACGACCGCCGCGAGCCCTCCCACTTCGATCGCTTCGTCGAGATCTTCGACGAATATGTGAAGCTGCACTCCGACGATCCTCACTGGTCGCCGGCCCGGCCGCTACCGAGCAATCCCGTCGTCGACAAGCACAAGGAGTTCCTGGTCGAGGGGATCACGGAGATCACCGCGCCCGAGTCGCGCCACTGGGCCAGCCTGTTCAACCTCCGCTACCGCATCCTGCTGTCGATGCTGACCTACACCTACCGCGTCTCGCGCGAGGCGAACCCGATGTCGGACCTGCGGCGCGCCCCCATGCTGGCTCGCGTGTTCGGCGAGATGTACAACCTGAAGGCGATCGCCGGGGTGCTGGTGCGGCTGCCGCTCACCGCCGATCCCACCAGCCCCCTGCGCGCGGGGCCGCCGTTCGAGCTGGCCTACTCGCGGACGCTCCCCGCGCCCGAGGCGAACTTCTGGCGCATGCAGCTCGATCTGATCGACGGCTCGCGCGAGCTGGCCGAGCAGCTGCTGCGCGTCCCCCCCGCGACGAACACGCCCGCGGACGGCGATGGCGCGCGCTACCTGACGGCGCTCCTCGAGGCCGACAGCGCGTCGCGCACCTGGATCGAGAAGCGGCTCGAGGGGCTGGCGCCAGGCCCGGCAAGCAGAGGAAGCAAGGGAAAGCGCTCGTGATGAAGAAGCTCCGCGCGCTTCGCATCCTTCCACCGCTCGCCATCGGGCGTCTGGGCTCGGCCGAGACGCCGCAGGACAACTTCACGGTGGTGGTCGATCCCGCGCATCCGCTGGGCTTCCGGCGCATCACGCCGCAGGAGACGCTGGTCGTCGACGAGCTGACCGGCGAGATC
>DASYCK010000125.1:0-49365 GCA_036500205.1 Polyangia bacterium | reverse complement strand
AGCCGGCGGGGACCGAGGCTGCGCGGCGAGCGCGGCCATCATCTGAAGCTGGACGGCAAGGGCGAATCCCATGGCCCGGGCGAGCTCCGTGCAGTCTCCGGTACGGGACGGCAGTTTCTGTTCGCCGAGCCAACCCCCGGTCGCGTCTCGCCATTCGAGCCGCCCTTCGAGAGTTTTTCCCAGAGGGTCGATTCGAACGATGATTCGCCCCGTCGCATCGATCAGAAATGGGTTGTATCCGAGCCTCTCTGAAACGACCGCTTCGAACTCCCGCGCGCCTGGGCAGCCAGGCGCGGCACTGTAGTCCAACTTCGTCGCCAGCTGAGCCGCATGGGCCGAACCCCCGCTCAACGCCGCAATCGTCACCGCTACCAACTTGGCAGCCCGAGCGCGTCCAAACTTCCCCGTAAAGGTCACGATTCCATCCTCATCGAACGCGGTTTCCATTACAACAAAAGAGCTGAACGGACAGTAACACGGGCTGGAGATCGCCCTACTTGCAGGCACGTTCATGCTGAAGAATCGCGGCGAGAGCGCACCAGGATGTGTCATTGTTTAGAAGATCCATGCAGGCTATTTCCCCGCCGCGCGCTCAGCGCCGTTGGCCCGCAATTGCGATGGCTCTGGCTGTCGCCGGTTGCTCGGAGACGCTCGACGCGGGCTTCAACCGACACGGACAGTTGCCGGTGGACCAGCGCAATCCCATCGTCCTGGTGAACGACGGGGCGTACGACAACTGGTTCGGCGAATATGCCGTCTTGCTCGCAGGCGACGGCGGCCCGCAACTGGCGGGAATCGTTGTGAATGCGAGTACGTCCTGGCCTGACATCCAGGCCAACGTCGCCGGATGGCAAGCTCTCGTCGCCGCTGCGCGAGGGAGCGGCCTTCAGAACATCCCCGATCCAACCGTAAGTGCCGAGACCCCGCTCGTCATGCCTGCGAATGGCGACCTCGACGCCACGCAACCGAATCGCTCCGAGGGTGCCCTGTTCATCGTCGAGGCCGCGAAACGCCTCGGCTTCCCGTACCGGCCACTGGTGATCGTCACGGGGGGGGGCCTGACCGACGTCGCGGACGCATACCTCATCGATCCGACCATCGCGCAACGGGTAGTCGTCGTCTCCTCGCTGGGGAGCGTAGCGACCTCCGGCGGTGGTATGGGAAGTCCGAACGGTGACGAGGATCCCTGGGCAGATACGATCGTCGCTCAACGACTTCGCTATGTGCAGGTGAGCGCCTGGTACGATCAGCTCACAGACGTGACGGCCGCGAATCTCCCGCAGCTTCCTGACAACGCCTTGGGCAGATGGATCGCTTCAAAACAACCGAATCTCTGGCACTGGTCGCCCGCGTCGGATCAGGTCGCCGTCTTGGCGGTCGGTATCTCCACTTTCACGACTGCGGTCGAGCACGTCTCGGTCTCGCCACCCGGCGATGGTGGGGTCGCTGCCTCTCAGACCACTGACGCTGGTCTGGCCGCCGGGCCACCTCTCATCGCCGATCCTGGTGGTTCTGACTGGCTTGTCACGGCGTGCGACGGCGCGGCGGCCACGGCCCGATTCTGGGAGCTTCTGCTGAACACGAAACTTCACGCGGACTGACCTCCGAGCGAATGCGTCCTTGGATCGCGCACGCCCGAAGTCGGCACCAATGATGGGCATCACATTGGCCCACGGTGCAGTCGCACCATCCCGGGAAAATGGTCCAGCTTTTTCTGATCTTCGAGGAATGCACGCGCAGGGCTCGTTGCTGGGCGTTTTCAGGTGAACGGCGTATCCGGGCGAGGCAATATAGACAATCGTGGTCGGCCTCCAGCGAGCCAATGACAGTCTGCCCTCGTCCTCGTCGGCCCTACCATTCGGTGGGCATGGTCTTCGCTCAGGGACAGAGAAGCATCCGGGAATTCCCGGCCGCGGCGCCGGACTTGGTGCAGTTGAAAGCACCGGCTAGAGGCGATGGGCGGATCGCGGAGCGGTTCGCGCCGAGCGCTCGCGCTGACCGCCGGATTCCTGCGGTACGCGGGCGTCGCCAGCCTCGCCATTTTCGGCGTGGATTGTACGGAGACCCTGGATGCCGGGCACAACAGACCGCCTGATCCGTGTGCGGCTCGCGACGCCGCCTTGACAGGATGCGTTCCGCCCGGCCTCGTCGACAATCTGATCGGGTACTGGCGTCTCGATGAGGAACCGGGCAGCACGATCGCTCATGATTCGTCGGGGCGAGGCAACGACGGCATCCTCCACGGTCTCGATGCGAGCACCGCCTGGGTCGCCGGGCGATGGCAGGGAGCGCTCGAGCTCGGGCACGCCGGCTGGGTCCAGGTTGCGTCATCCGCTGACATCGACTCGATCGCGGACAGCATCACCGTCAGTGCATGGGTCGACCTGGAAGGCACG
This sequence comes from Polyangia bacterium, assembly GCA_036500205.1. Lineage (GTDB taxonomy): Bacteria > Myxococcota_A > Polyangia > Fen-1088 > Fen-1088 > DASYCK01. Next base: position 46,969 of record DASYCK010000125.1, on the reverse strand, counting down.
ATCAGCCCGTCGGACATCTTCGGAACGGCCCTGTCGCGGCAGACCGGCATGGGTATCGACCAGTACTATCATCTCTCATTGTTGATGAATGGACGGCCGAACCTGTTGATCAACACGCTCTCGGGATTTCAATCCTTCGCGGGGCCGGAGCCGGCTCCGAAGGGCACGTGGACCCACCTGGCCACCGTCTATGACGGCGCCGTGGCGCGCCTCTACGTCAACGGTGTGGAGGTTGCGAACAAGGATCTCACCGGCAGCTTTGCGCCGGACACGACGTCCATCATCATCGGAGGTAACGACAACGACGCGAGCGGCGTCCCGACCGAGCTATTCCCCGGCCGCCTCGACGAGGTGGCGCTCTATGCCAGGGCGCTGAGCGCCGCGGAGATCGCCCAGCTCGCGGCTGGCGCGCTGTCTCCCGCCGGCTACCGAGATGCCGGCGCCGACTGACGGCGGTTACAACGATACTGGCCGCGATAGGGCCGGACGGCGCCGCACGCAATGAATAATTGGTCGGTTCTCTTCCACAAAAGCGTACCTGGCGGCAGATCCGTTCATGCTCCCCTCCCGCGATCTCCGGACAACCCCTCTTCACCCGGCGATTCCCTTCGCACGACCTTTCCCGTCGGCTGCGAAAATAGTCTGGCCCCTCTCGGGACCCATCCTCGCGATGCTGATCGCGGGCTGTGCAGGCGCCGCCTCGTCGGGGTCGGGCAGCGGCGCCGGTGGCGGTGGCTCCGGGGGGAGCAACGGCTCGGGAGGGGCCGTCGGCAGCGGCGGACGCACGAGCTCCGGCACGGGCGGTACGGCGAGCGGCGGGATTGTAGGATCGGGCGACGGCAGCGGCGGCAGTGGCAGCGGCGGCAGTGGCAGCGGCGGAGCGCTGGGATCCGGCGGTGCCGCGACCGGGGGACACTCAGCCTCGGGCGGCGCGGGACCAGGCGGCACCACCGGACCGGGGGGAAGCATCGGCTCGATGAGCGGCGGAGCCTCGGGGAGCGCGGGAGGGAGCGCGAACGGCGGGTCCGGCGGCGGCGGCGCCAAGGGCGGCGGCGGCATGACTGGGTCGGGTGGAGGCACCGCGGGAACGACCGGGGCGGCCGGAGCGTCCGGGGACGTCAGGCCGTGCGACATCTACCAGGCAGCGGGCACACCTTGCGTGGCGGCCCACAGCACGGTCCGGGCGCTCTATTCTGCCTACGGCGGGCCCCTGTACCAGGTGAGGCGAACGTCGGACAACACCACCAAGGACATCCCCGCTTCGACAGCCGGCGGCTTCGCCGACATCTCGGTTCACAATTCGTTCTGCGGGGGGACGAAGTGCACCATCTCGATTCTTTACGACCAGTCGCCAAACCATAACAATCTCCTCAAGTCGCCGGTGGCGCACTGGCTGACGAGCGGAGGGACCGAGGCCGACGCCTCTCAAGGGCAGATCACGGCCAGCGGCCACACCGTTCACGGCATCTACGTGACCGGGTATTCGACGAATGTCGCCTATAGAAACAACGCCACGAAGGGCGTCGCAAAGGGTGACCAGGCCGAATCGATGTACATGGTGGTCGACGGAAAGCGCTTCAGTGACCAGTGCTGCTTCGACTACGGCAACGCCGAGACGAGCGGAAATGACGAGGGGAACGGCACGATGGAGGCCGTTTACTTCGGCAACGACATCACCTGGGGCGGCAAGGGACAGGGAAATGGGCCCTGGGTGGCCGGGGACCTGGAAAACGGCGTGTTCAAATCGGACAAGGGAGGGTGGCAGTCGCAGTCCTTGTCCGTCCCCAGCGCAAAATCCATCGTCGCGAGCTTCGCCACCGCCATGCTGAAAGGTCCGTCCGGCAATCACTTCACGCTCAAGGGTGGCGATGCCCAGTCCGGGAGCTTGATCACGATGTGGGACGGCGTCCGTCCCTCGCCAAGTTACAGTCCCAAGGCCCTTCAAGGCGCCATCATCCTTGGAACGGGCGGCGATGGGAGCAACGGCGGCACAGGGACGTTTTTCGAGGGTGCCATGACCAGCGGCAATCCTCCTGATTCGGTCGACGAGGCCATTCACGCCAACATTGTCGGCGCCGGCTACGGTCACTGACGTTAGCTGACCCGCCGCTTCCGAGCGTGATCGACGGGTACGTTTCAACTGCGAGAATCTTTTTGTTCAACGGGTCAGCCTCGACCGACAGGTGCAGGTACGACGAACCCGAACCAGTTCCAGCTTCTGCGGAACAGCCGGCGAGGAAGTGATGAACCGTACCTTCAAGCCCCTCTCACACATCACAGCGAGAGCCGTGACCCTCGCGGCAACCGCCCTCCTCGCCGGCATGCCCGGGTTCGGCTGTACCGGCATCATCGGCCAGACCCAGGACGGCTACGCCGGAGGACCCGGCTCATCCGGCAGCGGCGGTTCGAACGGATCGAGCTCCGGCTCAGGGGCCAGCGCAGGCCTGGGATCGGGCGGAAGCTCCGGGTCGGGAGCGAGCGCTGGGTCGGGGTCCAGCGCGGGCTCGGGGTCCAGTTCGGGCTCTGGTGCCTCGCCGGGGTCTGGCGGTTCGCCCGGAACAGGTGGACAAGGGACCGATCCCTACACGATCCCACCATCGCCCCCCTCGTCGTCGCTGGTGTCGACCTCTCGCCTGGCGCGCCTCAGCCGCCAGCAGTGGTCGAATGCGGTACGAGATCTTCTGCAGCTGACCGACATCTCCGACATCGACAGCGGCGTCTCCGGTGACGCCCTGATCGGCTTCGACGACGAGGCGGATGCCCTGTTCGTGACGGAGCAGCTACGCTCGGAGCTGTTCGACGCGTCCGAGAAGTTGGCCGACAAGGTGACGGCCGACGCCACCGCGCTCGGCCGCTTGGTTCCAGCGAACGCACCCACGGATACGGCGGGTCGCGGAAAGGCCTTCATCGTGGCGTTCGGCCAGCGCGCGCTCCGCCGGCCGCTCACCGATGCCGAGGTCACCACCCACGTTGGCCTGTTCAACAAAGGTCCGACCCTGTATCCGGGCGTCGACGCGTTCAAGGCAGGGGTCAGCCTGGTCATCCAGGCGCTGCTGCAGTCTCCCTACTTCCTCTACCGTACGGAGCTGGGAACGGCGTCCGTTGGAGCGGGCAAGATTCCTCTCACCGACTGGGAGGTGGGTGCCAAGCTGGCGCTGGCGATCACCAACACGATCCCGGACGACACCTTGCTGGCGGCGGCGGCGGCGGGGACGCTTCACGATGCGACCGGCGTGACCACGCAGGCGCAGCGCCTGCTTGCCGGAACGAAAGGGACCGCGGGCCTCGACGACTTCAATCTGCAGGTGTATCGGCTGGGGACCTACGACGGGATCGTCCGCGACACGACGGCTTTCCCCGACTTCGACCCCAACGCCCCGGTCGCGATGAAGCAAGAGGTGCTGCAGTTCCTGAGCTGGGTCTTCGCGCAGAACCGGGGGATCAAGGACTTCTACACGACGCCCGTGGGGTTCGTGGATTCGTTGCTTGCGCCGATCTACGGGGTGAGCGGCACGTACTCCAGCGACCCCACCATGTTGACGAAGGTGGACCTCGATCCCACCAAGCGGTCCGGCCTGCTGACCCAGGCCGGGTTCCTCTCGTCGTACATCTCGGTGGGGAACGAGCCGGACATCATCCACCGCGGGGTCTTCATCGCCGAGCGGCTCCTGTGCAAAACGCTGCCGCCGCCTGATCCCAAAGCGGTCGGGACGATGATCCCCGATACGGCCGGACTGACGAACCGGGAACGCGTGGAGATGACGACCGGAAAAGGCACGTGCGGCGCAGCCTGCCACGCCGTGTTGTTCAACCCGCTCGGGTATGCGTTCGAGAACTACGATGCCATCGGCGCTTACCGGACGATGGACCAAGGAAAGTCGGTGAACGCCGCGGACAGCTACACGCTGGACGGACAGCTTCAGAGCTTCAACAACGGTGTCGAGCTCTCGCAACTGCTCGCCGAGGCCAAGGAGACGCACGCCTGCTACGTGCAGAACATGATCAGCTACCTGAACGGGCGGGCTCTGGACGACAGCGACCTGCCCACCGTCGACTACTACGCTCGGTTGTCCCGTGCTGGAATGATCTCCCTTCACGACCTCGAGCTCGCCATCGTCACGAGCGACGCCTTCCTGAACCGCCTTCCCTGAGAAGAGAAAGACGCCATGAAGAACAAGGGATCGCTCGAAATGACCCGGAGGATTGTGCTTCGGGGAACCGGCGGGCTCATGCTGAGCCTGCCGCTGCTCGAGACATTCATGCCTCGCCAGGCCGCGGCCCAGACCGCGATGCGCTCGCCCTTCGTGCTCCTCGTGGTGGGGGACAACGGGGTGGTTCAAGCGGGTGTCAGCTTGAGCGTGAGCTCCGAGCCCGAGAAATTCTGGCCCACGGCGACCGGACCGCTGACCAACGCCAGCATGACGGCCGACAAAGCCACCCGAGCGACCGGCGAGCTCGCTGCCTACGCCGAGAAATTGCTCATCGTGCGGGGCATCAACCTTCCGTTCAGCTCGAACGGCTGCTCGCACTCGGCCGCGGACGCGCAGATCTTGACGGGGGCGAACATCACGCCGGGGAGCACCAACTGCAAGGCCAAGGGCATCTCGGTCGATACAGCCATCGCGACGGCCCAAAACCCGGCCGGTCGCGATCCTCTGGTGATGCATGCGGGGATGTTTTCCCCCGGGGGAACAGGCTTCGACATTCCCGGCTACGTCTCTTACGTCACCCCGCAGCAACCACGGGTGTACATCGATTCCCCCTACAAGGCGTATCAGACCATCATCGGCGCCATCGGCAACGGATCGACGGCGACCTCGGCGCAAGCTCAGGCCCTGATGCAAAGGGCCGCTCGTAGCCAGAGCATCAACGACATTCTTCGTCCGCAGATTCAGACGTTGCTGGCGCGAACCGACCTGAGCCAGAGCGATCGCGACCGCCTCGATCAGCACCTCACGGCGATCCGTGACATCGAGGTGCAGCTGACCACGACGGCCTTGAAGGTGCCCGACGCGGACGTCGCCACGATGAAGACGATCGATCCCAAACCCTACGACCAGTCGACGCGGGACACGTCCCTGAAGCTCTTCATGGAGCTGATGGCCTTCTCGGCGGCGGCCGACTACAGCCGCGTCGCCGTTCTGAAGATCGGCGACCGGATCGACGATCACATGTACACGTACAACGGCCAGACCGCGAAGTTCCACGACGTGTCGCACCGACAGGTTCCGAATGCGATCGATTTCCACAGTTACATCGACCGCATGATGCTCACCTATTACAAATACCTGCTGGACACGGTGTCCGCGTACAACACGCCGACGGGGGCTCTCCTGGATCAGGGCGTGTCGATCTACTGCAACCAGGTCGCGACCGGGGCTCATTCGTTCAGCAACATCCCCTGGATGCAGGCGGGAACCGCCAACGGCTACTTCAAGCAGGGTCAGCACCTCGTGGTGGGCAGCGGTCAACAACCGGGCGGCAGTCAGGACGGCAAGGGGGGGGATGGTTCGATCGCTGGCGTCAACAAGATGCTGAACACGTTGTTGACGGCGGCAGGCGTGACCAAGAGCGGAGGCGCCCCCACCGACAATTTCGGAGATGCCTCCCTCCCCAAGGGACTCTTCACCGAGCTCGTGGCCTGAACGAACCGACGGAGGGAGCTGATCAGCGCCTGGCCGGACGCACCGCACGACTCACAGAGTTTCATGGCCCCAGCGCCTCGCCCGAAGCTCGCCAGCATTCGCGAGCGCCGCGCGTCAACGTGTTCCCGGTTGGTGTGCGCGACGACTTCGAGATCGCCGATGGGACTCTCCGACCTCCGTCGGCACCGCCGGCCTCCTCAAGTGGGCCCCAGGCGGGCCCCAGCACCCTCGCCTCGCGTAACTGACCGACCTCTCTGCGAAATTTCGTGACCCCATCGGGAATTGAAAAGGGCCCAGACGTCACCGGAACGCGCCTGGCGACTGGGAACTCGACGGTGGGCGGTGATAGGGAGCGGCCGGCGGTGGCGGCGAACTGTAACGAGTGTAACGAGGCCTTGGACGCGGCGCGGGAGGCGTTGGCGGTGGCCCGCCGCATAGCGATGGTGGCCGACAAAGCGATCCTAAACGGGGATCTGCACCGTGCCAGGGCCGCCCTGCGTGACCTACAGGCTCACGACCCGGGCAGGGGGGATGGAGGCGAGGTACACTCAGCCCATGGCCATTCCAGCCAAGATCGATGATCCCGAGGTTGCCGAACTGCGGCGTCGGCTCGTCTCGCTTCCGATGGAGCGGCAGGCACAGGTCCTCGAAGGTGTCCTGACTTCGGGGCTTCGTTTGCGTGTTCTCGCCGAGCAGGTCCGTCATCAGGTGGGCCAAATGACCGACGAGGACGAAGCTATCGCAGAGCGCGACATCGACGATGCCGTCCGCGAGGTCCGCCAGTCGCTGACCCGTGGCCGTTAGAGCCGTCCTCGACACCCAGGTCGTGGTACGGGGACTCCTCGGCATCCGTCGGTCTGCTTGCGGCCTCGTATTCGAGGCACTCGCCGATGGGGTATTCACGGCGATCGTGTCCCCGTACATTATGGGCGAACTCAGCGCCGTTCTAGCGCTGCCAAAACTTCGAACGCGGTACGGATTGACGAACGATCAGGCTGCCGAGTTGCTCGACGCCTACGGCCGCTTGGCCGAAAGGATCAGCGGGACATTGGCCCTCCCAGAAGGCTGGCGATCCGTTGGAAGCGATCCTGCCGTGCCCACCGAGGACGTTCCGATCGTGTCGGCCGCGCTCGAAGGAGGAGCCGACTACATCGTGTCTGACGACGCAGGCCTGCTCGAGCTGAAGACCGTCGCCGTAGCAGGCTTCCAACGGGTTCAGGTAGTCGCGCCCGGTCCATTTATGAAACAGGTCCTTCACCTGGATGGAAAACGTGCGGTCACCTCTCCTGTGAAGCTGAATGCAGTTCTGGACACGAACGTCGGTCTCGCGATCTACTCGTGGCACGAACTTCTGGACGCGATCGTGCGGATATCGGAAGAGGATCCGACGGCCAACCTTACCAACGCTGACATCCAGTTCTGGGCGCAGCGAGCCCGCACGGCGTTCATCCTCGCGCTGTTCTTCAACGAACGTGGGTGGGCGACGTGGTCGCCTCCGAACGAACTGACCCGGACGTTGATGAACAAGGCTCCACCCGTTGGCGAGGAGCACGGTCCCAAATCCAACTTCGTCAGACTCTTCATTTACTTCATCAAGGAAAAGTTATTGCCAGACTGGCTTGCTGGCGGAGATCGGTCGAGCGACGAGAGCATCATCGGCAACGGAGTCGACGAACTCTGCCTGGACGGGGCGGCTGAGCACTCGATCCCGCTCGTCAGCTGGGAAGGACGCGGCCCAGATGGGCTGGACCCGAAGAAATTCATCCCCAGAAGTGCGAGGGAGCGTGGGATCGATCTGCTAACCCCAGAAGAGCTACTGAGCCGAGAGAAGTTCGACGCGACGAAGGCTGTCGAACGCTTCTTCGCCGGTTGGGATCGGCACGCACCGGCTTTCAGCTCCGGGAATCCGGGGGCCCGGGAGACGCTGGAATACTTCCGTCACTTTTACCGTCGCATGGCAGAAGACGACTGGACTCCATAGGCGAGCACGCGAACCACGTCTAGCCGCATGCCGCAGTCCCTGAGGCTGTCGCCAACAGGCGTTCCGTCGGATCAACGGAGGCGGGCTTCGCCCGCCGGAGTCACCGCGTGCCAGGCAGGATCCGAGCCCTACACCTCCGGGGGGAGGGACCGCGGGAGGGGCCCTCGGCCCCTTCCGCGAGCGAGCGGAGCGAGCGTTTTTCGTGACCCCATCGGGAATTGAACCCGAGTCTGCGCCGTGAGAGGGCGCCGTCCTAACCGCTAGACGATGGGGCCGAACGGCGGTTCTTACCGCCGCTGCCGTTCGGGGACAAGGATTCGAACCTTGATAGCCAGATCCAGAATCTGGCGTCCTGCCGTTAGACGATCCCCGAGTGAGTCTTCTCGCCGGGTCCCGAGGGGCTCGGCGAAGGGCACATATGTAACAGGGAGAGTCGGTGTGTCAAGCCCACGAATCGCGGCTCGAAATGCCGGGCCCTTTCCCTTTCCGACGCGGCACGTTCATGGTAGCTACGAGAAGGTTCCGGGGTCCCGGACCTCAAGAGGAGCCCCGCATGGAGTTGAGTTTCTGGGCGGCGACCGACGTTGGACGCAAACGCGAAGCCAACGAAGACAATTTTCTGGTCGACAAGAAGCTGTCTCTCTTCGTGGTGGCGGACGGTATGGGCGGTCACGCCTCGGGTGAAGTCGCCTCCGACATCTCGGTCCACGAATTCCGGAACGCCATCGACGCGAACCGCGAGATCATCGAGCGGTACACCAAGGGGGACGTCGAAGTCCGCCCCCAGGACATCCTGACCGTCCTCGAGCACGCGCTGCAGACCGCCTGCCACGCCATCTATGAGCGGGGCCAGGCCGAGCCCGAGAAGCGCGGCATGGGCACCACCACCTCGGCCCTGCTGATCGCGGGGGATCGCGGCTTCATCGCCCACGTCGGCGACAGCCGCATCTACCTGGTGCGGCGCGGGCAGGTGGTGCAGCTCACCGAGGACCACTCCCTCATCAACGAGCTGATCCGCCGCGGGAAGATCACCAAGGAAGGGATCGACAGCAGCCCGTACAAGTCCTACAAGAACGCCGTCACGCGCGCCGTGGGCGTGTACGAGACGGTGCAGACCGACACCATCGACTTCGAGATCCTGCCTGGCGATCAGTTCTTGCTGTGCTCGGACGGCCTGCACGCCTATCTGACGGACGAGAAGACGATCGCGCTGCTGTCGGGCGAGGACATCACCAGCGCCCCCAACCGCTTCGTGGCGCTGGCCAACGAGGGCGGCGGCCACGACAACATCACCGCCGTCGTGGTCCGCGTCGATCGGACGGCAGCCGGGGCGGCGGCGACCGCGGCCGACGATCGCGCCGACGAGCTGCAGCGCAAGGTCGACGTCCTCAAGCAGATGCCGCTGTTCCGGCACCTCACCTACCGCGAGATCATCCGCGTCCTGAACGTCACCGAGGTGAAGGAGTTCGCCCCCGGCGTCGACATCATCAAGGAAGGGACGTTCGGGGAGGAGCTTTACATCCTGCTGAAGGGGAAGGTCCGCGTTCACAAGAACGACGCCTTCATCACCTACCTGCTGCCTGGCTCGCACATCGGCGAGATGGCGCTCGTCGATCGCATCCCCCGCTCGGCCAGCGCCACCGCCGAGGATCCGTCGCGACTGCTGATCCTGAGGCGGCGCGAATTCTACGAGATCGTCCGCAAGGATCCGTCGCTGTCGGTCAAGCTTCTGTGGAGCTTCGTCCAGGTGCTGGCGGAGCGCCTGCGCAAGACCACCGCCGAGCTTTCGGGGGCGCGACTGGAAGCCCACGCCCAGGATCTGACCGACGACGTCCTGTTCGACGAGTAGCCTTTCGCGTTTCGATTTTTGTACCGTTCGCTGCAGGTTAGGCCGAGGGCCGGCTTTTATCGGTAGTCCTCCCGATGAACGTCTGACACTTACACCCCCGCAGGGATGTGTCATCCACCTTATTGTTTTCGAATTTATGAAGTACCTGACGCAGGATTTCCATGTTATCGGGAATCCCCCTGGAGGTTACGTGAAAGCAATGATTCGCCCCTCATCTGCCCCCTGGAATCGGCTCCCTGCTTTGATGATGTTTGGCGCCCTCGTCGCCCTGCCCGCCCTCACCGGCTGTCCCGGTTCGCTCGAAGGCGACTTCCCCACCGCGATGAGCTCCGGCTCGGGCGGTGACGGCAGCAGCTCGGGCGGTGCCACCGGTTCGGGTGGCTCCGGCTCGGGTGGCGCGGTCGGCTCCGGTGGCAGCACGGCGACCGTCTGCGACGCGCCCAACACCGTCATCAAGACGAGCTGCGCGACGTCGAGTTGCCACGGTGGGCCGCAGCCTCCCTCTCTGCTTGCCTCCGGGCTGGCGGGCCGATTGATTGGTCAGCCGGGGTCAGAGTGTCCGCCTTCGACTGAGAAGAACCTCGTCGACTCGACGAAGCCGGCGAGTGGCCTGCTTCTTCTGCGCATCGCCGGTTCGACCTGCATCGAGCAGATGCCTCCCCCACCGGCGAGCCCCCTCTCGGCGGCGGATCAGCAGTGCATCGTCGACTGGCTCAACTCACAGCTTCCCTGACCGACAGTCACCTCGAGAACGAAGATCCCTTGAGCAGACCCGTGAACGAGCGAAGCGAACGGCGCTGGGACGAGGCCGATCGATCGATTCCAGACAGCCCCCCGCCGCGAAAAGAGACGCGGCCGGGCGGGCCGGTTTGGATTTCCGCCTCGTCGAACTAGAAAGGTGCCGGAGCCAATCGAATGGACACGACAAAAATTGCCCACTCCACGTTTCGCCGTTTCTTCCGCCTGGCCATGCTCGTCGCCATCGGCGCGGCCCTGGCCGCACCGGGCGTCGCGTACGCCGCCAAGGGTGGGAAAGGCAAATCGCACGCTCCGGCCAAGGTCGGTCTCCCCTCTTTCTCGGGTCCCGGCCAGGCCGCCAGCCGCGCCGCCACCGAGAAGGCCCTGAAGTCGCGCAAGATCGTCGTGGTCCCGAACGAGGACCTGGCGTCGGCCGCGAAGAGCCTGCACGTCAAGCTGGACAGCAACGACGGCTTCAAGGCCGTGTCGAAGTCGCTGGGGCTGACCGCGATCGTGGTGGGCGAGGTGGCGAAGAAGAAGGCCACCCTGACCGTTCACACCGGCGACGACGGCAGCGTGGTGGGCGAGGAGACTTTCCAGGGCGCCGATCCCCACAAGGTCGCGGTCACGATCGGCAAGACCTTCTGGAAGCGCTTGTCGGGGGCCTTCAACAAGACCAAGCCCCCGGGCGGCGGCGGCTTCGAGGCGCCGCCCCCCGAGGAAGAGCCGGCCAGCGCCGCCTCCGAGCCCGAAGCGGCCGCCGAGAAGACCACCGACAGCGACAAGGGCTCGAGCAGGAGCTCGAAGAAGACCGTGGAGGCGAGCGAGGAGAAGGCGAAGCCCGACGCCGAGGACGAGGCGTCCGAGAAGAAGAAGCCCTCCAGGGCCGCCGCCAAGAGCTCCGAGGACTCCGAGCCGCTGCCCGAGGGGCCGAACGAGGCGCTCGACATCTTCGCCGGCCCCGCCATCCTCATGCGCTCGCTGTCGTTCAACCAGCAGCGCAACGATCTCAGCGATACGAAGACGGCGAACTACAGCCTCCCCGCCGCGCCGGTCCTCAATTTTCGCGGCGACTTCTATCCGGGGGCGCTGTCGTCGACCGGGCTCATCGCCAACATCGGCCTGACCGCCGAGGTGTCGTACCTGCTGCCGGTGGTGACGTCGCCGGGCCAGGGCGGCAACTACAAGACCTCGTCGCTGTCGTGGTCGCTGGGCGGCAAGGTCCGCCTGCCGTACGACCTGTTCGCGTCCGTCTCCTACGGGGACGAATGGTTCAAGCTCGTCCGTTCGTCATCGAACATGGCGCTGTCGATCGTCCCCGGCACCGACTACAAGTTCGTGCGCGTCGGCGGGGGCATTCGTAGCCAGGTGTCGTCGACGCTGACGTTGATGGCGAACCTCGACTACCTGAGGTGCCTGGGCAAGCCCGGCGACATCGGCGGCGTGGGCTACTTCCCCCGCGCCACCTGCGCGGCCGTGGACGTGGGCGTGGGGGCCGGCTACAAGATCACGCCGGTCTTCGAGCTCCGCGGCGGCGTCGATCTGCGGCGCTTCGGGCTGGCGTTCAACGTGAAGCCGTCGGACGTCAACTCCGATCCGTCGATGTCGCCCCCCGTCGCGGGCGGCGCCGTCGATCAGTACATTCAGATCTATGTAGGCGTCGCCTACCTGATGGGGGGCAGCGGGTCGAGCTCCGGCTCGACGAGCGAGTCGTCGGAATCGTCCAGCGACAAGAGCGACGACACGAGCGATGACACGAAGGCCGACACAAAGAAGGCCGACAACAAGAAGTCCGACAAGAAGAAGGCCGCGAAGTCGGACGACGAGGGCGACGACTCCGACGCCGAGCAGTGAGCGTCGACCTGCCCCGACGAATCACGAAGCGGGGCGCGCGAACCGGGTGACCGAGAACGGCGCCAGATCGACCCCGGCGTCACCGCTCGCCACCAGGCCCGCGATGGCGTCGCCGGTGATGGGCGCCAGCAAGATCCCGTTGCGGTGGTGCCCGGTGGCGAGGAACAGCCCCCGCACGTCGGTGCTCCCCAGCACGGGCAGCTGATCCTCGGTGTAGGGCCGGAAGTTCGACCATGACGACAGCACCGGCGCGTCGGCCAGCCCCGGCACCAGGGTGCGCGCCAGATCGAGGATGGTGGCCAGCCCCCCCACCGTGACCTCCTTGCGAAAGCCGACCATCTCCACGGTGCTGCCGGCGATCACGGTGCCGTCCCGGCGCGGCACCAGGTAGCCGCGCCCGTGCACGGACAGGACGTGCTGGAACAGCGGCGGTCGCGTCTCGATGGCGACGAGCTGGCCACGGGCCGGGCGGACCACCGTCGCCGGCACCCCGCCCCCTTCGACCAGCCCCGACCAGCTCCCCGCGGCCAGCACGACCGTGTCGGTCGACAGCGCGTCGCCGTCGAGCTCGAGCCCCGCCACGGCCCCGGCTTCGACCACCACCCGCCGGACATAGCGCCCCTGGAGAAAACGCGCGCCCGCCACGGCGGCCGCCTGCGAGAAGGCGCGCGCCAGCGCGGCTGGGTTCACCTGCGCGTCGTCGGGGAAGTGCAGCGCCGCCCGCACCGACGGTCCCAGCGCCGGCTCGAGCGCGCGCACGGCCGCCTGCGCCAGCAGCTCGGCCCGCTGCCCCTGCGCGAGCTGCCAGGTCCGGCGAAAGCTGAGCGCGCGGTCGTCCTCCTCGTGGAAGCCGAGCGCCAGCACGCCCGAGCGCTGGTAGCCGATGTCGATGCCGGTCATCTCGCGCAGCTCGGTCGCCAGCGCCGGGTACAGCGCGCGGCTCTTCAACCCCAGCGCCAGCATGGGACCGGGGCCCTCGGCCTCCGTCTGGGGCGCCAGCATCCCGGCGGCGGCGCTCGACGCCTCGGCGCCAGGGATGCCGCGCTCGATGACGGTCACGCGCACGCCGCGCTGGGCGAGCCGCAGCGCCACCGCCGAGCCCATGATGCCGCCGCCGACGATGACGACGTCGTCAGATGCCTTCATCAGATTCCTTCATGCGGCTCCGCCGTGCGGATGAGACGCCCTTCCAGCTCGGGCGACATCCAGACCTTGTTCTTGGCGTCGACGATCAGCGCCGCGGTGCCGGGGAACTGCGCGCACAGCGCCAGCCCCTTCTTCGGCCCCAGGATGAAGATGGCGTCGTCGATCCCGTCCGCGAGAAAAGCGTTCGGCGCGAACACCGTCACCTCGCGCGAGGCGGTGGCCGGATAGCCGGTCCGCGGGTCGATGATGTGGTGATAGCGCTTGCCGCCCAGGATGAACGACCGCTCGTAGTCCCCCGCCGTCGAGAAGGCGTGATCCTTGATGGGCATCTTGGCGATGACGTCGCGCGCGCCGCCGCGCGGATCGCGCACCCCCACCATCCAGTTCGCGGCCCCCTTCTGGCCCGAGACGTAGAGATCGCCGCCTGCCTGCACCATGAAGTCGGTCAGCCCCTGGGCGCGCAGGATGGCCGACGCGCGATCGACGGCGTAGCCCTTGGCGATCCCCCCCAACCCGAGCCGCATCCCCACCCGGCGCAGCTTCACGGTCTTCGCCGCCTTGTCGAGAATGACGTCGCGCCAGTTGATCAGGCGCCGGCGCTTCGCGATCTCGGCGGCCGGCGGCAGCTGCTTCACCATGTCCTCGTCGAACTTCCACAGGCCGCGCATGGCGGCGTAGGTGACGTCGAACGTCCCCTCCGAGCGGCGCGAGATGTCGAGGGAGAAGGCGATCACCTCGAAGGTCTCGTCGGCGACCTTCACCGCCTCGTGTCCAGCGGCGGCGTTGATGCGCAGCACGTCGGAGGGGGGCTGACCCTCGTGCGGCCAGTCGGTCATCAGGGCCTCGAGGCGGCGAAGCTCGTCCAGCGCCAGCCCGAACGTCCGCTCGGCGGCGACCTCGTCGGCGGTGAACGCGGACAGGGTCAGATCGGTGCCCATGACGCCGTAGGACCGCGAGAAGACATGTGGCGCCAGCGCCTGCGCCCCCGCGCCGCGCGACAGCGACGCCAGCGCGAGGAGCGCGGCGCCAAGGATTTGGTGACTACCGAGAGGTGAAGGACGGCGGGACAAGATGGGCGCCAATATTATGCGAGATCCCGTTGCTGGCGACAGCGGCGCGCGACAAGATGTGCGCCTTCGTGGCCAGCATCACCGACAACATGGCGCCGTCAGTCGCGGCGACGGCGGACGAGATGAAAGCCTGGGGGCGTCGCCTCGGGCGCGCCATGCGCGTCGGCGACGTGGTCGGCCTGGTGGGCCCGCTGGGCGCCGGCAAGACGACCTTGACGCAGGGGATCGCCGAGGGGATGGAGATCTCCGCCCACCGCCACGTGGCCAGCCCCACCTTCGCGCTGGTGAACGAGCATCCGGGCCGGGTCCCCCTGCTGCACGCCGACCTGTACCGGGTCGGCTCGGCCGCCGAGCTGTTCGAGCTGGGGCTGGACGAGGCGTTCGATCGCGCGGCGGCGGTGATCGAGTGGCTCGATCGGATCCCCAGCGCCGTGCCGGCGGATCACCTGCGGATCACGATCTCGATCGCGGCGGATGGCGCCCGTCACCTGGAATTGTGCGCGGCCGGACCCTCGTCCGAGCGGCTGGCAAAAGCCGTCGCCTCCTAACGCCTCGTCCGAGGCTCCTAACGGGCGGGGCGCCGCATCTCGTGAAACCAGGGGCGGTACTCCGCCATGCGCTTGCGCTGCTCCTCGGGTGCCTGGCGCTTGCAGGGGGCCTCCTCCGGTGAGCCGGCCGGGGCCGCCCAGCGCGTCTCCACGCAGTCATTCGGGTTGTACGACATCTCGAAGCCGACCTTGCGCGCCAGCACGTCGGCCACCGTCACCTTGAACGGCGTCCCGTCGCTGCGCTGGTACTGGATGCCCCGCTCCTTCGCCTTCGCCGCGTGCAGGGCCTCGACCTCGGCGCGCACGGCGGCCGGCTTGCGCCCCCCCAGGTTGAACAGCTCGGGGTGCTCCACGATGCGCTCCGGCAGCGTCTCCAGCACGCGGATGGCGATGAGGAGCCGCATGTCGCGCGACGGCGTGGCGTAGTCCTCCCAGGCGCCGATCGTCTCGAAGATCTTCGCCCCCTCCGGCATCGGCACGACCGGGTTGTTGTTCTCGCGCATGTACTTCTCGCCGTTGTCGACCGAGCCGACGCGCGTCTGCAGCTGCTCGGTCAGGGCGTCCAGCGTCTCGCCGTACGCCGTGGCGGCGTCGAGGCCGCGCGGGTTGATGACCTTCCCCATCCGCACGTAGAACGCGTCGCGCGACAGATCGGCTTGCTCGATCGAGAACGGGGCGAAGCGCGCATCGGCGCGCAGGGCGGCGTTGGCGAGCGGCGCCAGCTTTCCGTCGCTGCCCCGCACCAGCGGCCGGAACATCTTCCAGCCGGGCCCCGCGCCCGCCACGTCGTTCGCATAGAGGAAGTTCCCCTCCCAGAACCGCTTGCGCCCCACCGAGCCATCGGGCTGCCCGTCGACCGCCAGCAACATCCCCCCGGTGTCCTTCCCCTGATCGAGCCACTTCACCAGCATCAACACGTGGCCATAGGGATCGGCGAACACCGTCCCCGGACGCAACGCCTCGCGGGTCAACGCCACCGGATAGTAATCGGTCTCCTCGTCGCTCAAGGCCGTGCGCGCGCTGCCCGAGTGAACCTTGTTCGCCAGCAGCCGCAGGAACTTCTTCATCGCGCCGAGGGGCTCCTTGGGCGCGCCCTCGACGGGAGATTCGTTCGTGAACAGAGCCCCGCAGCGGGGCGGACGGCTCTCGGTGCCGCGATCGCAGTCGCGAAACCCATACGGCAACCCCAGCTTCCAGCTGAAGTACGCGCGCAGAAAATACGGCAAATCGGCGCAATCGGGCGCCGCGATCAGCGCCGTCTTCGCCCTGGGATCGTCCTCGCCCAGCCCCAGGTAGTCGAAAAGAAAATTCCGGTCTTTGTCGCGCAACGCTTGCGCCAGCGGCCGAAAGCCCAGGCTCTCCGTCACGGGCGCATCGAACAGCGACTCGACCCACGCGCTGTAGTAGTCCTCAGTCGTCCGATCCCAGGCCCGCGTGGCGGCCCACGTCCCCGCCGACGCCGCGCGCGCCGCCCGCCCATGCCCGACATCCACCGTGCGGCAGAGCAGGCTCTTCCCTTCACGAACGAGCTCGATCTTGTACCGCCCCGCCGCCGCGGCAGCGACCGTGGCCTCGACGCTGAACGGCGCCCCGCCCCGATGCGCCACCCGCGCCACCTCGACCGGTTTTCCCCCCACCGAGATCACCACCTCCGCCGCCGCCAGATTCTCCGTCGCCACCGCCATCACCCGCAACGGCTTCCCCACCACCGGCACCAGCGGCGCAACCCAGAGCGCCCCCCCCTTCAACCGCCCCTCATCCCCACACCCCCCAGCGGGCGCCCGCGCCATCGCCTCACCAGCCGACAAGGTAACGACCAACGAAAAAAGGACACCAAAATGCGGGGGGCAACGCACACCCGCAGCATATCCCAACGCGCATTCCCACCAAACGCCCCATCCCATCCCATCCCCATCCCCGCGCGAGGCCGCCAAGCGCCCCACTTTCATCAAGCAAGCGAGCGACGGCACGGAAGCGGCGGGAGGCGGGCGGCAGCGAGACGAGCCAGAGCCCGAAAAGGCTAGAGCCGAATCTTCTCGAAGTGCACGAGATCCGCGAACGCCGCAAACCGCTCCCGGATCTGCGTCAAATCAAGCGTCCGAAAGCGATCGAGGCTGAAGTCCTCCACCGCGAACGAAGCCAGCACCGACCCCAAGATCATCGCCGTCCGAATGCTCTCCGGCGTCGTCGACCCCGTCCGCGCCAACCACCCCATGAACCCACCCGCGAACGAATCGCCAGCTCCCGTGGGGTCGACCACGTTCTCGATCGGAAACGCCGGCGCCGAGAACACGCCCCCCTCATGAAACAGCAGCGCCCCGGC
Organism: Polyangia bacterium; assembly: GCA_036500205.1. Lineage (GTDB taxonomy): Bacteria > Myxococcota_A > Polyangia > Fen-1088 > Fen-1088 > DASYCK01. Next base: position 29,815 of record DASYCK010000125.1, on the reverse strand, counting down.
ATCCCCCCGCTTGATGACCACCGCCCCCGGCCCCATCGCCCGGATGGCCCGCGCCGCCGCAGGCAGGTTCGCCTCGCCCGAAAGCTCGCGCGCCTCCTCGTCGTTCAGCATCAACAGGTCGATTCGCTTCAACAGCTTCAGCAGCGGCGCCCGCTTGCCGCCGATCCAGAAGTTCATGGTGTCGCACGCCACGAACTTCGGGGTGGCCGTCTGCTCCAGCACCGCGAGCTGCAGCTCGGGATCGATGTTGGCCAGGAACACCTGCTCGGAGGTGCCCCACCCGGCGGGCAGCTTGGGGTTGAACGTCGAGAACACGTTCAGCCGCGTGTCGAGGGTGGTGCGGCTGCTGAAGTCGGGCGCGTAGACGCCCGACCAGCGAAACGTCTCGCCGGTGACCCGCTCCAGGCCCGCCAGATCCACGCCGTGCTTCTCGAACAGCGCCGTGTGCTCCGCCGGAAAATCGGTGCCGACGATCGCCACCATGCGCGGCTTGGCCAGGAACGAGGCCGCCACGGAAAAATACGAGGCGGCGCCGCCGAGGACGCTGGTGCGTTTCCCCACGCGCGTCTCCACGTCATCGAGCCCGACGGAACCAACCACCAACAACGAATGAGCTTGCGATTCGAGCGTCACAGATACCTCCCGTACAATGTCGCGAGGCGCTGACGCGCCTCGGGTGAAACAGCCTCGCGCGCCGTCAAGATAGCCTGCTCGGCGGCGCGCCCGCACGAGCAAAGCTGAGGTTTCGCGGCGCCCCCCAGCGACGCCAGCGCGACCACGATCGCTTCGGCGCGCGCCACGTTCGCCTTCAACACTTCGACGACGGAGCCGACCGTCACTGCCGCCTCGTCGGCGCGCCAGCAGTCGTAGTCCGTCGACAGCGCCAGCAGCGCGAAGCACATCTCGGCCTCGCGGACCAGCTTGGCCTCGGTGGCCGCCGTCATCCCGATGACGTCGGCGCCCCAGCTCCGGTGCAGGTTCGATTCGGCGCGCGTCGAGAACTGCGGACCCTCCATGCACACGTAGGTCCCCGTCAGGTGCAGACGCCGCCCCGCGCCACCGTCCGGCGTCTCGTCGCCCAGGGCCGCCGCCTGCGCGACGACGCGGGCCCATTCCAGGCAGACCGGATCGGCGAAGCTGACGTGACCGACGATCCCCTGGCCGAAGAAGCTGCTGGCGCGCCCGTGGGTCTTGTCGATGAACTGGTCCACCAGCACCAGATCGCCGGGCGCGATCGAATCGCGCAGCGAGCCCACCGCCGAGATCGACAGCACCCGGCTGACGCCCAGCTGCTTGAAGGCGTGAACGTTCGCCCGGTAGTTGATCTCCGACGGCGAGAAGCGATGTCCCCGCCCGTGGCGCGCCAGGAACGCCACCGTGGTCGCCCCCACCCGCCCCACCACGACGGGCCCCGAGGGCGCGCCGAAGGGCGTGTCGAGCGTCCGCTCGCGCACGTCGGTCAGTCCGGGCAGGTCGTACAGACCGCTGCCTCCGAAGACGCCGAGGACGAAATCGCCGCGCGGCGAGGAGGCTGCTTGCGCCATGGTGGAGCCGCCTTGCTACCATGAATCCGAGGCTCTGGTGCACTAGGGATGGCGACCGACGACGATCCACCACGAACCGCCAGCGAGACGGCGTCCGATCCCGTGGCGACGTTGCTCGCGGCCGGTGACCACGCAGGGGCGGCCCAGCTCGCCGTCGAACGCGGAGAGCTCGACCGGGCCATCGGGATCTACGATCGGCTGTGGCGCTTCGCCGACGCCCTTCCGCTGGCGCTGCGACTCGACCGACGCGCGCTGGCGGTGCGGTTGGCGCTCGACCTCGGCGATCCGCGCCACGCCGGCGAGATCGCGGCCACCATCCCGCGCGATGCCGCGGCGGAGCTCACCGCCGCGTCCGCCGCCTTCGCCGCGCGCGGGCGGCACCTCGACGCCGGGCACCTGGCCGAGCGGGCGGGCGATCGGGCCGCCGCCGCGACCTTCTACCGGCGCGCCGGCAACCTCGTCGACGTCGGTCGGCTCGAGGAGGCTGCCGGCCGGGACCACGAGGCGGGCGTTGCCTACGAGCAGGCCCGGGGACGCGCCGGCTCGGATGACGAGCGCGCGGCGGCCGATCTGGCGCTGGGACGGCTGCTGGCGCGGCTCGGCCGCCACGAGGATGCGGCGCGGGCGTTCCAGCGGGCTATGCGCGCCCCCCCGTTCCATCTGGGCGCGGGGCGCGCGCTGATCGGCGTGCTGCTGGCGCTCGGCTACCCGCTGGCGGCCAACGAGGTGGCGATTCGCTTGCGCCAAGAGAAGCCCGAGCTGCCGGCTGCGCTCGATGAGATCGCGGCCCTCGAGGCCGTCGAGGCGGCGACGGGCGCCTTCCCGGCGAACGCCCTGGGGGCCCCGACCGCCGCCGTGGGCGCGGCGGCCGGGCGGCGCTTCAAGGTGCTCCGTTCGCTGGGAGCGGGTGCCACCAGTCAGGTCTACGTGGCCGAGGACACCTTGCTCGGCCAGGAGGTGGCGCTGAAGCTGCTGGCGTTCGGCGCTGCCGGCGGAGGCGCCGAGGGACAGGCGTATGCCCGCTTCGCGCGCGAGGCCGAGGCGGCGGGGCGACTGCGGCACCCCAACATCGTGGCGCTCCACGACGCCGATCCGGCCGCGGGCCTGTTCGTCTGGGAGCTGATGTCCGGGGGCGCGCTGGCCGAGCGCCTGGCCGACGGTCGGCCGTTGCCGGTGGCGGCGGTGCGACGGCTGGCGCTCGATCTGCTGTCCGCGCTGGCGGCCGCGCACGACGAAGCGATCGTGCATCGCGACGTCAAGCCGGCGAACATCCTGTTCGACGTCGCCGGCAACGCCAAGCTGAGCGACTTCGGGGTCGCGCACCTGGCCGACTTCGGTCAGACGCAGACCGGCGGCCTGCTGGGAACCGTCGCCTATATGTCGCCCGAACAGATCACGGGCGGTCGCATCGGCCCGGCCGCGGATCTGTACGCGCTGGCGGTGACGCTGTTTCAGTGCTTGACCGGGCGGCTGCTCTTCCAGGGTCCGGACGTGGTGGCCCAGCACCTGGGGGAGGCGCCACAGCCGCCCAGCGAGCTGCGCGCCGGGCTGACCGACGCCCACGACGCCGTGCTGGCGCGGGCGCTTCGCAAGGCGCCCGACGAGCGCTGGGAATCGGCGCTGGAGATGCGCGAAGCGATCCGCCGCTGGCCCACCGAGGCGACCGACCTCGCCCTCGAGCCGCCGGTCGCAGCGCCAGGCGAGGCCGGTCCACCGTTCTTCACGGCCGACCTCGGGGAGCTGGTGCCGCTCGGCCGCTCCACGCACGGCCTGCTGTTCAAGCGCGACGACCCACGCCTGGGGCGCCCCGTCCTCGTCGAGCGGCGCGATTCGCCGGTCGTCGGCGCGGAGCTCGTCCGCTTGCGCGCGCTCGCCGCGCTGGGCGGCCCCCACGTGCAGCGCGTGCTGGCGCTGTCCGACGACGACACCACCGTCACCTACGAGCTCGTTGATGGTCCGCGCGCCGCGCTGGCCGAGCTCGGGTCTCCGGTCGCCGCCGCGCTGGCCGAAGCGCGGGCCGCGGTGGGCGCGGATGCCACGAGCGTCGTGCTCGCGCAAGGAGGCCCCGTCCTCGAGGTGGTCGGCGTCCCCCTCGAACCAGCGTCGCGCTGAGCGGCGCGGCTACTCCGCGGCCTTCTTCTTTGGGTTCGCGTGGGCGTGCCCCTTGCCGCCCTTCTTTTTCTCGTTCTTCTCCGGAACGGCGGGCTCCACCGCGACGGCCGGCGCGGGCGGAGGCGTCAGGCTCCCGTTCACGTCACCGAACGCCAGCTCGCCGAACTTGTCCAGCGCGTGGAAGTCACCCACCAGCGGAGGCGACCAGCCGACCGCCTGCTGCGCCTTCCCCTGCGGCAGGTCCATGCGAAACATGTTCACGCGCCAGACGTCGCCTTGGCTGGGGGGCAGCCGAGGCAGCGGCGCCGCCACGTCCATCCCCTTCACGTCACCGAGCGGCAACGCCAGCTCGACCGTCCAGGACCGGTCCTGATCGTCATGCTTGTTCAACGTGCCGTCGACCGTCACCTTGGCGTTCATCTTCGAGTTCCACGAGTACGGCTTGAGCTTGGGATCGAGCGAGTCCTCGTACTTGCGGTACGTGGGCAGGTAGGTGTCGAAGATGTTCCCGTTCGGCGCCACCTGCAGCTCGATGTAACCGCGCCCGTTGCCGTCGGCGTCGATCATCATCTCGTCCGCCTCCTGGGTCCACAGCTTGTCGTCGCGCTTGGTCAGGCTCGACCAGATGTCGAGGTCACTGTTCATGAACGCCACGTACAGGAACTTGTCATCCCACAGCAGCTTCGCCTCGGTGGCGGGCTCGGCGGGCCCGCCGTTCATCGTGTTGACGAACGCGCCGGTCGACGGCGCGTCCTTCCAGGCCTGTTCATCCAGCTTGCCGTCGATCTTGATGGGCGTGTCGACCCGGCGCGCGACGTAGCGTTTGCGTGGCGCCGCCGGCTTCTCGGACTTCTTCACCGGAATGGTCGCCGCCAGCACCCGACCGTTGCCGTCGCTGGGCCCGCTCTTCACCGTCAGCCGTGTCTGGCCGCGCCAGCTCCCCACGTAGACGAGGACGGCGTTCGCCGTCCAGTTCGCGGGCAACGTCACCGTCTGCTCGTCGCGGATGATCTCGCCGGGCTTCCACTGGTTGACGGAATACTTGCCCGCCACGGGGCCGTGGTCGGCGTTGAGGAACCCTTGATGATCGCTCCCCTCGAGGTGCGTGAAGATCCGCCAGCCATCCCCCGGCGACGCCACCGACTTCCAGTAGTGGGTCAGCTTGAGCGGCTTGCCGGGCTCCGCCACGGGCGGATCGAAGTCCATTCCCAGATAGGCGAGCTTGCCGTCGAGGTCGGCGTTCACCACGCTCCTGGGGGTGGGCGGCGTGGCGAGGAGGTTGGCGCGGACCGCCTTCATGTCCTCCTCGGTCGGCTTGTCGTCGTCCTGCTCGACGCACGCCGGCGACGAAAGCAGCAAGGGCGCCAGCAGCAGGGCCGAAAACAGCGTGCGTCGGAACGAGCTCACGGGTCGCATGACAATCCCCCAGGAGGATGGAAGAGAAACGAGCACCAGCGGACGAACCTTTGCGTCTTCGCACGCCGTCCGAGCTGGCGGCCGGTTCTATCCAAGCGGGTGGTGATTTGCAACGCGCCCGCGGCGACGAACCGGGCCGGCGAGCGCGCGGAGATCCAGCGCGGCGCTAGTGCACCGTCAGACCTGAATTTCGCCCGCGGTCGAAGCGCGGTCCCGCGTCTCCGCCGCGGTGAACGGCCGCGCCGTCACGCGCAGCGAGACGCGCTCGGCGATCTCGCTGATGAAGATCGGCGCCCCCTCGGGCAACTTGCCCGCGTCGAACTCGCGCGAGCTGGCCAGCAGCGCCTCGTCCACCGTCTCGAAGATCCCCATCAGCCCGCTTCCACACAGCACGGCGAACTGTCCCGGGTGGCTCCGCACCAGCTCGGGTTGCATCGCCTCGAACGCCCGCTGCTCCTCCGAAACGATCTTCATGTCCAAACGCTAACGGAGCCTGCGCGTACGTCAAAAAATTGCCCGCGCGGCCACCACGACGGGGCCGAGACAAAAATGTCCCGGAACCCACGCTCCGTGGCATTCGCCAGGGTGAAAGGCCCGCGATTCCGAATTCCGCGGGGCGGCACACCGGTTGCTGTGACGACCGAGCGATGATCAGCACCGAAGCGCGCCTCCTGTTTTCGACGGCTGCTCTGCTCTTCGCCGGGTGTGGCGCCAGCGGCAGCAGCTCCGCGGCGGGCGACATCGGCGGCTTCGCCGGCTTCAAAGGCGGGGGCGGCGGCGCCCCTTCGGGACGCGGTGGCAACGGCGGCGCTTCCAGCGCGGACGCCGGAACGACGGGACCGGACCTTCCCCCCGAGCAGGAGATCGAATCGTCCTTCCAGGTTCCCGTCGCCACCGGACGCTACGTCTGGGTCGCCAACCCGACCAGCGGCCGCGTGGCGTACATCGACGCGACCACCCTGGCCGTCCAGACCGTGGAGGCGGGGAACGCGCCCACCACCCTGGCCAGCGTCCCCGGCGCGACGGACGAGGTCATCGTGCTGAACGTGCTGTCTCACGACGCCACGGTGCTGCGCGCGACGGCGGGGCAGCTGACGAGCGTGATGGTCCCCGACGTCGCGCCGCTGGCGAACGCCTGGGCGCTCTCCCCCGATGGCCACTTCGCGCTCGCCTGGACCAACAGCCGGGTGGCGCTCGCCGATCCGACGCGCGCGAAGACGCTCGAGGGCTTTCAGGATGTGACGGCGATCGATCTGACCGCCGCGCCGCCGACCGCGACCACCCTCGCCGTCGGCTATCGCCCCGTCTCGATCACGTTCTCGGCCGACGACAGCCAGGCCTACGTCGTGACCGGAGACGGCGTCAGCGTCCTGGGCCTGCCCGCTGCGGGCGGCGCGGTGAAGGTGGTCCGCGATGTCCCGCTGACCGACGATCCCACGGAGGACCCCGACACGCGCGACGTGTCGGTCACCACGGCGGGCCGGGCCGTCGTGCGGCGCGAGGGCAGCGCGGACGTCCGCATCGTCGATCTGACGACGGGAGCGCTGGGAAAGGTCACGCTGTCGGGGGCCGTCACCGATCTCGACGTGACCGCCGACGGAACGCGCGCCATCGCGGTGGTCAGGGAGACCGCCGAGGTGGCGATCCTGCCGCTCGCCACCGCGGCCGACGATCCGAGCACCGTGCTGAGCGAGATCATCACCGGCGAGACGATCGGGTCCGTGGTGCTGACCGCCGACGCCAGGCAGGCGATCCTGTTCTCGAACGCCACCGCGACGGAGCGGCTGACGGTCGTCGATCTGGGCACCGGGACGTACCACCTCCTCCGCGTCCACGCGCCCGTGCTGTCGATCCTGGCGACGCCGGACGGCCAGTACGGGATCGTGCTGCACCAAGCTCCCGCGTCGTCCGGCACGGCCGACAACGGTGGCGCGGGCGGCAACGGTGGCGGCGGCAACGGCGGCGCGGGCGGCGGCGCCGTCCCCCCGCAGGGTCCCCTCGTCGTGGCGAACGCATTCAGCGTGGTCCCGCTCGACGGCAGCCGCGCGGGGCGCATTCAGGAGACCACCGCCCCCCCCACGGCGGTGGCGATCTCGCCCGCCTCGGATCGGACGTTGGTCACCGTGCGCGACGACGTCGCCCACCGGTACGGCGCTTACGTCGTCGGTATCCCCGCCCTCGACATCACCACGCTCGCGCTGGCCAGCCCCCCCATCGCCACGGGCGTGGTGGCGGCCGCCAACCGTGGCTACGTGGCGCAATCCCACCCCGAGGGACGGATCACCTTCATCCCCTTCGAGGGCGGCGCGCCGCAGACACTCACCGGCTTCGATCTGGGCGCCCGGGTGGTCGATGGAGTCACGCCATGAAGACACGGAACCTGACCATGCTGGCGATGCTCGGAGGCCTCGCGCCGTTGCTCGTCGGCGGCTGCGGCGAGCGTGGGCCGCGCTGGGACGCGCCCCTCGATTCAGTGCAGCCGTTCGCGCTGCTCGACGCCGTCGCCATCACCGATCCAGCCGAGGAGCGGGTGGTGCTGCTCACGACCGACGACGCGCAGGCGGTCTCGCTGACGTCGGTGGGCATCCAGCGTGGGATGCAGGCGAGCGCCGTCGCGCCGGATCGCTCGAAGCTGTTCGTCGTCTCGGCCGGGGACGGCGACGGTGACGGACACGGCGGCGCCGCTCCCCAGACGCCCGCGCTGGAGATCGTGACCCGCGCTCCGGCCGCGCGGGCCCGCTATCCGCTGTCGGAGGCGTTGACGGGGCTGGCGCTCGATCCGCGCGGCGCCTGGGCGGTGCTGTTCGCCGACGACACGTCGACGAGCCTGGTGCGTAACCCCAACGAGCTGCTGCTCGTCGATCTGAGCCAGCCCGCCTCCGCGGCGAACCCCATCTCGCACACGCTGCGCAGCTTCGGCGGCAAGCCGCAGCGCTTCACCTTCACCGATCCGCTGGAGCTCCCCGGTGGCACGCGCCGCCTGCTGGTCGTCGAGACCGAGCAGGACGTCGCCATCATCGACCTCCTGCACCCCGCCGAGCCCGAGATCACCATCCAGCTCTCGTCGGGGCAGGACGCTCGACAGCTTCATCCCGCAGGCGTGGTGGTGACAGACGGCGACGCGGGGCCCAACGACGCGCGCCTCGCCATTCGCGTCGACGACTCCAGCGTCGTCGTGGCCACCCTGGCGCCGACCACCGGCCGCGATTTCTCGCCGACCCTGAACCTCACCGACGTGGGGGGAATTCCCAGCGACGCCGCCTGGGTGCGTACCGACGCGGGCGCCCTGGCGCTGGCGGTGCTCGTGCCTACCGCCAGCAAGGCGGTGGTGGTCGATCCCACGACCGGCCTCACCGTCGACGTCGCGCTGCCCGCCGCTTACCGCAGCCTGTCGCTCGTCACCGCGCAATCGGGCGCGGGCGATCCGGCCACGGCGGCCGTCGACGTGGCCCTGCTGTGGAACGGCCCCGCCGGCGGCGTCTCCTTCTGGGAGCTGGGGCGCGTGGCCGGTCAGCCCTACCGCAGCGTGGAGACGGTCGGTGTCACCGAGGCCGTCACCTCGGTGCGGGACGTGTCGGGCATCCATCCCGAGCTGAAGATCCTGGGGACGCGCGGCTCCGATTTCTTTCTGCTCGATCTGAAGGCGCGCACCTCCGCCCCGTTTCTCACCTCCCTCGGGGAGGTCGGCGTGCTGCCGTCCACGACGGGCGACCGCGCCTGGGTGTTCGAGGAGGGGGCGGCGCAGCTGGCCGCGGTCGACCTGCAGACGCTCCACCCCGAGGCGATGCGCACCGAGCTGCCCATCTGGAACCTGTTCGAGATCGCCGCCACCGGCCCGACGACGACGGCCCGCTCGCTGGTCGCGCTCGACCAGGCGGGGACCTGGGGCGCGACCGTCTACGACGCCACGGCCGCCACCCATCCGGACAATCGCACCATCGTCACAGGCATCTTGCTGGAGGCCATCCATGCGCCCTGACTCCTCTCGTTGGCTGGCGATCGCGCTGGCTCTGCCGCTCGTCGCCTTGCCCGCGACGCGCGCCGGAGCGACCGACGCCGCGCTCGTCGACCAGCCGGCGCGGCCGCCGAGCCTCGGGCTCGAGGCCGCCTTCGCCGTCCGCGGCAATCGCGTCCCCAGCGCGGGGTTCGATGCCTTCTCCACGAACGACGGGCTGACCCAGACCACGCTCGCCGTCTCGTACCGGCTCCGCAGGTCGCAGATGTCTGGCCTGGCCTTCGGCTTCGAGTGGCGTTACGGCTCGGCCAGCTCGCACGCGCGCGGGACGGAGTCCTCGCTGGCCGTCCAAGGGCTGGCCTTCACCGTTCAGGGTCGGCGCACCCTGGGAAAGCGCTGGCTCGCCTACGGTCGCATCGCGCCGGGTGCCGTGCGGGCCGCCGCGCGGCTCTACGAACCGTCCGGGCTGCCCTCGTCGGCGCGTGCCTTCGACACCCCCGCGCTCACACAGACGAAGTGGCTTCCCACCGTCGACGGCGCGGCCGGCGTGGCCTTTCGGATGGGAGAGCTCTCGGGAGAGCGGACCCCCGCCTTCGGCATCTGGCTCACCGGCGAGGGGGGCTACGGGTACACGCCCAGCTACGCGCTGGCGCTCGCCGCCCGCGCGGCCCCCGCCGCGGGGCGGACCGCGCAGCCGCTGTCGCTCGGTCAGCTGTCCTTGAGCGGGGCATTCCTGCGGTTCGGGGTGGCGCTGACGTTCTGACCGCGCGTCGGCCGCGAGCGCGAAAGGATGAAGGACTTGCGCGGCGGGCGCTCCTCGGGCGTACTTGACCGGCGTGCGCAGAACCCTCGGACACATTCGCGCCTACCTGGGCAACAACTCGTACACCGCCGCCGCGACGGCCGAGGTGTCGAGCCGCGCCCGCGCCGCCGTCTACCTGACCCGGCTGGGGATCCGCATCCTCAAGCAGTGGGCGCGCGACAAGTGCCCGCAGCAGGCGTCGGCGCTGACCTTCAACACGGCGCTGTCGCTGGTCCCGGTGACCGCCATCGCCTTCACCATCCTGCGCAGCGTCGGCTCCCTCGACGCGCAGTCGCGGCTGTCCGACTTCATCAGCACCCGCCTGTTTCCCGGCATGGACGCCGTCACCGCCCATATCGAGGACTTCTCGCGCAACATCAGCGTGGGCGCGCTGGGCGGCGCCGGGCTGTTCTTCACCATCAGCACCTGCTACTCGCTGTACAGCTACGTCGAGCACATCTTCAACGACATCTGGCGGGTCGGGCAGCGCCGCACGCTGATCGGCAAGTTCCTGACGTTCTACGCGATGGTGACCCTGCTGCCGGCGCTGGCGTCGGTGTCGCTGTACTGGTCGGGGCGCCTGGTGGGCGCCAGCGCCGCCGCGCGCTTCCTGGTGCCGATGACCATCGAGGTGCTGGCGCTGCTGTTCATGAACAAGCTGTTGCCGCGCACCTCCGTCAACTGGAGCGCGGCGGCGCTGGGGGCCCTGTTCACCGCCGTCGTGCTCGAGTTCCTGAAGCTGGCGTTCGTCCGCTTCGCCAAGAACATGCTGCTGCAGAGCTACAGCGGCGTGTACGGATCGCTCGGCCTCATCCCGCTGTTGCTGATCTGGATCTACGCCTCCTGGCTGCTGGTGTTGCTGGGGGCCGAGATCGCCTTCGCGATGCAGAACCTGCGCCTGCTGGAGGCCGAGGATCGCCGGCAGAACGGCGACGCCCCCATCAACGGCCTGCTGGCGGCGCAGCTGCTGGCGGTGGTGGCCGGCGCGCACGAAGTCTCGGGCAAGGGGGTCGAGAAGACGAACCTGGTCACCGAGTTCGGCCTGGCGGTCGACGTCGTCGATCGCATCGTGGAGCGGTTGAAGGGGCGCGGCCTCATCGCCGAGGTCCACGGCGACATCAACGGCTACATTCCCGGACGCGCGGCGGCCACCATCACCGTCGACGAGGTGCTGGCGGCGTTCCGGTCGAGCGACATCGAGATCGCGGACGGCTCCACGTCCCCGGTGTTGCGCGCGCTGGCCAGCGACCTCGACCAGTCCCGGCAGAAGCGCACGCAGGGGCTGACCATCGCCAACCTGATCCCCGAGCAGAGTGCCCCGGACCGCCGGTTTCCCGACGACGATCGGCGGGAATAGCCTCGTGCATCGGCCGACACGGGCGATGTACTAGGAAGAGAGCGGCTCGCGGCGGACCTCGGCGAAGGCGTCGCGCTCTTCCTGGTGCGCGCGCGTGACGCGCGTGATGTTCGCCCGGCGCGCGGCGCCCTCGAACTCGTAGATGTTGTAGCGGGCGCGCTTCTCGGCGCTGCCGGCGTAGGAGGCCGAGCCGGCTCCCACCACGGGAATGGCTTGACCGTCGGGTCCTGGCAACGTCGCCGTCTCGTCGCGGTGATCGTGACCATGCAGGATCAGCTCGGCGCCGGCCCGCGCCAGCGTCGCCGAGAACGCGGCCCGATCCTTCAGGTTGCGATCCTCGCCGCCTTTCAGCTGCACCGGCGGGTGATGCAGCAACACGACGCGGGTCCTGTCGGCCAGCGCCGGCGACGTCAGCACGCCCTCGAGCCGCGCCAGCTGCGCCGCGCCGATCTCCCCCCAGGCGCCCAGATCGCCGGTGGCCACGCAGCTGTTGATGGCGACGAGCGCCAGCGGTCCCCGGAAGCGCACGAACGGATACCTCTCGGGCAGGGCGGGCAGGTCGGACGACTGAAACGGCGCGAACAGCGTCTCGAACACCCGGCTCTTCACCACCTCGGCCACGTAGGCGTCGTGGTTGCCGGGGATGACGGTCAGCGCGTCCGGCGCCTGGTTGGTCTCGCCGATCCAGCGCAGCGCCTCCCGCCACTCGGCCTCGAGCGACACGTTCGACAGATCGCCGGTCAGCGCCACGTGATCGAGCGGCTGGTGCCGCAGATCCTCGCCCAGCGCCGCCAGCAGCTCCATCTTGTGGTGGCGGCGGCGGTTGACCACGAGGTTGAGGGCCCCCACGGCACGCTTGCCCAGGAAGTCGCCCAGGTGCGCCCCCTCGAACGAACGAAAATGCGGATCGGTGACGTGCGCGAGACGGTACATGTCAGGGGGCGCTCCCGGTTGGAAGATCATTCGGCGCGATCTGGATGTCGGACAGCACGCCGCAATGGTCGGAGGGGAAGACGCCGGCGGCGTCCGGTCGCTCGAAGCAGAGGCGGGCGTCGCGCACGGTGCCACGGCCGTCACGCCGGGCCGCCGTCACGAAGATGTAGTCGATGCGGCGGTCGGCGGGGAGCCAGCCCATCTTCGCCCGAAACGGGTTGTCGCGCGCCCAGGTGATGCCGGGCGCGGCGCCGTGAACGGTTGCCCAGGCGTCCTGGTAGAACACGCGCCGCCCCGCCAAGGTGGTCGCGCCGCGCAGCCAGCGGATCTCGTCGGCGTCGGGGGCGGTGTTGAAGTCCCCGGTCATGAGCTGGGGCAGGTCGGTCGCGCCGGCGCGGGCCACCACGCGCGCGTCGACCGCCATCACCTGGTCCTCGCGCTCGCGCCCCTCGTGCAGCCGATAGCTGAGGTGCGTGGTGTGAATCCACAGGGGACCGCGCGGGGTCTCGAGGCAGGCCGAGAAGACGATGCGCCCCTCCGTCTCCGTGGCGTGCGGCAGCCGCTCGGCCGCGCTCTCGCGAATCGGGAAGCGGGACACGAACGCCAGCCCTTCGGTGCCGCCACCCCAGGCCGTCGACGGGGAGAACGTCGCGTGGAAGCCGAACCGACGGGCCAAGGTCTCGGCCTGGTTGGGCAGGCGCCCCGGCACCTCGCGGACCTCCTGCAGCGCCAGCACATCGGCGCCGAGGCGCCCCAGCTCGTCGGCGACCAGCTCAAGGCGCCGTTCGTGGGGGCCGTTGTCGCCCCACAGGTTCAGCGTGGCGACCCGGATCGTCGCGGGCCGGGTGGCCGCTTCGGCGCTGGCGTCCATCCGCGCTCAGGTCCCCCGGTAGGTGCAGCGGCTGTCGTACGTCTCCCAGACCGTCACCGCCGATAAACCGGGAAGCGCCGTCTTCATGTGCTCCCACACGTACGCCGAGAGGTTCTCGCAGGTCGAGTTCTCCAGCCCGGGGACGTCGTTCAGGTACTGGTGATCGAGCTTGCCGAACAGACTGGCCCAGCGGTCGTCCATCACGCCGAAGTCGACGAGCCAGCCGGTGGCGGGGTCGACCGGACCGATCACGTGCAGCTCGACCTTGTAGCTGTGGCCATGGACGTTCGCGCACTTGTGGCCGCTGGGAACGCGGGGAAGACGGTGCGCCGCCTCGAAGCGATATTCCTTCATCAATTCGACGATCATCGGCGCCAGCGTAGCAGGGAAATGCGTCGGATGAGCCCCGAACCGGGCGGCGCGCGCCGGCTTCCCGTACTATCCTCCCCCACCCGCCTTTGGCACTTCTCTCCGACTTCCGGGCCCTCGATCGCCGCGTCTTCATCCTGGCCGCCGCGCGCCTGGTGGTGACCCTGGGGTTCTCGGCCGTGTTGCCTTATCTGGGCGTCACGCTGCACACCGAGCGCGGCGTGTCGCTGCAGACGGTGGGGGCGATCTGGACGGCGGCCGGGCTGTCCGGAGCGGCCATGCAGTGGGTGGCCGGCGAGATCACCGATCGCGTGGGGCGCCGACCGGTGCTCATCAGCGCCATGTTGATCCGCACCGTGAATCTGGCCGCGCTCGGCTACGAGATCATGCATCGCGGACCGATCCTGGCCATCGCCGCGCTGTGCGTCCTGAACGGCATGCTGCGGGCGTTCTTCGATCCGGTCGCCTCGGCCATGGTGGCCGACCTGTCGCGGGGCGAGCATCGGGTCGCCGCGTTCTCGTTGCAGCGCATCGGCGTGAACATCGGCTGGGCGATGGGGACCATCGCCCCCGCGCTGATCCCGGGTGCCGACGTGGCCTACGGTCGCCTGTTCTATGCGGGCGCCTTCTTCACCTTGCTCGCCACCGCCGCCGCGTCGGCCATCACCGAGACCCGCATCCACGTCGCGGCGTCCGTGCGCCCGCCGTTCCGGCTCGCCGACTTCGTCGCCTACCGCCACGACCGCCGTTTCATGGGCTTCCTGGTGGCGACGTTCTTCTTCTTCTTGCTGCAGGCCCAGCTCTACGCGCCGCTGTCGCTCTACGCCGCCGATCACGTGCACATGAGCATTCACTCGATCCGGCACCTGTACCTCGAGAACGGTCTCATCGTGATCTTCCTGCAGCTGCCGGCGTTCTATTACATCCGCCGCGCCGGCAACCAGCGGGTGCTGGTGCTGGGCGCGCTCGCCTACGCCATCAGCTACGCCCTGTGCGGCCTGGCCACGCGCGAGCTTCACCTGATTGCCTGCGTGGCGCTGGTGACGCTGGCCGAGATCATCAGCGCGCCCGCGCAGCAGACGGCGGCCACCACCATGGCCCCCGTCGATCGCATCGGCGCCTACGCGGGGCTGTTCGGCCTGACGCAGGCGGCGGGGCAGTCGTTCGGGCCGCTGGTGGGGACGTCGTTGCTGGGCGCCCTGCCCGCGCGCCTGACCTGGCCGCTGCTGGCTCTGTTCGGCGTGGTGGCGGCGGTCCTCTACGCGAAGGTGAACCACCCGCTCGCCCCCGGGGACGTCGTGGTGGGCCCCCTCGAGCCTGCCGGGCGGGTCACCCCGCTACGGTGAAGCAACCGGCGGCTCGCGACCGAGCACCTGGGTCAGCGCGGCCACGAACGAGATGCTGGCGACGATCAGCGCCCACACGATGGCGATGGGCAGCAGATGCACGATCGCCAGCAGCAGCCACCCCAGCACGAAGGTGTCGCGGCGCCCCAAGGCCAGCAGGACCTCCTTCACGCCGGCGGACTTGCCGCTGACCATCGACTTCATGTCCTTGCCCTGCGTGACCTTCCAGCGAATGTTGATCAGCTCGCCGCCGACCCCCTGGCGCACCAGCTCGCGGTAACAGACCACGTTGTAGAAGAGGTACATCGCCACCGCGAGGAAACCGCCGATGACCGGAAGCGCGCTTCCCGTGGCCCGGCCCAAGCCCACGGCGATGCTGCCGATCAGCGCCACGTTCATGAAGTCGTCGACGACGGTGTCCAGCCATTCGCCGAGCCGGCTCTGCTGAAAGCGGACGCGCGCCAGCTCGCCGTCGCAGCCGTCCAGGATCGACTGCAACTGCGCCAGGAACAGCCCCGCCACCATCGCCGCGTATCCGCCGGTGGAGAGCAGCGCGCAGCCGAGGAGCCCGATCACCGCCGCCCCCAGGGTCACCTGATTCGGCGTCACCGGAAGCTTGCACAGCAGGTGGCGCGTGATGCGGAACGAGACCTTCTTGTTGATGTGGCGGGCCACGAAGCCAAGGTCGCCACGCAGCAGGTCGGCGAAGATGGCGTCCTCGGCCTGCAAGCCCCCCAGCGCGTCGTTGACGTGTCGGCCCCCCGTCAGGCCGTCCCCACGCAGGCGCACGACGTTGCCGGCCACGACGGTGGCGCCGGTCTGCTGGCGCAGCGCCTCGATGGCGGGCTCGAGACTCCCCTCGCCGTCGCTGGTCAGGCGATGAACCTCGGCCGAGGCGGGCAACGTCGGTGGCAGCGGAAACGCGCCGTCGCTGGCCACCAGGACGCGCGTGCCGGCCTGCCGCCCCAGCTGGCGCACCGACCGCTCGAGCACCGACAGGCCGGCGACGATCTGCGACGCCCCCGCGGCCTCGGCCATGGTGGCGCGAACGATGACCACAGATGCGGAGGGCGACGACGTCGATTCACTCACGGGATGTCTCTCGATGCACGGGGAGAAAACGTTCGGGGCGGGAGCAGGCTAGCCGACGCCCCCCGGAGGAGCAAAGGCACCCACGGCCCGGGCCAGCGCCGCCGCCACGTCGGCCCCCAGGCGCGCGTCGTCGACCCGCACGACCACGGGCGCGCCCAACCGTTCGTGGTCGACGATCGCGTCGGCGCGCCCCAGCGGATCGCAGGCGCGAGCGTAGCGCTCTTGCGCCGGAAAGTAGCGCGCGGTGATGCGGTGGGACACATCGGCCACCGTCCGACCGCGGGCCGTGTCGCGCGCCAGGATCCGCCGCTCGGCCTCCGCGAAGGAGGTGCGCAGATAGATGACGGCGGCGCTCGTGGCGACGGCCGGCACGCGCAACGCGAACACCCCCTCGACCACCGCCAAGGTGGCGTCGCGGAGCGGGACGCTGCGCCGGCCCACGTGCCGTTCCAGCTTCGAATCGAAGACGGGGAGCTCGACGGCCGCCGCCCCGGCCACGAACTCGGTCAGGCAGCGATCGAGGAGCGCGAGATCGTAGTAGTCCTCGTAGTAGACGTCCGCCTCGACCCGCCCCGCCTGAAGCCAGTCGATGGGCCGTCGAAAGTCGTCGACCCGAAACAGCACCGGCGTGACGCCGGCTTCCCGCAGCGCCTCCATCAGCTCGTCCGCCAGCACCGACTTGCCGCTGCCGTCCACGCCATCCACGGCGAGCAGCCGTCGCGCTGACGGGGCCGCGCCGTTCACGGGCCCGTTCCGGGAAAGTGCGGACGCAACAGCGCGAGCAGCGCCGCGTGACAGGCGCCGTTGCTGGCCAGGCTCCCCCGGCGGCGGGCGGTGTCGACCTGGTTGTAGCGCAAGGGGTTGCCGTCGAGATCGCTGTAGGCCCCGCCCGCCTCGCGCACGATGACCTCGGGCGCGCAGGTGTCCCATTCACTCTCGTGAGGCGTGAAGCTCGCCACGGCGTCGAGGGTCCCCTCGGCCACTGACATCAGCTTGACCGACGCGCCCACGGGGACGGCGCGGCGCGCGAGCCCGGTCGCCTCGAGCGCGCTGCGCAGCCCCTCGCCGAGGCTGAGGCGGCTGACCCCCAGACGCACGTCGAAGGGCGCCTCGATCGTCGACACGCGCAGCGGCGTGCGCGCCCCGTGGGCGTCGACCACGGCCCCTTCCCCTCGAACAGCCAGGAACGTCACGTCGCGCAGTGGGTGATGCACGACCCCCACGGTGGGGATGCCGTCGACGGCCAGCGCCACATGAACGTTGAAGTCGCCCGTGCGGGCGACGAAGTCACGCGTGCCGTCGAGCGGGTCGACGATCCAGACGCGCGACCGGCCGAGCCGCGCCTCGCCGTCGGGCGTCTCCTCGCTCAACAGGGCGTCGTCGGGAAACTCGGCGCGCAGCAGCGCCACGATCGCTTCGTTCGCCTGGCGATCGGCGATCGTCACCGGCGAGTCGTCGGACTTCGTCTCGACCGTCACATCCCCCGCCAGGTAATGGCGCAGGATGATCCGCCCCGCCTCGCGGGCGGCGACGGTGGCGACGGCGAGCTCTCGCGTGAGGTCCACCCGCGCCTAGAACCGCAGCGCGAGGCCGCCGTTCAGATCGATGTGGAACGTGAAGTTCGGCAGACCGATGAGCGGGTTGGCCTCGAAGACCAGCCCGAACGTTTCGCTGAGGCCGTACAAGAAGCCGAAGCCGCCACCGAACAGCAGCGGGCCAGCGGTGACGCTGTCGATGCAGGTCTTGCCGCCGTTGGTGCCGCAGATCTTGTCGGCCTTCTGGAACACCACCACGTGACGGATCTGACCGCCGCCCAGGGCCGCCGAGACGTAGGGGCGGAACGAGCCGCTGCCGAAGAACCAGCTCCCCCGCGCCAGCGCCGCCACGCCGAGCTTGGCCGGCTGATGGACGCCGTTCAGGTCGAGCGGCGTCGGCCCGGCCACGATCTGGATGCGCGCCTGCAGCGACAGCCGGAAGTCGGGGCTGATGAAGTAACCGAACTCGGGCGCGACGTGGAACGCGCTCGACGGGGCGATGCCGGCGTCGACCTTGTTCACGGGCGTCAGGTCGGCGTGCCCGGTGGTGTAACCGAAGCCCCAGCCGCCCATCAGGGCCACGTAGATCGGCGGGCCTGCCGCGCCGCCCCCCTCCTCGTCGTCGCAGTCTTCCTCGCCCTCGGGGCACTTCTTGCCGGCACCGAGCGCGATCGTCAACGGCTTCGATTCGCCGCCCACCGCCGAGAGGACGGTGTCCTCGGAGTCCTGCGCCTCTATGTAATAGGCCACCGACTTGCCGTTGGTGGCGCTGGCCGGGATCTGGCCGGCGAACCTGCCGCCCCCCGCTTTGGTCATGTTCTTCGTGGTGAACTCCTCGTCGTCGGACCCCTTGAAACCGAGCACAACCTTGGCGAAGCCAGTCACGTTGCTGCCCAGCTTCACGGCGATGAGGATGGCGGCGCCCGGCTTCGCTTTCTTCACCGGCGTGTGAATGATTCCCATCGCGGGGGCACTGGCCGGCGCGCGCGGCTTCTCGTCGCTCTCTCCCTCGCTGGCCCCCTTGTCGCTCCCCTCGGGGGAGGCCTTGCCGCCCTGGTCATCGCCCTCACCAGGGCCCGGCGCTCCCGAAGCCGCCTCCTTGAATGCGGCCTCGACCTCGGGCGTGGCCACGTTCTTCGTGACCTGGATGCCCGGCTCGATCTCGAGGGCCTTCTGGAACTGCTTCAGCGCCAGATCGTGCTGATTCAGCCCCCCCACCATGACGACGCCCATGTGAATGTGGGTTCGCGCCGCGATCGGATGATGATCGAGGCCCGAGCTGGCGCACATATCGAGCGCTTGCTTCAGCAGGGTTCGCGCCTTGGCGAAGTCACCCTCGGTGTACGAATCGAGGGCCTTCTTGTTGAGCTCGGTGATCTTGCCGATCACCTTGGCATCCTCGGCCGCCGCGGGCGCCGAGAGCGCGAGGCTGAACAGGCAGAGCGCGATCAGACCAATTGTGAAACCACGAGGCGCGAGCACGGGCGATGACTTCACGGGGAATCCTCACGGGGGATGAAAGAGGGCGACAGTCTCTCTTGTCGAAGCCAATTAGTCCATCGGATCGGCGGAATAAACCGCCTGCCGGGGGTATCTGTCCTTACCGTTACCGTTTGCGAGACGGGGTCGATTTGGCGGCCGGCTTGGCTGGACGGGCAGCGGCGGCGGCTGGGGCCGGCTTCTTCGCGACCTCCTTGCCAGCCCCGTCCTTCGCGACGACGTCCTTGGCGCTGGCCTTGGCGGCGGCCTTGGTGGTCGATGCGCCGGCCGAGCCCCCCGACACGACCGCGATGACGTTCCCGTCGACGTCCGCCAGCAAGCCGTACTGGGTCTGCCCCGCCAAGGTCAGCCGGGGAACCAGGATGCGCCCCCCCTGACGTTCGGCCTCGGCCAGCGTCTTGTCGATGTCATCGACCGCCACGAAAGGGAGCGGGCCGGTCGCCTGGGCCAGGGCGGCCCGCACCAGCGAGCCGGTCGTGTGACCCGCCGAAGGTCCGCCCGAGGCGGCGTCGGCGCCGGGAATTTCGAACCGGAGATGCCCCCCAGATTGTGCCGCGTCGGTGCGCCAGCCGAACAGCTTGGCGTAGAAGGCGGCGCTGCGTTCGAAGCTCCGGCTCGGTATCTCTAGATGAACGATCTCGCCGGCCATGGGCGCAGACCCTAACACGAGTCGCGCCGACGGACATGACGGCGCGTCACGCCAGCGTGGCGACGAACGCGGCCGCCACCTCCGCGATCTCGATGGTCGCGCCGTAGACGTCACCGGTGAGCCCGCCCAGCCTCGCGCGCAGGGCGAGCGCCAGGATGATCGCCGCCAGGAACCCGGCCAGGGCGGGCTGCCCCAGCGTCAAGCCGAACGCGAACAGCACCGCGCCCATGGTGAGCGACGCCACCACGACCTGCGGCCACTTCGCCTCGCCGTTGAAGGCGCGGCCCAGCCCCTCGGGTCGGGTGTAAGGGAACATCACGATCGCCGGCACGACGGCGAAGCGACCGATGACCGGAATCGCCACCAGCGCCGCGTACTGCCGCGCCTCGACCAGCACCGAGAACGCCGCCACCTTCGCCGCCAGCACCAGCACCAGCGCCACCGCCCCCTGCGCGCCGATGCGGCTGTCCCGCATGATGGCCAGCGTCCGCTCACGATCGCCCTGCCCGCCCGCCAGGCCGTCGAACAGATCCGACAGCCCGTCGAGATGCAGCCCGCCCGTCAGCAACGCGCCGGCCGCCACCAGCAGAATCGCCACCATCGTCGGCGTGAAGAAGCCGATGAACGCGTAGCCGAGCCCGGCCGTCAGCAGCCCCAGCACCAGACCGACCAGCGGGAAAAAACCGACCGACCGACCGAGATCGCGATCCGTGATGGTCCCTGCGCGAATCGGTAACCGGGTCAGAAAAGCGAACGCCGTGATCAGGGGCCGAATCACGAACCCCATCATCGCGGCGCCGAACCTCCCATGGTGGCGAGCTCGAGCGGCGCGGGACGCAAGCGCAGGATGGTGCCCATCACGCCGACGTAGAGCTCGTCCGCCAAGGTGGCCAGGATCTGGTGCAGGGTCCCCACCTCGTCGCGGAAGCGGCGCCCCAGCGGCGTCTCGGGAACGATCCCCAGCCCCACTTCGTTCGTGACCAGGATGACGGGAACGGTCCGCCGACGCAGCACGTTCGCCAGCCGATCGTAGGCGGCGGTCATGTCGGACTGCGCGGCCCCCTTCGTCAACAGGTTCGACACCCACAAGGTCAGGCAGTCGACCAGGATCACGTCCGTGGTCTCGTAGAGCCGTCCCAGCGCCGCCGGAACCTCGAGCGGAACCTCCTCGGTCACGAAAAGACCTTCGCGCTCCTCGACGTGGCGCCGGATGCGCGCCTTCATTTCCTCATCGAGGGCCTGGGCGGTCGCCACGAAGGCGCGCCGCTTTCCCAGCCGCCGCGCCATCCCCTGCGCGAAGCGACTCTTCCCCGAACGCACACCACCGCCGACGACGATCAGCCGGGACATTCCAGGTTCCGCGAGCATGCGGGAACGCTAACAGCTCGACGAGGACGCCGCCAAGTTCTGTCCCCCGTTAACCCTTGTGTTGGAATCCCGGGCGGCGTAAGTCAAACGGACCGGCATGGAAGAAACACGGCCCATCGCGGTTTCGCCGCGCCACACGGTCCTGCTTTCGAACGACTACTTCTCGTTGATCGACAAGGCGCCGCGACAGGACTTCGTGGTGCGCACCTGGGCCCGTCGCGAGGCGAACGGTCTGCCGCTGATGACCGCCGAGCTGATCATCGCCAGCGACAAGACCCGCCGCGATCACGAGGCGGCGCAGGCGTACCCGTTGCACTTCCGCAAGACGTACTTCCCGGGACGCATGCACGGCGATCCCCAGGTCGAGTACGACCAGCACCTGCGCGCCTCTCAGCTCGGCTCGACGCCGCCCCCCATCGGGTACGAGGACGACGTCTTCCGGAGCTGCATGATCCCGGGGCAGTCCTTCCCCCGCCTGTCGCCGTTCGGCGGCGATCCGCCCGAGAACAACATCACCAAGGCGCAGAAGCTCCCCCTGTCGTCGGCGGCGGGCCTGTGGCGGCTCGCCGAGGAGACGCTGGCGCAGCTGCTGATCTTGCACGCGGGCGGGCTGGCGCATGGTGACGCCGAGCTGCACAACTGCATCGTCTGCCCGGCACCGCTCGAGCCGGTGCTGATCGACTTCGAGGCGTCGGTGTCGCGCGACAAGATGAGCGACGCCGACTGGGAGAAGCGCTGCCGGCTCGATCTGCAACCGCTGCTGCGCGAGGCGGTGTTTCTCCAGTGCGCGCTGGGGCGGCAGCCCAGCCGGCTCGGCGAGCTGTCCTGGAACATCATCGACACGGAGTTCCGGTCACCCGACAGCTTTCGCCGCGCCATCGAGACACAGGCGGAGGTTTGACGCGCCAATTTTCCTTCCGGAAAGCTCCACGAAATACATTCGAAACAACAAAGACGCATAGTCTTGGCTGTCGATGGACGACGACGGAAAAAGTCGTCCGGTTCATGGAAAAGCCTTACCGGCTCCAGGCGAAAAAGAGCTAAAAGTCGAAGTTCCAGGGTTCCCCGCAATCCGAAATCTGAAAAGGAGAACGAAGCATCATGAGTGGAAACACTGCACGGCGAGCGGCGATAACGGCGGCGATCAATTACAAGCAGACAGGCGCTCCTCTCGATTACAAGGAGAGCCCGGCCGCCTCCCTGTTCGGCGTCAATGTCTTCGGCCTCGCCACGATGAAGGCGGAACTCCCGAAGGAAGTCTACAAGTCGCTGAAGCGCACCATCGACACCGGCGCGATGCTCGATCCCCGCGTGGCCGACGTGGTCGCCGCGGCGATGAAGGCGTGGGCGCTGGCCAAGGGCGCCACCCACTACGCGCACGTGTTCTATCCCCTCACCGGCCTCAGCGCCGAGAAGCATGACAGCTTCCTCTCTCCCGACGGCGAGGGGGGCGCGATCACCGAGTTCTCCGGCAAGACCTTGACCCAGGGCGAGCCGGACGCGTCGAGCTTCCCCAACGGCGGCATCCGCGGCACCAGCGAGGCGCGCGGCTACACCGCATGGGACGTCACCAGCCCGGCCTACCTGCTCGAGTCGCCGAACGGAATGACCCTGTGCATCCCCACGGCGTTCGTGTCGTGGACAGGCGAGGCGCTCGACAAGAAGACGCCGCTGTTGCGCTCGGGCGCGGCGCTGAACGCTCAGGTCACCCGCATCTTGAAGCTGTTCGGGCACGAGAAGCCGGCCATGGTCGTCTCCTACGCGGGCGCCGAGCAGGAGTACTTCCTGATCGACAAGAACTTCTACTACGCCCGCCCCGATCTGCTGAACGCGGGGCGCGCGCTGTTCGGGGCGAAGCCCCCCAAGGGTCAGGAGTTCGAGGATCACTACTTCGGTTCGATCCCCGAGCGCGTGATGGCGTTCATGATGGATTTGGATCGCGAGATGTTCAAGCTGGGCGTCCCGGTGAAGACCCGGCACAACGAGGTGGCCCCCGGCCAGTTCGAGGTGGCCCCCGTCTTCGAGAGCGCGAACATCGCCTCCGATCACCAGCAGATGCTGATGGTGACCCTGAAGAAGGTGGCCGAGAAGCATGACCTGGTCTGCCTGCTGCACGAGAAGCCCTTCGCGGGCGTGAACGGCTCGGGCAAGCACGTCAACTTCTCGTTCGGCAACGCCACCCAGGGGAACCTGCTGGATCCGGGCGAGACGCCCCACGAGAACGCGCAGTTCCTGGTGTTCTGCGGCGCCGTCATCCGCGCCGTGCACAAGTTCGGCGGCCTCCTGCGCGCCGTCATCGCCACCGCCAGCAACGATCACCGTCTGGGCGCCAACGAGGCCCCTCCGGCCATCATCTCGATCTTCCTCGGCGAGCAGCTCACGGACGTCTTCGAGCAGATCAAGGCGGGCGGCGCCAAGTCGTCCAAGGTGAAGAGCACGCTGGAGATCGGCGTCGACACGCTGCCGAAGCTTCCCCGCGACGCTGGCGACCGAAACCGCACCAGCCCGTTCGCCTTCACCGGCAACCGCTTCGAGTTCCGCGCCGTCGGCTCGAGCCAGTCGATCGGCGACCCGCTGGTGGCCCTGAACACGGCCATCGCCGAGTCTTGCGAGTACATCGCCACCAAGCTGGAAGCGGCCGTGGCCGGCGGCAAGAAGCTGAACGCCGCCATTCAGGAGGTGCTGGCCGAGATCATCACCAAGCACGGGGCCGTGACGTTCGACGGCAACGGCTACTCGGCCGAGTGGCACGCCGAGGCCGAGAAGCGCGGCCTGCCGAATTACAAGACCGCCGTCGACGCCCTGCCCGTCCTGCAGCAGCCCGAGATCATCGCGCTGTTCGACAAGTACAAGGTGCTGTCGCCGCGCGAGCTCCACGGCCGCTACGAGACGTACCTGGAACAGTACTGCAAGGTGGTGAACGTCGAGGCGAACCTGACCACGAAGCTCGCCAAGACCGCCATCCTGCCGGCCGTCATCCACTACCAGAAGAAGCTGGCGGAGAGCGCCGTCGCCGTGAAGGCGGCGGGGTTCACGCCCGACACCACCGTCCTCAAGCAGGTGACCGAGCTGGCCGGCAAGCTGCAGACGGCGATCACGGCGCTCGACGGCGCCACCAGCCACCACGGTGGCGACGGCGCCCTGGCCGAGGCGAAGAACTTCTGCACGGGGGTCTTGCCCGCCATGCTGAAGGTGCGTGAGGCGGCCGACGCGCTGGAAGGGATCGTGGAGGACGAGCTGTGGCCGTTGCCGACGTTCCAGGAGATCTTGTTCATCAAGTAGCTCCCGCCTGAGCGGGCGTCGCACGACGCCCGTCGGCTCGCCAGGCGCGCACGGTTCGACGGGGTTGTCCTCGTCGGGCGTGCGCGCTTCGTGTTTTCCGCTTCAGACGATGCGAGACACGTTCGGAACGACGATGATCACCGGTACGCGCGTGGCGCGCAGCAGCCGCTCGGCGTCGTAGCCGAAGAACAGGCGGTGTTGAATGGCGCGGTTCTCGGCGCCCAGCACCACCAGATCGTAGCGGCCCGTGCGCGCCTCCGTGGTCACGGCGCTCGACAGCGGGTCGTAGGCCAGCCGCACGATCTGCGGCTTCACCACCGATGCGCGGAACACCACCGAGATGCGCTCCAGCTCGGCGTCCATCGCCGCCGCCGCCTCCAAGACGGGGCGGGCGCCGCTGGTGTCGGCGTAGGCGATGGCCTGGGGGCGACGCTCGGTGATGACCGCCAAGGTCAGCTCGGCGCCGGTGTTCTCGGCGTAGCGATGGGCGAACTCGACCGCCAGGCGCGCCGCCACGCTGCCGTCGACCGGCACGAAGATCCGCTTGTACAGCGCGTGTGACTCGTGGCCCCGCATGATCGCCACGTGACAGGGCGCGTGCTCGACCACCTGCTCGATCAGCGCGCCGCCGATGTCGTCCTGCCGGTTCGAGCCGAGCATGATCATGTCGGCGCCGCAGGTCGACGCCTCGTCGCAGATGGCGCGGGCCACGTCGGCGGCCACCACCTTCTTGATCTCCGGTGCTTTCTGCCCGGCCGCCTGCTCCTTCAGCAGCGCGAGGTACTGCTCGGCGTTGCGGACCGGCGCGCCGTCGAACATGCGTCCCAGGCGCGTTCGCCAGGTCGTCTTCAGCTCGACCCACAGCACCTCGACGGGCACGCTGCTGCGCAGGGCCAGGCCGAACCCGATCGGCGCCACGACCAGCGCGTTCGGGCCACCGCCCGTCGGCAACAGCACCCGCAGGTGCTCGGGATCGAGCATCCCCTTGGCGCCGGCCGCCGTGATGCGCTGCCGCTCGTCGTCGGTGATGCGCACGCGCGGCACCGTCAACCGCAACCCGATGGGCGCCATGAAGGACGTCACGATCGCCATCATCACGATGATGGAAAACATCTGCGTGCCCAGGATGCCCAGGCCCAGCCCGATGGTGGCCGCCACGATGCCCATGGCGCCGCGCGCGTTCATGGCCACCGCCAGGCTGGCCGCCTCCCAGAAGCGCAGCCCGCCCCACACGGCGCCCAGCGCGCAGCCGATCAGCTTGCCCAGGCAGGCCACCGCCAGCACCACCCCGAACATGCGTCCGCCGCCCAGCGCGCCCAGATCGACCTTGAGCCCCACGATGCCGAAGAACACCGGCGCGAGGACGCTCATCACGAACGACTCCAGCCGCGCCACCGTGTCCTTCTTGAGGCGCGGGACCTGATGCAGCACCAGCCCGGCGATGAACGCGCCGAACACGGCGTGCACCCCGATCCGCTCGGTGAGCGCCGCGCAGAACAGCGTGGTCACGACGATCAGGGCGAGATCGGAGTCCGCCACCCGGAACCGTTCGACGGTCACCCGCACCAGCCAGCGCAGCAGCGGCGACAGGATGAACACCGCGAAGGCAAGAAAAGCCGCCAGATACAGCACCGTCAGGCCGAGCTGTCCGATGCGCACCGAGCCGTGGGTGGCGGCGCCCGCGAGCAGCGACAGGATCAACCAGCCCGCCGTGTCATCGACCACCCCCGCCGACAGGATGACCAGGCCGATGTTGCGCTTGGTGAGATCGAGATCGACGAGGATCTTCGCGATGACCGGCATCGCCGAGATCGACATCGTGGTGGCGAGAAACAGGCTGAACAGCGTGCGGTGCTGGGGATTGGCCAGGTACACATCCGGCATGAACGAGCCGAGCGCGAACCCCAGCACGAAAGGGAGGACCATGCCGGCGCCCGAGGTCATCAGCGCCGCCCGCCCCAGGTTGCGCACCAGCTTGACGTCGGTCTCCAGGCCCGTCAGCAGCAACAGGAACGTCATCCCCAGGGTGCCGATGACGTCGAGCAGCTGGAACTGCCCGGTCCCGGCGGGGAAGATCGCCGTGAACATCCCCGGCGAGAAGCGCCCGAACACCGAAGGGCCGAGCAGGATCCCGGCGCCCAGCTCGCCCACCACCGCCGGCAGCCCCAGGCGTTTGAAGATCTCCGCGCCGATGCGCGTGACGCCGATGAGCAGCGCCAGTTCGATCAGCAGCAGGAAGACGCCGTGATTGGAGATGACTTGGGCGTTCTGCATCCGGCGGAGGTGAGGGTATCACGTCGAAGCGCGCCCGCCGCCGTCGGTGAGCGCGCGGGTGAGTCGCCCTTCCGTTCCTTCTCCGATCCTCTCGCCGGCCGTCCGTATTTCCGCCTACAATGCCCCGCACATGATGCCTGGTGTCCCCGCGCCGCCCCTGCCCGCGTCGTCCCCGTCGGACGGTGACGTGGCCGCGCGCACCAGCCGCCGCCTGCGCCGCCGCCTGCTGCCTTTCCTGGTGCTCGTGTACGTGGTCGCTTTTCTCGATCGCGTGAACGTGAACTTCGCGGCGCTGTCGATGACGCGCGAGCTGAGCTTCGGTCCGCGCGAGTTCGGCTTCGGCGCCGGCGTGTTCTTCCTGGGCTACTTCCTGTTCGAGATCCCGGGGAGCCTCATCGTCGAGCGAACGGGGGCGCGCCGCTGGATCTCGCGCATCATGGTCACCTGGGGCGTGGTGGCCATGTGCATGGCGGCCGTGCGCACGCCGCTGCAGTTCTACGGGCTCCGCTTCTTGCTGGGGATCGCCGAGGCGGGCTTCTTTCCCGGCATCATCGTCTACCTGACCCACTGGTTCCCCGCCCGCGATCGCGCCAAGGCGCTGGGGATGTTCACCGCCGCCGTTCCGCTGTCGAACATGCTGGGGGCGCCCATCTCGGGGCTCATCCTGGGCGTCCACTGGGGCGGCCTGGCCGGCTGGCGCTGGCTGTTCCTGCTCGAGGGGGCGCCGGCGATCCTGCTCGGCTTCGTGACCTTGTTCTACCTGACCGATCGCCCGCGCGACGCGCGCTGGTTGCCCGCCGACGAGAAGGCCTGGCTGGTGACCACGCTCGAGGCGGAGGCCCAGGCGCGCCGCACCGTCGGGCCGCACCGGATGCGGGCCGCCCTCGGCGACCGGCGCGTCTGGCTGCTGGCTTCGGCCTACTTTCTCATCGTCGTCCCCACCTACGGCATTCAGCTGTGGATCCCGCAGATCGTCCGCAACGTCTCGCACCTGTCGACGTTCGGCATCGGGCTGGTGGTGGATCTCGCCTATCTGCTGGGGCTCCCCTCGCTGCTGCTGTGCGGTTGGTCGTCCGACAGGCACAGCGAACGACGCTGGCACACGGTGGTGCCCATGCTCGTCCTCGCCACCGGCCTGCTGGTGACGGCGGGGTTGCAGGAACATTGGCCAGCCGTGATCCTGGGCCTCGTCATCGCGGGCGCCGGTCTGAACGCGCACCTGCCGGCCTTCTGGGCGCTCCCCCCGCAGTTCCTCACCGGCGAAGCGGCGGCGGGCTCGGTGGGCCTGATCAACTCGATCGGCAACCTGGGCGGCTTCGTGGGACCCTCGCTGATGGGGGCCCTCAAGGAAGGGCGAACCAGCTTCGCGCCCGGATTGGCGGCGCTGGCGGTGTTCGCGGTGCTGGCCAGCCTCGCGATCCTGTCGGTCGGAACCCGCGCCAAGTGATCCGACGAATCGTCGCTCGGACGCGCCTCCGCCGGCTTTACAGTGTTTGACGCCGCTGCCATGCTGACGCCGTTTTTGGCCAGCACGAACGACCTCACCACACGCCATGCCCAACATCTTCGTCAGCAGTGATCACGCTGGATTTTCGCTTCGCGAGAAGCTGGTACACCGCCTGCTCGCTCAGGGGCTACCGATCGAGGATCGGGGACCGTCCGCTCCGGTGTCGGTCGACTATCCCGACGAAGCAGAGAAAGTATCGCGGCTGGTGCGAGAGACGGCGGGTGCCCGGGGCATCCTGATCTGCGGCTCTGGGATCGGTATGGCGATCGCGGCGAACAAGATTCATGGCGTGCGCGCCGTCGACGCCTGGTCGGTCGAGGCGGCCCGGCTGTCGCGCGCGCACAATGACACCAACGTTCTGTGTCTGGGCGAGCGCCTGCTGACGGAGGCGGAGGCGTTCGCCATCGTGGAGACCTGGTTGGGCACGCCGTTCGACGGGGGGCGGCACCAGACACGCGTGGCGAAGATGACGGCGCTGGAGGGACAGCCATGAGCGGCGGCGAGATCGTTCTGGCGGGCGACATCGGGGGGACGAACACCCGGCTGGCGCTGTTCGAGGTGGGCAACACCGATCCGCTGTTCGCCCACACCTACCCGTCGGCCGCCTACACCGGCCCCGACGTGATCGCCGAGAAGTTCCTGGCCACGGCCGGCGCGGCCTCCCCCAGGCTGGCGAAGATTCCCGCACGGGCCTGCTTCGGGATCGCCGGGCCGGTGGAGGGCAACGTCTGTCGCGCCACCAACCTGCCGTTCGTGGTCGACGGGCGCGCGCTCTCGCAGAAGCTCGGCATCGCGCACGTCCGCCTGGTGAACGACTTCTACGCGGCGGCGCTGGGCAGCGTCACCGTCCCCGCCGAGAAGCTCGTCTCGCTCGGCGGCGGGCCGCGTGATCCCAAGGGTCCCGTCGCCGTCATGGGCGCGGGGACCGGTCTCGGGCAGGCGTTCCTGCTGTGGTCGCAGCCCGAGGACGGCTACCAGGTGATCTCGTCGGAGGGGGGGCACGTCGACTTCGCCCCGCGCACCGGGCTGGAGAGCGATCTGCTCCGTTTTCTCACCGCGAAGTACGGCCGCGTCTCCTACGAGCGCGTGCTGTCCGGGCGGGGCCTGGTCGACCTGTACGCGTTCCTCAGCGAGGAGCCGGCGTTCCGGGCGCTGCAGCGACCGGAGACGGAGGCGGCGCTGGGCGCGCAGGATCCCGCGGCGGCGATCTCGCAACGGGCCCTCGATGGCAGCGACCCCGTCTGCGGCGCTGCGCTGGCCCTGTTCTGCAGCGTGATGGGCGCGCTGGCGGGGAACCTGGCCCTGACCGTGCTGGCGACCGGCGGCGTCTTCATCGCCGGAGGCATCGCCCCCCGCGTGCTCCCTTTCCTTCAGAGGGGGCTGTTCCGCGACGCCTTCGAACGCAAAGGACGCCTGCAGAACGTGGTGGCGCGCATCCCCGCCTTCGTGGTCACCCACGCCGAGCCCGGCCTCCTGGGCGCCGCCACGGTCGCCGCCACCCTGTAGCGAGGGGCGTTCGTCGAAGGGGAGGCCCCCTCCCGTCCGTTCAGGTTTTCCCCTGATCGGCCGATGGATTGGTTCGTGGTAAGTGGCCATCGCGGCGGAAGTACTGCCCTTGCTCTGGGGGACGATTCGCCATTTTTCGGGCAGACGCCCGCCGTCTCGCGCGAGCGCGAGCGGTTCGGGCGCATGATCGGCCAATCCGAGGCGATGAAGGCTGTGTTCGAGACGCTGTCGCGCGTCGCCAACAGCGACGCCACGGTGCTGCTCGAGGGGGAGACCGGCACGGGCAAGGAGATCTCGGCCGAGGCCCTCCACCGCACCAGCCGTCGCCGCGACAAGCCTTTCCTCGTCGTCGACTGTGGCGCCATCCCTCCGCAGCTGCTCGAGAGCGAGCTGTTCG
>DASYCK010000124.1:0-7148 GCA_036500205.1 Polyangia bacterium | reverse complement strand
ATCCGACGGCTCGGAGATCGTGCTCCCCGCGAACCTGCAGAGCCCGGATGACAAGAGAGCCTACGTCCGGGTGTTGTGCCAGCTCGTCGAGATGGACGCGAAAGACAAGCAGGACAAGCAGGACAAGCAGGGCAAGTAGCGCGACCCCCATGAGGTCAGCTGGGTCCGAGCAGGACAACCCCCCTGCGGTCGGGTTCTGGACCCTGGGGTGGTTGGGCGACGTTCTCTTCGTGTGGTGACGCGCGCGTCTGGGCTGGGGAGCGAGCTGCGCGCGGTCTGATCGACCGTGCGTCCGTCACGGTCGTCCGCTTTCGGCAATCGCTTTGACAATCTGGACGGGATCTCGACACTGAAAAAGGTAGCTGACATGAGATCACGAGCATTATTCACAGTCTTCGCAGCATGCTTGGTGGTCGCCGGCTGCAGCGGCGGGAGCGGGAGCAGTCCGGGTGGCACCGGCTCCGGCGGGACGACCGGCTCCGGCGGGACCACTGTCTCCGGCGGGACGACAGGCTCCGGGGGAACGACCGCCTCCGGAGGAACGACCGGCTCCGGGGGAACGACAGGCTCCGGGGGGACCACCGGCTCCGGGGGGACCACAGCCGGCGGCCGGACCGGCGCCGGCGGGCGGGGCGGCACGGCCGGTACGGCGGGCAAGCCCGGCGCGGCTGGCGCGAGCGGCTCCGGTGGCTCTGCCGCCGGCGGCAGCGCGGATGTCGATTGCTCGGCCACCTTGCCAACCGACGGCAAGACGTACACGGGAAGCAACGTCAACGGCACGTCCGATGGCCTCAACTACGGAATCTGGTCGAACGGCAGCGGGGGTAGCATCACCGTCTTTCCAGATGCCCACGCCTTCAGCGCGTCATGGGACAACGGTGGCGATTTCCTGGCCCATCTCGGCCTGGATTTCAGGACCGCCAAGAGTTACACCGCCTACGGAACGATCTCGGCTCAGTTCGTGGAGACGAAGACGGGAACGGGCGGCGGGTACTCGTCGATTGGAATGTATGGGTGGACGCAGAGCCCCTGCGTCGAATGGTACATCGATGAAGATGGGTTCAATGGTTTTCCGAAGAATGGTGTCACGGCCACCATCGATGGAAGCCCGTACTTCCTGGTCACGACGACGACGACCGGTAGCGGTGGCAACGATTGCGAGGCCGGCCATACGGGCGGTTGGACCCAGATCTTCAGTTACCGGAAGACGCCTCGCCAATGCGGGACGGTCACCGTCAGCGACCATTTCGCGGCGTGGGCGAATCAAGGCTGGAGCCTGGGGAACCTGGTCTCGGTGCACATCAACCTGGAAGTCGGAGGTGGCACCGGAAGTGTTCAGTTCCCGGTGGCCAACGTGACCACGACCAGCAAATGAAGCGCCCAGCGCGCGAGCGCTGATCGAGGCGCGCCCGGATGCAGACGACATGTCGGACCTGCCTTTCGCCAGCCTGCCAAGGCGGGACCGAGCTGCGGCGCATCTCGAGAAGCACAAATCTGAGCAGAGCGGTCGCCGCCCGAACACTACAGGTGACGATGCAAGAGGTCGCTCCGTCCGGACAGGCGTGCTTCGGTCATCGAAGCCAGGTGCGAATGACGTTCGCCGTGGCCATCTTGGTGATGGGGTGCGCCGACAACGGCTCGCGGAACACGGCGCGCCGGGACCCCGTGGCCCACGCGGACGCCGACGCGACGGGCACTCAGGACGGCACGCCCCCCACCGAGGCTTCAGCCGACGCCGGTGTTGGTCTTGACGGCAGCAACTACGACGGCCGGGTCGTCGCGGTGGACGCCTCGACCGGTTGCCCGGAGATCCTGATCTACCAGCCGGTGTGCGGCGTGGATGGACGCACCTACGGCAACAGAGGGGCCGCCGACTGCGCGTGCGCCGCCATCCTGCACGACGGCGCATGCGATGAAGCGGCGCCGGGCCAAGGGCCCCCCGGCGTGAACGGGTTCACCTGCTACGAAGATCGAGATTGCGCGACCGGCTCCGAATGCGTCGGTGCCTTGTGCACCTCGAGCGGTGGCTTGAACGGCGTTTGCGAGGACCGGGTCACCGATCCCCGACTGTGCTGGATGGACTCCGAATGCGGAACGCCCGCGCTCTGCATGGGCGTCAGCATCTGTCCTGCTGGCGCGGCCTGCGATGGTCCCGACCGACCGGGCCTTTGCGTGGATCCCTGAGAGAGACTGAGGCCATCAAGGGGCGGGGCGTCCCTTCAGTGCAGCAGGACCTGACGGCTGCGCAGGGTGTGCAGGACGGGCTCGATGTCATGCTCCGCCAGCATCTCGGAGAGGCTGGCGGCGACGTCTGCGGCATAAGGCGGGGGTACGAGCCCCGACAAGGCCAGCACCAACGAACCGCGCTCGAGCAGGTCGTGGTTCGCCAGGGAGATGGCCATGGCGCTGGGGGCGGGAACGTCCAGGCGGGCCGACAGCGCCCCCCGGCCATCGTTCATCGCGTGCTGCGCCTCGCGGGTGCCCATGGTCGCCAGCAGGCGGCGCGCGCCAGCCTGGTTCTTCGCGCCGACGGGCAACGCATATGTATCGGCGGTAAAGACGAACGACTGCTCGGAACCAGGGAACGGAATCTCGCCGAAGTCCACCGTCTGCACCATGCCACGGCCATTGAACTCCGCTTGCGCCCAGTCTCCCATGATGGTCATCGCGGCCTGGCCGTCCGCCACCCGATCGACGGCCTCCGACCACGACAGCCGCTGGTGGTCCGCGTTGAAGAACGGGCCGAGCGCCAGCGCGGCTTCCAGCGTCCGCTGCATGCGCATGTCGTCGGCCGCTACCCGTCCGCGGAAATAGTCGACATAGAACGCCCGCCCCTCCCGCGCCACCAGCAAGCACTCGAAGGTCAGCAAGGCCAGCGTCCATGGCTCCCGGCTGCCGAGCGCGATGAGTGGCACGCCCGAACCCCGCAGCTTCCGTTCCATCTCGGATAGGTCGGCGACGGACTTCGGCTCGTCGAGGCCGAAACGGCGGAAGACCCTCTTGTTGTAGAAGATCGTGTTGACCCGGTACACATTGACCGGAACACCGTAAGTCTTTCCGCCCTGACTCACCTGGTCCAGGATCGCCGGCGGCACCCGACGGCGCCAGTCGGCCACGCCCTCCACGAGGTCGTCGAGGGGCAGCAGCCTCGACTGCGAGGCGTCCGCCCGGTCGTACAGCACCCACTGCAACAGATCACCGCCGGCGTTCGCCTCGAACGTGTCTGGAGGATCGTTGCGCAGCATTCGCGCATGCAACGTCTTGCGCTTCAACTCCGACAGACCCGCGCCCGCCTGGATGACCAGATCGTTCGGGAAGCGCTTTCGATGTATGGCCAGCAAACGGGACAACGGATCGAGCTCGCCGGCGCTCGGTCCGGCCTTTTGCCACCACGTCGAGATCTCGATCGGCCGCGCGGTCCCTCCCTCTTCGTGGGGCTCGGCGGGCGACGGACGACCGCAGGCCGCCGCCAGCGAGAGCACCACCGCCAGCGCCACCAAGGCCGCCGGCGTGGCGACCGGCGCCGGGCACGACCTCAGCCGCATTGTCCGTGCTCGCAGCGCTGGTCGGCGCCGCAACGATGGTGGCATCGCCCGCAGTTGGACGGGTCGGTCATGACATCGATCTCGCATCCATCACCGGCCTGGGCGTCGCAATCGCGAAAGCCGCGTTCGCAACGCCATATCGTGCAACGGCCCCCACATCCGCGCTCGGCATGCGCCAGCGGAGGGCACACCGTATCGCAGCTCCCGCAGTGGTCTGGATCGGTGAGCAGGTTCGTCTCGCAACCCGTCGCGCGATCACCGTCGCAGTCACGGAAGTCCTGGTAGCAAACGTCGACGGCGCAGTGCGCGAGCGCATCGCAACGGGCTATGGCGTTGTCGACTGCGCAGGCGTCGCAGGTATCGGCGCCGCAACCATGGGCTGGCTCGTCCGCGGACACACAACCGCCGCCGCACGATTTAAAGCCGCGGCCACAGGTCCCCGACGTCGCCGCGACGGCGCTGCCACCGAGGTCGGGAAAGCGACGCGCACCCCGCAGCATGGCGCCGCCGCCGAGGACCAGGAAAACGGTGAGGAGGACGGCCAGAAAAACGGCCACGCCCACCGCGGCGCGGATCCGGGCGGGCGAGGTGTCGTCCTTTTCTCGAGGGGTCATGCGAGCGAACCGGCGTCCGAGCGTGAGAATGCCCGGGCCGGACCGCCAGATCGCCCCAGGTTGTCCCCTCCATCGGCTGTTCGCGTCGCGCCATGAGGCCCCCGCGCGAACAGCCCCGGCGGGCTCGGGTGAGGGTCGGCGCTCAGGGCCCGGCGGGCGGCGGCCTCTCGGCCTCGACCAGACGGCTCTCCCCGACCGCCGGTTGACGTGCCCGCTCGTCGCACCAGCGCTCGATCTCGGCCTGAAGGGCGCGATCGCGGCTCGTGGGCCGTGCGATACGCCGGGCCTCGGCGCGCGCGAGCCCGGCGAGCGCGACGGCCTCGACGCGGCTCCGCGGGGACGCCCACAACGCCCGCGCCAGCGCGAACCGGACAGCCACGGCGGGGATGCCGGCCTCCCCCCGCGCCAGCGCCTCGCGGAGAGCCGGCACGGCGCGGGACGAATCCCCCAGACCCAGGTCGGCCAGGCCCAGCGCAGCCAGGGGAATCGCCAGCGACGCGTGATCGGAGAGGTGATCGGATGACCCGAGGTTGCGGGTCCAGAGATCGTAGCTCCGCTCGGCGTCGTGCTTCGCCTCGCGGTATCGGCCCAGACCGGCGAGGATCTCCGACCGATCGACGAGCAGGTGGCCGAGACGTGGATGTTTCGGCCCGAGCGCGGCCTCGGTGATGGCCAGGGCCCGGTCGCAAACTGCCAGCGCCGCCGAGAAGTCTCCCAGCTTGTACTGGACGTTCGCGATGGCGGCCAGGGTCAGTCCCACCTCGAGGTGCGCGGGTCCCAGCGCTCGTCTGGTGTCCGCCAGGGCCTGCTCGTACGCCTTCAGCGCATCCTCGAACCGACCCGCGCTGGCGAGCGCGGCCGCCCAGTTCGCCTGCGCGCGGGCGCGCAGGTGATCGTTGCCGCCGATGCGTTCGAGCGACGCGCCGGCCAGGCGACGCCACAGCTCCGCCCCCGCGATGTCGTGGGCGCCCTCCCCGCGGACGGAGATCAAAGCGATCATCGCCTCGATCAGCACGTCATCGTCTCGACACGCCTGGGCCTCGGTCACCGCCTCGATGAGCAGGGGCTCCGCCGCGCGGTTGTCCGCCTGGCTCGTCGAGACGCCGAGCTGATACAACGCCTCCGCCAGCAGGGGCCGGTAACCGGTGTCGCGGGCGTTGGCCACGACCTCGAACAGGGCGGCGATGGCCTGGCTGGACTTGCCGGCGTCCTCCAGGGCTTTGGCGGCCACCAGATCAGCGCGCACCACCTGGATCGCGGCGGCGGTCGCCGGGGAGGCGGGGATCGGCAGCGTGGCGCGCGACAGCTTGGTGCTCGTGCAGCGCTCCAGCGGGGAGAGCGACATCGCGGCCTGAACCGCGTTCTCCACGACATCGCCGCTGGGAGAGGCCAGGACATCCGACAGCGCCCGAAGCTCGTCGAACCGGTCGTCGAGGCAGCGCATGCGCAGATCGAGCACCTCCGCGGTCTCGCTGCCCCGTACGCGGGTCGCGATGCAAGCCTCGCGGAACGTGGCCGACCAATCGGCGACATACTTGTCGAGAAGGCTCGCCGCGGCGCCGAACGCCGCGTCTGCGTAGTCCTTGCCGGTGTGGAGAAAGGCTGTGCGAATGGCGGCGCGTCGCAGGGAGACTCCGCTGGCGCGTTCCCAGACGCCGTCGAAGCGGGCTGCGGGCACCTGGCACACCGCGCGCTGCCTGAGCACGGTCGAACGAACGGAAGCGGCGATGCCAACCAGCGCCAGCGCCGCCAGGGCGCCAGCCAGGATCTGCCGCCGACGAGATCGAGGGCGGCGTTCCAGCGCCGCCAGAAGGTCCTTCATGGACGGGTACCGTTCGTCGGGGCTTCGGGCC
Source organism: Polyangia bacterium (assembly GCA_036500205.1). Classification (GTDB taxonomy): domain Bacteria; phylum Myxococcota_A; class Polyangia; order Fen-1088; family Fen-1088; genus DASYCK01. The sequence continues at coordinate 1,136 of DASYCK010000124.1, read as the reverse complement.
AGCCCCTTGCGGATCACCCGACGGATCCAGGTCGGAACGGCGGTGTTGGGGGGCGGCGCGCGCGAGTCGCCCTGAACGATGTTCGTCGCCAGCTCCGTGATGCTCGCGCCTCCGTACGGATGCTCGCCGTAGAGCGATTCATGGAGAGCGACGCAGAAGCTGAACTGATCGCTGCGGGCGTCGAGCGGCTGGCCTCGGAACTGCTCGGGCGCCATGTAGGCGGGGGTCCCGACCAGCGCCCCCGTGTCGGTCAGCCTGCCCAGGAGCAGGAACCCCGACGGGTCCGCGCCGACCGGGTCTCTCGATTGCAGCGCGGATCCGAGATCGGTGCCAGCCGGCGGCGTGCCCCGGGCGGCCACCACGTCACGGCGCAGGGCCGCCGCCTCGGAAGGTCCCAGCTCGAGGGTATCATCCGGCGAAAGTCTGGCGGCGGCGGCGCGTCCCACAGCCGGGGGTTCCGCCTGCACCGGGCCGTTCATGTGCTGGACGAGACCGAAGTCCATGACGCGCACCTGCCCGTCGCGGCTCACCATGACGTTCTCGGGCTTGAAGTCGCGATGAAGCAGGCTCTGTTCGTGGGCACACTGCAACCCGCGGCCGGCGGCGATGAACAGCTTCAACACCTCGCGCCAGGTTCGGGGGGCGGCGTGCAGCCACACCGTCACGGTCGAGCCCTCGACGAACTCCATTGCGATGAACACGCGATCGTCGAGACTTCCGAAGTCGTGAACGACGACCACGTTCGGGTGCGAGAGCTTGGCGATGGCGCGCGCCTCGCGCAGCAACCGAGCCTTCTGATCGTCGGTCTGCTCGGCGGGTCCAGCCGTCGTCCGAAGCAGCTTTATCGCCAGCTTCCGGTCGAGCTCCGGATCGTACGCCGCGTACACTTCCCCCATCGCGCCCGCGCCCACGCGCCCGAGCACGACGTAGCGGCCCACGGTCGCGCCCCGTGCCAGACGCGGACCCTCGTCCGGATTCGTCGGCATATTGACCCCGCCCATGGCCCCTCGTCCTCATCGGCACCTTCGCGGGCGGACTGAACACGATCGGCGTCTCCGCGGCGACGATCTATTCGAAGGGGCACCACACCGTCACGGTTCGGACGACCGCGGGATCGATCGCCGGATCGGGCAGGA
>DASYCK010000123.1:0-17596 GCA_036500205.1 Polyangia bacterium | reverse complement strand
CTGCGCACCACCTGGCCGTACGGGTCGGGCGTGTGGGGGAAGAAGGAGTGGGTCCAGCCCCACATCCAGGACGAGAACGTCGTCTCGATGCTGGAGGGCGGAACGAACCTCTTGTGGGCCGAGCGCTACGGCCGGGAGCTGGGCGTCGGGGACCTTTGGGTCAAGCAGTGCGGTGTCTCGCACACCGGATCGTTCAAGGATCTCGGCATGACCGTGCTCGTGTCGACGGTCAAGCAGATGATCGCCGACGGCAAGCCGCTGCGCGCCGTCGCCTGCGCCTCCACGGGCGACACCTCGGCGGCGCTGGCCGCCTACGCCGCCGCCGCCGGCATCCGCGCCATGGTGATTCTGCCGCGCGGCAAGGTCTCGACCGCGCAGTTGGTGCAGCCGCTGGCCAACGGCGCCATCGTTCTGGCGGTGGACGGTGACTTCGACGACTGCATGGCGATGGTCAAGCGCCTGGCCGAAGAGGAGGGCGTCTACCTCGCCAACAGCATGAACAGCCTGCGCATCGAGGGCCAGAAGACCGTCGCCATCGAGATGGTGCAGCAGTTCGACTGGGAGGTCCCGGACTGGGTGGTCATCCCCGGCGGCAACCTGGGCAACGTGAGCGCGCTCGGCGCCGGCTTCTTGATGATGAAGGAGCTGGGGCTCATCCAGAAGCTCCCCCGCATCTGCGTGGCCCAGGCCCAGGCCGCCAACCCGCTCTACCGCGCCTACAAGGAGGGTTGGGAGAAGTTCAAACCCGTGACGGCAAAGCCGACCCTGGCGTCCGCGATCCAGATCGGCAACCCGGTCAGCGTGAAGAAGGCGATTCGGACGCTGGAGAAATTCGAGGGGGTGGTCGAGGAGGCGTCCGAGGCCGAGCTGGCCGACGCCGCCGCGCGCGCCGATCGCACCGGGCTGTTCAACTGCCCGCACACGGGCGTGGCGCTGGCGGCGCTCGAGAAGCTGGTGGCGCGCCGCGAGATCAAGGCGACCGATCGGGCGGTGGTGGTCAGCACCGCGAACGGCCTCAAGTTCACCGACTTCAAGGTGCAGTACCACGACGGCAAGCTCCCCGCGGTCCCCACCCCCAAGTATGCCAACCAGCCCATCATGCTGCCGAACGACTACGTCGCCGTGCGCGACGAGGTCAGGCGCCGGCTGGACTGACCGCCCGATCGACTACGAAGCGAGAACGTTCCGCCAGCGAAGCCCGGGGAATCGGGCGAACCCGCCGTCGGCCGACCACCACTCGCATCCATGCTCTATCGCCAGGGCGGCGAAGTAGGCATCGGTGGTATCGGGACCGTGGCTGCCAGTCGCGATCACCAGATCGTGAAACAGGCGGAAATGGCGCGGGCCCGGCAGGACGCGGACGGCATCCGGGTGCTCCCTGATCGCGCCGACGAACTCGAACGCACGCTCCACGGTCGCGGGCTTCTTCCAGACCCGCGGGTTGGTGGCGATGCGGACGACCGCTGCCAGCGCCAGCTCAGAGCACGCGAAGCTGCGGCCAGCGCCCAGCAGCTCTTCGACCCGATCGCGGCAGATCCGGTGATGCGGCGACTCCGGCATTCCGGCGCTCAGGATGACGTTCACGTCGCAGAGCACCATTGCCGCTCACCGCTCGAGCAGATCGCTGGTGTCGGTGAGGTCGACACCAGGGCGCGGCGCCCCGCCATCCATCGTCGGCAAGCGGAACGGTTTCTTCGGCTTGTCGAGGGACGACTCTGTCGCCAGATAGTGGCGCAGGCTGTCTTCCACCAAGCCGGCCAGGCTCAGGCGCTTTCGCGCGGCAAGCTGCTTCGCCTCGACCAGCACGTGATCGGCGATATCCAGCGTGGTACGCATGCATAAATATGGTCCGTAATTATGTCAGACGTCAACCGCCCACCTGACGGACGCCACCGGCGTCGGCCGACCGTCGGGCAGTTACCCCTGGACGTGGAACGCCTACAGCGTGCTACAGTGAGCCGTTTGGCAATATTCCCGGAAGTCGCGGAGATGAAAGAACAACTCGGCCCAGCGCGTCAAGGTCTGTATGACCCCGAGCACGAGCACGATTCGTGCGGGGTTGGTTTCGTCGTCGATCTGAAGGGGCGCAAGTCGCGCAAGATCGTCCAGGACGGGATCCAGATCCTCCTCAACCTGGAGCACCGCGGTGCGTGCGGGGCGGAGAAGAACACCGGAGACGGCGCCGGCATCTTGCTCCAGATCCCGCACACGTTCCTGGCGGCCGCCTGCGCCGAGGCCAAGGGGCACATCACCCTGCCGGCACCCGGGCAGTACGGCGTCGGCATGGTTTTCTTGCCGAGCGATCCCGGCAGCCGCGCCGCCTGCGAGCACCTGTTCGAGAAGGTCGTCCGCGACGAGGGGCAGCGCGTGCTCGGCTGGCGCGAGGTGCCGACCGACAACCAGATGATCGGGCCGACCGCCCGGCGGTCCCAGCCGGTCATCAAGCAGCTCTTTGTCGCCCGCCAGGCGTCCATCAAGGATGACGACGCCTTCGAGCGGAAGCTCTACGTCATCCGCCGGCGCGCCCGCCACGCCGTCCGCCGGCTGGACATCCCCGAAAAGGCGAGCTTCTACATCGCCAGCTTCTCCTCGCGGACGATCGTCTACAAGGGGATGCTCAACTGCGATCAGCTCCAGGAGTTCTACCTGGATCTGCAGGACGAGCGGGTCGAGTCGGCGCTGGCCCTGGTCCACTCGCGGTTCTCGACCAACACCTTCCCCAGCTGGTCGCGCGCGCATCCCTACCGGATGATCGCGCACAACGGCGAGATCAACACGCTGCGCGGCAACGTCAACTGGATGCACGCGCGCGAGAGCATGTTCGCCTCCCAACTGTTCGGCGACGACTTGCAGAAGTGCATCCCGGTCATCGACACCGAGGGGTCCGACTCGGGCATGTTCGACAACGTCCTCGAGTTGCTCGTTCTCGCGGGGCGGTCGCTGCCGCACGCGATGATGATGATGATCCCCGAGCCGTGGTCGAACCACGAGTCGATGCCGCGGGCGCGCAAGGACTTCTACGAGTTCCACGGCTGCCTGATGGAGCCCTGGGACGGACCGGCGTCGGTGGCCTTCACCGACGGGATCCGCATCGGCGCCACGCTCGATCGCAACGGCCTGCGCCCCTCGCGCTACTACGTGACCAAGGACGACCTGGTGGTGATGGCGTCGGAGGTCGGCGTCCTGGACATCCCGCCCGAGCGCATCCTCGAGAAAGGCCGCCTGCAGCCGGGGCGCATGTTCCTGGTCGATACCTCCGAGGGGCGAATCATCGGAGACGACGAGATCAAGGACCAGATGGCCGCGGCCGCCCCCTATGGCGAGTGGCTGAAGGAGAACCTCATCTCGCTGTCCGACCTGCCCAAGCCGCCGTCGGTGATCGAGCCCGATCACGAGACCGTGCTGCGGCGCCAGGAGGCGTTCGGCTACACCAGCGAGGATCTCAAGGTGCTGGTGGCGCCGATGGCCGTCGACGGCATCGAGGCCAACGGGTCGATGGGGACCGACACGCCGCTGGCGGTGCTGTCGAACCGGCCGCAGCTCCTCTACAACTACTTCAAGCAGCTGTTCGCGCAGGTGACCAACCCGCCGGTCGACGCCATCCGCGAGGAGATCATCATGGCGGTCGACACCGCCATCGGCCCCGAGGGGAACCTGCTCGAGCCGACGCCGGTCTCGGCGCGCCAGATCGGCCTGCCCACGCCGGTGCTCCGCAACGAGGAGCTGGAGAAGCTGCGCAACCTCGACGGCGGCGCCGGCTCGCACGGCTTCAAGAGCGTCACGCTGCCGGCCCTCTACGACGTGTCGGCGGGCGGCGCCGGTCTCCGCGCCGGGGTCGAGGCCCTGCGGGCGGCGGCCAGCCAGGCGATCGCCGACGGGAACAACATCATCATCCTCTCCGACCGCGGCCACGACCGCGCTCGGGCGCCCATCCCGGCGCTCTTGGCGGTGGCCTCGGTGCAGCACCACCTCCTGCGCGAGGGGTCGCGCACCCGCGTCGGGCTGGTGCTGGAGAGCGGCGAGCCGCGCGAGGTGCACCACTTCGCGCTCTTGCTCGGTTACGGCGCCAGCGCCGTGAACCCCTACCTGGCCTTCGAGTCGCTGCACGACATGGTGAAGACCAGGCTCCTGCCGGGCGACGCCCAAAACGGTGCAGAGAAAGCCGAGCAGAAGTACGTCAAGGCGGTCGGCAAGGGGATCGTGAAGGTCTGCTCGAAGATGGGGATCTCGACCATCCAGAGCTACCACGGCGCCCAGGTGTTCGAGGCCATCGGCCTCAACCAACCGTTCATCGACGAGTACTTCACCTGGACCGCCTCGCGCGTCGAGGGGATCGGCATCGACGCGATCGCCGACGAGGTCCGCCAGCGCCACCTGCGCGCCTTTCCTGAGCGCCCGCTTCCCGAGGACAGCCTCGATCCCGGCGGCCAGTACCAGTACCGGCGCAACGGCGAGTTCCATCTTTTCAACCCGGAGAGCATCCACAAGCTGCAGCTCGCCTGCCGCACCGGCGACTTCAAGGTGTTCAAGGAGTACTCGCGGCTCATCGACGATCAGTCGCGCCACCTGGCGACGCTGCGCGGCCTCATGGATCTGAAGCCCCGCAAGCCGGTGCCGCTCGAGGAGGTCGAGCCGATCGAGGCGATTCTGAAGCGCTTCAAGACCGGCGCCATGTCGTACGGCTCGATCAGCAGCGAGGCGCACGAGACGCTGGCGATCGCGATGAACCGCATCGGCGGCAAGAGCAACACCGGCGAGGGGGGCGAGGATCCCCGGCGCTTCGTCCCCGACGCCAACGGCGACTCGCGCCGCAGCGCCATCAAGCAGGTCGCCTCGGGGCGCTTCGGCGTCACCAGCCACTACCTGGTCAACGCCGACGAGATCCAGATCAAGATGGCCCAGGGGGCCAAGCCCGGCGAGGGCGGCCAGCTCCCGGGCGGCAAGGTCTATCCCTGGATCGCCAAGGTCCGCTACTCGACGCCGGGCGTGGGGCTCATCTCACCGCCGCCTCACCACGACATCTATTCGATCGAGGACCTGGCGCAGCTCATCCACGATCTCAAGAACGCCAACCCGCGCGCGCGCATCAGTGTCAAGCTGGTCGCCGAGGTGGGCGTGGGGACCATCGCGGCCGGCGTGGCCAAGGCGCACGCCGACCTGGTGCTCATCAGCGGGCACGACGGCGGCACGGGCGCTTCGCCGCTCACCAGCGTCAAGCACGCGGGCGCGCCCTGGGAGCTGGGGCTCGCGGAGACGCACCAGGTGCTGGTGCTCAACAACCTGCGCAGCCGCATCGTCGTCGAGACCGACGGTCAGCTCAAGACCGGGCGTGACGTCATCGTGGCGGCGCTGCTGGGCGCCGAGGAGTTCGGCTTCTCGACGGCGCCGCTGGTGGCGGTCGGCTGCATCATGATGCGCGTCTGCCACCTCAACACCTGCCCGGTGGGCGTGGCGACGCAGAACCCCGAGCTGCGCAAGAAGTTCAACGGGTCGCCCGACCACGCCGTGAACTTCATGAAGTTCGTCGCCACCGAGGCCCGGGAGCTGATGGCCCAGCTCGGCTTTCGCACCATGAACGAGATGATCGGCCACACCGAGATCCTCGAGATGAAGGCGGCGGTCGATCACTGGAAGGCGCGCGGGCTCGACTTCTCGAAGATCCTCTATCAGCCGCAGGTGGGGCCGGAGGTGGGGCGCTATCAAACGCTGGCGCAAGAGCACGGGCTCGAGGCCTCGCTGGACATGACCACGCTGTTGCCGCTCTGCCAGCCGGCCATCGACCGCGGCGAGAAGGTCAGGGCCGAGCTGCCGATTCGCAACGTCAACCGCGTCGTCGGCACCATCACCGGCAGCGAGATCACGCGCAAGTACGGCCCGGCGGGCCTGCCCGACGACACCATCCAGCTCAAGCTCACCGGCTCGGCCGGCCAGAGCTTCGGCGCCTTCGTCCCGCGCGGCATGACGCTCACCCTCGAGGGTGACGCCAACGACTACCTCGGCAAGGGGCTCTCGGGCGGCCGGCTGGTCGTCTACCCGCCCAAGGCGGCCACCTTCGTCGCCGAGGAGAACATCATCATCGGCAACGTCGCGCTCTACGGCGCGACCAGCGGCGAGGCGTTCATCCGCGGTGTCGCGGGAGAGCGCTTTTGCGTCCGCAACAGCGGCGCCAGCGCCGTGGTCGAAGGCGTCGGTGACCACGCCTGCGAGTACATGACCGGCGGCCGCGTCGTCGTCATCGGCGGCACCGGACGCAACTTCGCGGCCGGCATGTCGGGGGGCGTCGCCTACGTGCTCGACGAGGCGCAGGCCTTCGACCGGCGCTGCAACAAGGAGATGGTCAGCCTCAGCAAGCTGGACGACGCCGAGGAGGCCAAGCTGGTGCACGGGCTCATCCACCGCCACGCGCAGCTGACCGGCAGCAAGCGGGCCCAGGAGATCCTGGCCAACTGGACGCAGTGGGCGCCGTTCTTCGTGCGGGTGATGCCGAACGACTACCGGCGCGTGCTGGAGGCCCAGAAGAAGATGCGCGAGGCGGGCCTCTCGCAAGAGGAGGCCGAGATGGCCGCCTTCGAGCTGAACGCCAAGGACACCGCCCGCCTGGGCGGGAAGTAGATTCTGGAATGGGAAAGCTGACTGGCTTCATGGAGTACGAGCGGCGCGAGCCCCCGGGGCGCGATCCGCACACCCGCGTTCGTGACTGGAACGAGTTCCACGACCACCTGCCGGAGTCGACGCTCAAGGAGCAGGGGGCGCGCTGCATGGATTGCGGCGTCCCCTTCTGCCACACCGGGACGTTGCTGGCGGGTGGCGCCTCGGGCTGTCCGATCAACAACCTCATCCCCGAGTGGAACGACCTCGTCTACCGGGGGCAGTGGCGCGAGGCGCTCACCCGGCTGCACAAGACCAACAACTTCCCCGAGTTCACCGGGCGCGTCTGCCCGGCGCCGTGCGAGGGATCGTGCGTGCTCGGCATCAACGAGCCGGCCGTGACCATCAAGAGCCTCGAGGCCGCCATCATCGACAAGGGCTTCGAGGAGGGCTGGGTGGTCGCCGAGCCGCCGCTCAAGCGCACAGGCAAGACCGTGGCCGTCGTCGGTTCGGGTCCAGCCGGGCTGGCCTGCGCCGCGCAGCTCAATCGCGCCGGCCACACGGTGACGGTGTTCGAGCGCGACGACCGCATCGGCGGTCTGCTCATGTACGGCATCCCGCCGATGAAGCTGGAGAAGAACGTCGTCGACCGGCGGGTGAAGCTGCTCGCCGAAGAAGGGGTGAAGTTCGTGACCGGCGCGCACATCGGCCAGAACTACCCGACCGACAAGCTGCGGGCCTCGTTCGACGCCATCGTCCTTTGCGGCGGCGCGACGGCGGCGCGCGACCTGCCGGTCGAGGGGCGGAACCTCTCCGGCGTCCACTTCGCCATGGAGTTCCTGCAGAAGAGCTGCAAGAGCCTGCTCGACAGCAACTTCGCCGACGGCCAGTACATCGACGCCAAGGGGAAGAACGTCATCGTCATCGGCGGCGGCGACACCGGCACCGACTGCGTGGGGACGGCGCTGCGCCACGGCTGCAAGAGCCTGGTGCAGTTCGAGATACTGCCGCGCCCGCCGACGCTGCGCGCCGAGGACAACCCCTGGCCGCAGTGGCCGCGGGTCTACAAGATGGACTACGGCCAAGAAGAGGCCGCCGCGCTGTTCGGCGCCGATCCGCGCGCCTACGTGACGGTCACCAAGGGCTTGCTGGGCGACGCGGCCGGCAACCTCAAGGAGCTGCACACGGTCGAGGTCGAGTGGGTCAAGAACGGCGACGAACGCCTGTCGATGAAGGAAAAGCCGGGGTCCGAGCGGGTCTGGCCCGCGGAGCTGGTGCTGCTGGCGATGGGCTTCGTCGGCCCCGAGAAGCCGGGCCTGCTCACCGACCTTGGCGTGGCGCTCGATCCGCGCGGCAACGTCGCCGCCGACGGTGAGAAGGCGACCAGCGTTCCCGGGGTGTTCGCCGCCGGCGACATGTCGCGCGGGCAGTCGCTGATCGTGTGGGCGATTGCCGAAGGTCGCGCCGCCGCCCGCGGCGTCGATCGCTATTTGATGGGCGAGACGTCACTGCCCTAGCGGCGCGGGGATCCCGTCGATCGGGGCGGTAGTCGAGGAGGACTTTGGGTCGACAGGGGCGCGCTCTATTCGTTCGTGCCGGAAGCGACCGCGCTCGAGAACTTCGGCGTCGGCGCCGAGCCGGTCGCCAAGAGGCGCAACCCGATTCTGGCGGTCATGCGGTTTCTCAGGTTCGCGCTGAGCTGGTGCACGCTGGCCGCCAGCGTCGATGCTCTACACGGCTGATGCTACACTCTCACCTATGCACCGAAGCTTCAACGTGGTCCTGGAGCGGGAGGAGAACGGCGGATTTTCCGTGTACGTCCCCGATCTACCCGGCTGCGCGTCGGAAGGTGAAACGGAACAGGAAGCGCTCGCGAACATCCGCCAGGCCATCGAGGGCTACATCGACGGACTGAAGGCGGACGGGCTGCCCGTTCCCGAGCCGCACACGAAGATCGAAACGGTCGAGGTCGCGGCCGCGTGACCGACATGCCCCGCGCCAACGGCGCGCGGGTCGTTCGGGCGCTGGAGCGCGCAGGCTTCGTGCTCCTCCGGCAATCCGGCAGCCACGCGCAGATGCGCCACGCCGCCGATCTGAGTCGCCGCGTGTCGATACCGGTCCACAAGGGGCACAGACCTGAAACCGGGAACGCTCCGCGCAATCCTCAAGGGCGCGCGGCTCACGCCGGACGAGTTGAGGCGCCTTCTTTAGAAGAAGAGCAGCGGGCATAGAGGGTGGTCATCTGGCTGCCGGTGCCAGGATGGGCCGCTCCGCCGCGCCATCGCGCGGGACGTCCGGGGACCCGGATCGCTGCTCATGGGTCCGGGAGGGGGCCGCTGCACCCGGGAGAAACTGGACTCGGCTACCGACGGACGACGCTTGGTGGCAATCCCCGGCGCGGCCCGGGAGCGCGCACACCTTCGGCGATAAGGCCCGACATGTGGCAGTTACTCCTCCCGATTTGTTTCGCGCGGAATATTTGTTCGCGCACCGGGAATTTAGCAGCGCTATCGTGCGCCACATGAAGCTCTCCCGTTGCTTAGGTGTATCGACGGTCGTCCTAGGGCTCATCGCAGCCAGTTGCGCCGGGGTCAAGCCGAAGGAGACCAGCGGATCCGGTGGCAGCGGAGCGTCGAGCGGCAAGGGTGGCAACAACAACGGCAGCGGCGGAAACCGCCCGAGCATCGACGCTTCCGTCGAGGTCGGTGACCCCACGTTGTGTGGAAACGGGACGCTCGATCCACACGAGCAATGCGACGACGGCAACACGGTCGGCGGCGACGGTTGTACGAAGATTTGCCAGATCGAGAACGGCTACGTTTGCCCCACCGTCGGGCAGATGTGCATGCGCAACGCGGTCTGCGGCGACGGCAAGCTGACGCCGCCCGAGGCCTGCGACGACGGAAACAAGAACAGCGGCGACGGTTGCTCGAGCGATTGCACGAGCGTCGACACCGGCTGGCGCTGCCCGGTGCCGGGGAGGCCCTGCGTCCCGATCTGCGGCGACAACACGATCGAGGGGGGCGAGACCTGCGACGATGGGAACACGAACAACGACGACGGCTGTTCGTCGACCTGTCAGGCGGAGCCCGGCGCCGCCTGTCCGCAGAACAACAACAAGCCGGCGGCCGGAAAGTGCTCCATCGCGATCTGCGGCAACGGCGTGCAGGAGACGGGGGAGTCTTGTGACTGCGGGACCGATCCGACGAAGTTGCCGAGCGGCTGCACGGGCCCGAATGGTCTCTTCAACGGCGACGGCACCGGGTGCTCCAAGACCTGCACCAAGGAGCCGAAGTGCCGCGACGCCTCGGGCAAGACCGGGGCCTGCTCGACGAGCTGCGGGAACGGCAACATCGAGCCGGGCGAGGACTGCGACGACGGCAATCAGAACGATAACGACGGCTGCTCGCACGATTGCAAGAACGAGAACGGCTTCACCTGCACGACGAAGCCGAACATGGATGCCCAGAACTGCACCCAGGGCATCAATCAGGGCGAGACCTGCCTCGAGCTGCCGGTCAAGTACCGCGACTTCAAGAACGAGAGCGTCTCGGGCGGCCACCCCGACTTCTTCTTCTACGGCGCCCAGGTTCCGAACCCGATCACAGTCAACTCGATCACCCACGGGAGCATCTCGTTCAAGCAGCGCTACTGCGTCCCGAACTCGGCGGGGCCGGCGCGCAAGAACGACTCGACCGCGCGTTGCTGGGATCTCGCGCAGGCAGCCCTGGACGCGAACGGCCGGCCGGCCTTCAACAGCTCGCGCACGGGCGGCACGACCTGCGACTGCCAGTTCACCGACTGGAGCCACAACGGCGGCAGCAGCAACATCGTCCCCGGCTACGGCGACGCGACCTCGGCGGGAAAGCCGCTCAGCGGGCTCGCCTACGTCAACTCGGGCAACGCCCTCGGCTCTCCCTGGTACCAGGGGCCGGCGCCGGTGGTGAGCGGCAACGGGAGCACCTTCAGCCAGTGGTGGCAGGACGGCACCTACGAGAGCGACGGGACGACGCCGAACAAGCACGCCATCGGCGTCCTCGAGCTCGGCCCGGTCACGGGCGGCGCGACGAACCTGTATCGGTTCTCGAGCGCGCCTCACAGCGTGTGGGGCGGCTTCTATCCCCTCGATGACCCGAAGAACAACTTCCCGATCTACACGACCACCGGCAGCTCCAGCGGGCCCGGGACGGTGAAGACCACGCCGTCGGCCTGGTCCGAGGCCTACCTCTGCAACATCTGGCCGTACTGGTACAGCTCGTCCGGGTTCGGAGCGGGCGCCGGCTGCACAGCCACCCAGTACGTCTTCGCGCCGGCCTACGGTCCGACGATCACCTCCGACCCGGCGGCCTGGTTCGGGATGAACATCCAGGGCGGCAACATCACGAACGCCCAGGGCTGGTTCCACGACTCCTGGTTCTCCGTCGAGGCGCGCGACCTCTTTGCCTTCACGGGCGCGTTCGATCTGCAGTTCTTCGGCGACGACGACACCTTCGTGTTCGTCAACGGTGTCCTGATGATGGACCTCGGCGGCGTCCACCAGCGGCTGCCGGGCAAGATCCACGTCAACGCCGACGGCAGCGCCGACATCCAGGAGGGCGGCAACATCTACATGGCCTGCACCGGCACCAACTGCCCGACGATCCCGGCCGGCTACCAGGTGGGCGACATCGTCCCCTGCGATGGGACCGCGAACGCCGTGGATCCGGTCACGCAGGTCAAGTTCAACTCGACTTGCAAGAGCGGGACGACCTGCGACTGCCGGACGCGCCACCTCACCGCGGCCCAGACGGGCCTGACGCCGCCCTCGGGCGCCAACGCGCCGGCGAACACCTACGAGATCGCCGTGTTCACCCGCGACGGCCACCCCACGGAGTCGAACTTCCAGCTGACGCTGAGCGGGTTCAGCACCAACGTGACCGAGTGCGGTCCCACCTGCGGCGACGGCGTTCGGGCCGGTGGGGAGGAGTGCGACTGCGGCAACTCGGGCACGACGGCGCAGGATTCCTCCTGCAACGGCATGAACAACGCCGACGGCGCCTATAACGGCTGCACGACCAAGTGCCAGTACGGGCCGTTCTGCGGCGACGGAAACGTCGACACCACCAACGGCGGCAACGAGCAGTGCGATAACGGCACCCAGAACGGCGTCGCCTACAACCCGAGCTGCCAGAACAACGACTGCACCTCGAGCTGCACGGTCCCGAGCTGCTGCGGCGACGCTATTGTCGATGCCGACGAGGGCGAGGAGTGCGATCTCGGCAGCGCCAACGGCCCGAACTCGGCCTGCACGACCGACTGCAAGATCGTCATCTGCATCGAGAACTGCAACCACCAGAGCGGCACCGGCGGCAGCAGCCCCTGATCGATCGAAGTCGGGAACCCTGAGAGGGTTCCCGAACCCTCCCGCGACGAGCTCCGCACGGCGAGCCGCGCTCCGCTCACGCGATCCGCCCGCACTACTTTTTTGACGCCCCGGCCCGGGGGCCGACAATGGGCGGGTGACGGTCTCACCGGCTCTTTCTCTGCCCCCGGCGAAGGGCGCTCCGGCGCCGCCCACGTCCACGTCCACGCGCCTCGAGGTCTTCGACCTCAAGGGGACGATGGCTTCCTTCACGGTGTTGCGCCTGCGCAGCACCGACGTGGAGCTGGTCGAACGCCAGCTGCGGGTCAAGACGGCGCAGCTCCCCAGCCTGTTCCTCGACGCGCCGGTGCTGGTCGATCTGGCCGGCCTGGGCGACGAGGCCCGGTCGCTGCCCCTCGGCGAGCTCGTGCGGGCGATGCGCGCCTGCAAGCTGGTCCCGGTCGCGGTGGCCAACGTCCCCGACGACCTGCGCGGCGCGGTCTCTGACGCCGGGCTGGGCCTCTGGCGCGCCCCCCTCGGCGGGCGCCCGCGCGCCACCCCCGACGATGACGCCGAGACGCCGGCGCCCGAATCGGCGGCGCCCGCCCCCGTGACCGCGCCGGCCCGCGCCCCGTTCAGCGGCCCCGTCGTGGTGACGAAGCCGGTGCGGGGTGGCCAGGTGATTCACGCGCGGGACAACGATCTCGTCGTCCTGGCGCCCGTCAACCCGGGGGCGCAGGTGATCGCCGACGGTCACCTGCACGTCTATGCGCCGCTCCGCGGGCGCGCGGTGGCCGGGGCGTCCGGCCTGCCCGGTGCCCGAATCTTCTGTCAAAAACTGGAGGCGGAGCTGGTCGCGGTCTCGGGCGCCTACGTGAGCGCCGAGGAGATCCCCGCCGAGCTGCGCGGCCGCGCCGTGCAGGTCTTCCTCGAGAACGGCGAGTGCCGGTTGGTCGCGCTGTAGAAAAATTTAGGCAAAAAATTTGGCAGTGCCGGCGAACGCTCGTTGAATGGAACCAGTTACCAGCAGCATCAAGGAGGCAGCCCTTGTCGAACGAGTCCAAAGTCGTCGTCGTCACTTCCGGTAAGGGAGGGGTCGGCAAGACCACCACCAGCGCGAACATCGCGACCGGGATCGCCCAGCAGGGGAAGAAGACCGTCGCCATCGACTTCGACGTCGGGCTGCGCAACCTCGATCTCGTGATGGGCTGCGAGCGGCGGGTGGTCTACGACTTCGTCAACGTCATCCGTAACGAGGCCAAGCTGCAACAGGCGCTCATCCGCGACAAGCGGGTGGAGAACCTCTACGTGTTGCCTGCCTCGCAGACCCGCGACAAGGACGCCCTCGACGCCGAGGGCGTGGGTCGCATCATCGGCGAGCTCAAGCAGCAGGGCTTCGAATACATCATCTGCGACTCGCCCGCCGGGATCGAGAAGGGCGCCCAGATGGCCATGTACTTCGCCGACGAGGCGATCGTCGTCACCAACCCCGAGGTCTCGTCGGTGCGCGACTCGGATCGCGTGCTGGGGCTGCTGGCGGCCAAGACCAGCCGCGCCGAGGTCGGCGGCCCGGCCATCAAGACGCACCTGCTCTTGACCCGCTACTCGCCGGTGATGGTGAAGCGCGGCGAGATGTTGAGCGTGGCGGACGTGCTCGAGCTGCTCGGCATCCCGCTGCTCGGCGTGATCCCCGAGTCGAAGGCGGTGCTGCAATCCTCCAACAAGGGCGCGCCGGCCATCCTCGACGAGACGACCGACGTCGCCCAAGCCTATCTCGACGTGGTCTACCGCTATCTCGGGCAAGAGCGGCAGCACCGCTTCATCGAAGAGGAAAGGCGCGGCTTCTTCGGCCGCTTGTTCGGCTAACCGGCCGGAGGAGAGTTCCCATGGCGTTCCTCGACTACTTCCGGAGGGCTCCCAAGAGCGCGACGCTGGCCAAGGATCGGCTCTCGATCATCGTGGCGCGCGAGCGTGCGACGACCCGCGGCGGTCCCGACTACCTGCCACAGCTGCAGCAGGAGCTGCTGGCGGTCATCGCCCGCTACGAGAACATCGACCTCTCCAACGTGACGGTGAACCTCGACAAGAGCGGCAGCTGCGAGGTGCTCGAGCTCAACATCCAGATCCCCGAGGGTGCTCCGCCGCCGATTCCGCGTCCGGCGCAGCCCGCTCTCTCGCAATCGTAGCGGTCCCCACGCTTCCGCGCGCGTTGACCTTCCGGGAGGGCCCGGTTATCGTTCCCAACCCCCGCGCTTTCTGCGCGTGAGTGAAGGAAAAAATGGCCGGAACCGCTCCCGTCGCACCGCTCAATCGCGTCGCTGCGCCCTCGGCTGGCCGGCAGACGAACTACCTGGCCCCGCTGGCGGTGCTCACCACCCTCTTCTTCATGTGGGGGTTCCTGACCTGCCTGAACGACATCATCATCCCGCATCTCAAGGCGGTGTTCGAGCTGAACTACGCCAAGGCGATGATGATCCAGTTCGCCTTCTTTACCGCCTACTTCGTCGTCTCGCTGCCGTCGGGGAAGATCGTCACCCGCCTCGGCTACAAGAACGGCATCTTGATCGGCCTCGGCACGATGACGATCGGCTGCCTCCTGTTCTATCCGGCCGCCGGCGTGCGCTCGTACAATCTCTTCCTGCTGGCCCTCTTCGTTCTGGCCTCGGGGATCACGCTCCTGCAGGTGGCGGCGAATCCGTTCGTGGCGGTGCTCGGGAAGCCGGAGACCGCCTCGTCGCGGCTCACGCTGACCCAGGCCTTCAACTCGCTGGGAACGACCATTGCGCCGGTGTTCGGATCGCTCCTGATCCTCTCGACCGCGGCCAAGTCGTCCGCGGAGATCGCCCGGATGAGCCCGGCGGCTGCGGACGCCTACCGGTTGGCCGAGGCGTCATCGGTCCAGCACCCCTACCTCGGCCTCGCGGCAGCGCTGGTGCTGCTGGCCGCCGCCATCAGCGCCTTCAAGCTCCCCAAGATTGAAGACGTCACCCCGGTCGTCGACGGGGGCGGACACTCGGACCGCAAGAGCGCCTGGAGCTACCGCCACCTGGTCCTGGGCGCGGTAGCGATCTTCCTCTACGTAGGCGGCGAGGTGGCGATCGGCAGCTTCCTGGTCAACTACTTCAAGGAGCCGTCGATCGGCGGCCTGACCGAGGCGGACGGCGCCAAGCTGGTGGCGTTCTACTGGATGGGCGCGATGATCGGCCGCTTCATCGGCACCATGACCCTGCGCATGTGGAAGCCCGCCAAGGTACTGACGGTTCACGCGGTGGCCGCCGTCGTGCTCGTGCTCGCGACGATGGCGACGCACGGTCACGTCGCGATGTGGACGATCATCGCCGTCGGGTTCTTCAACTCGATCATGTTCCCGACCATCTTCACCCTGGCCATCGAGGGGCTCGGCAAGCACACCAGCCAGGGCTCGGGCATCCTCTGCATGGCGATCGTCGGCGGAGCCATCGTCCCCGTCGTCCAGGGCGCGCTGGCCGACCAGATCGGCATCCACTACGGCTTCGTCGTCGCCGCCCTCTGCTACGTCTACATCGCCTGGTACGGCCTCACCTTCCGCGCGCCCACGAAGGCGATGAGGGAGCCCAGGTTGGTCGCCTGAGGAGGCCCGGGTTCCGACACTCTGAGCGGAAGTTGGCGGTCGCGTGGCATAATCGTCCGCCGTGAGACGAAGCGACGCACTCCTCAAGGGGATCAACCGCGCGCCGGCGCGGGCCATGTTGAAGGCGACCGGGCTCAAGGACGCCGACCTCGAAAAGCCCCTCATCGCGGTCGCCAACACCTGGACCGACGCCACGCCGTGCAACATGCACCTGCGCGAGCTGGCGGCGCACGTCAAGGAGGGGATCCGCCACGCCGGCGGGACGCCGATCGAGTTCAACACCGTCGTCGTCTCCGACGGCATCAGCATGGGGACGGAGGGGATGCGCGCCTCGCTGGTCTCGCGCGAGGTGATCGCCGATTCGATCGAGCTCGCGGTGCGGGGCGCGCTGTGCGACGGGGTGGTGGCGCTGTCGGGCTGTGACAAGACGATCCCCGGGACGATGATGGCGCTGGCGCGGCTCGACGTGCCGGGGCTGATGCTTTACGGCGGGTCGATCATGCCCGGGAACTTCAAGGGCCAGCAGGTGACCATCCAAGAGGTGTTCGAGGCGGTGGGCGCCTGCGCGGCCGGCCGCATCACCGAGGCAGAGCTGCGCGCGCTCGAGGACGTGGCCTGTCCGGGCGCCGGGGCTTGCGGCGGCCAGTTCACTGCCAACACCATGTCCATGGCCGGCGAGATGCTGGGGATCTCGCCGATGGGGCTCAACGACATCCCCGCGGTCGACGAGCGGAAGAACGCGGCGGCGGTGCGCGCGGGCAAGATCGTGATGCGCCTCGTGACGGAGGACCTGCGCCCGAGCAAAATCCTGACGCGGGCGGCGTTCGAGAACGCCATCGCCGCCGTGGCCACCACCGCCGGATCGACCAACGCCGTGCTGCACCTGATGGCGCTGGCCAAGGAGGCGGGGGTGGCGCTCACCCTCGACGATTTCGACGCCATCTCGGCCCGCACGCCGACCCTCGGCGATCTCAAGCCGGGCGGGCGGTTCTTCGCGCCCGATCTCGAGCGGGCGGGCGGCGTGCGCCTGGTGGCCAAGCGGCTGCTCGACGCGGGGATGCTGCAGGAGAGCCTCACCGTCAGCGGCGACAGCATCGTCGCCGAGGCGGAGAACGCCGTCGAGACGGCCGGCCAGATGGTGGTGCGCCCGGTCGACAAGCCGCTCAGCCCGCGCGGCGGGTTCGCCATCATGCGCGGCTCGCTGGCGCCCGACGGCTCGGTGGTGAAGCTGGCGGGCCACGACCGCCGGCAGCACAGCGGGCCTGCCCGCGTGTTCGACTCCGAGGAGGCCTGCTTCGCGGCCGTGCAGCGGCGCGAGATCAAGGCGGGCGACGTGGTCATCATCCGCTACGAGGGGCCGAAGGGCGGCCCCGGGATGCGCGAGATGCTGGCGGTGACCGGCGCCCTCGTCGGGCAGAAGCTGGACGACAGCGTCGTGCTGCTCACCGACGGACGGTTCTCCGGCGCCACGCACGGCTTCATGGTCGGCCACGTGGCGCCCGAGGCGCAGGTGGGGGGACCGATCGCCTTCGTGCGCGACGGCGACGTCATCACCCTCGACGTCGACAAGCGGACGATCGACGTCGACTTCGACCTCGAAGCCCGCAAGCGGCAGAGCGGCTGGAAGCCGCCCGCGCCGCGCTACCGAACGGGCGTGATGGCCAAATACGCCGCCGCGGTATCGTCGGCCGCCGAAGGCGCCGTAACGCTGCCGGTCGTTCGCTGACCGGGAGCCCCAGGCTCGACTCGCTATTTCGGAAGATCCAGACGGTCGTGTCCCTGACCGTCCTTCTTCCACCTGAGGTGGGCGGCGATCCACAGGTGGGTAGACTCGATCGTGCCGGGAACGGAATGGGTCGAGTCGGTCAACCAGGGACCGGCGCTGCGCGCAACGGTCTCGGTGCTGACCGCGCCCGTCGCCAGATCCGTCTGGTAGACCGCGACGGATGGTTCGCTGGTACCCCCTTTGGACGAGACTTCCGAAGAGACAATGAGGCGACGGTCGGGTGAGAAACACAGGAACCAGCCCGGGAAAGGTGGCAGCTTCTGCGCGCCTC
>DASYCK010000122.1:0-19253 GCA_036500205.1 Polyangia bacterium | reverse complement strand
GCCGGCCTGGGTGAACCGGAAGATGTTGTCGATGAACAGCAGCACGTCCTGTCCCTCGATGTCGCGAAAGTACTCGGCGACGGTCAAGGCCGACAGCGCCACGCGCTGACGCGCGCCCGGCGGCTCGTTCATCTGACCGTAGACGAGGGCGGTCTTCGAGAGCACCGACTCGCCGGTCGACAGCTTCGACTCGCTCATCTCGTTGTAGAGATCGCGCCCTTCGCGGGTGCGCTCGCCGACGCCGCCGAACACCGAGAAGCCGCCGTGCTTCTTGGCGACGTTGTTGATGAGCTCGAGCATGGTGACGGTCTTGCCGACGCCGGCGCCGCCGAACAGGCCGATCTTTCCACCGCGACGGTAAGGGGCCAGCAGATCGATGACCTTGATGCCGGTCTCGAACATCTCGATCTTCACCGACTGCTCGACGAAGGTGGGAGCCTGGCGGTGGATCGGCATGCGCTTCTTCACGTTGACCGGGCCGCGCTCGTCGACGGGCTCGCCGACGACGTTCAGGATGCGCCCCAGCACCTCGCGACCGACCGGCATCTGGATGGGCGAGCCGGTGTTCTCCACCGGCATGCCGCGCACCAGGCCGTCCGTGGTGTCCATGGCCACGCAACGAACGCCGTGCTCGCCCAGATGCTGCGCCACCTCGACGGTCAGGTTGCCGACCTTGTCGTTGATGGCGGGGTTCGAGATGCGCAGCGCGGTGTTGATCTCGGGGAGGTTCCCGTCGAACTCGACGTCGACGACGGGACCGATGACTTGAAGAACTCGACCTTGATTTTGCGTTTCCATAATTTTCTTTACCCTTTGAGCGCCTCGGCGCCTCCGACGATCTCCATCAGTTCCTTGGTAATCGCGGCCTGGCGGGCCCGATTGTATTGCAGGGTCAGCGAGCCGATCATGTCGCGCGCGTTCGTGGTGGCGCTGTCCATGGCCGTCATGCGCGCGCCGAACTCCGACGCCACCGACTCGAGCAACGCCCGGTAGATCTGCGACTCGATGAACAGCGGGATCAGCGTCGAGATGACGTCGTCGCGGCTCGGCTCGTAGATGAAGTCGATGGGATTCGCCTCACCCGCTCCTGCCGGCGGCGCCGGGACCGGGATCAGCTGCTCCACCACCGTGCGCTGCTGGATGGCCGACTTGAACTCGTTGAACACCAGGTAGACGGCGTCGACGGCGCCACTCTCGAAGGCGTCCACCGCCGTGCGCGCCAGCTCCTTGGCCAGGTTCGCCGCCGTATCGCCGGTGGGGCTGGCCCATTCCTGTCGGATGGTGGCGCGGCGGCGGCGATAGTAATCGCGCCCCTTGCGGCCCACCACGAGCAGCGACGTCTCCTTGCCGCCCCGCCCTTCCGCCTGGAACTTCACCACGGCGCGAAAGACGTTGGCGTTGAAGCCGCCCGCCAGGCCGCGATCGGAGGTGAGCGTCAACACCGCCACCCGATCGGCGGGACGCACGTGCATCAAGGGATGCGCGTCGGCCCCGGCGCGGGCCACGATCTCCGTGACCGCGGCGCCGAGCGCCTTGGCGTAGGGGCGCGCCGCCAGGATGTTGTCCTGGGCGCGGCGCAGGCGCGCCGCCGACACCAGCTTCATGGCGCGCGTGATCTTCTGTGTCGACTTGACCGACACGATCCGCGTTCGAATGACCTTCAGGGACGGCAACGCGCGACCTTACGCCTTGACGTCGGGGGCGAAGGAGTTGCCGAACTCGGCGAGGACCGCCTTCATGCGGGTCACCAGGCCGTCCCAGGACTTGCTCTCGTTGCCCTTGGTGCGCAGCTCGTCCCACAGCGCCGCGTGGCGGGTATCGACGAAGCCGAACAGCTCGCGCTCGTAGCGGCCCAGCGAATCCATGGGCAGCGTGTCGATGAAGCCGTTGGTCACGGCGAACAGGATCAACACCTGGCGCTCCACCGGCAGCGGCTGGTACTGCCCCTGCTTCAACAGCTCGGTCATGCGGGCGCCGCGCGCCAGCTGCTGCTGGGTCGCCTTGTCGAGATCCGAGCCGAACTGCGCGAACGCCGCCAGCTCGCGATACTGCGCCAGCTCGAGCCGCAGCTTGCCGGCGACCTTCTTCATGGCCACGATCTGGGCGGCGCCGCCGACCCGGCTGACCGAGATGCCGGCGTTCACGGCCGGGCGCTGGCCCGAGTAGAACAGATCGCTCTCCAGGAAGATCTGACCGTCGGTGATCGAGATGACGTTGGTGGGGATGTACGCCGACACGTCGCCGGCCTGCGTCTCGATGATGGGGAGCGCCGTCAGCGAACCGGCGCCCTCCTTGTCGGACACCTTGGCGGCGCGCTCGAGCAGGCGGGAGTGGAGATAGAACACGTCGCCGGGGAACGCCTCGCGGCCCGGGGGGCGGCGCAGCAGCAGCGACAGCTGGCGATAGGCGACCGCCTGCTTCGAGAGATCGTCATAGACGATGAGGGCGTGACGACCGCTGTCCCGGTAGTACTCGGCCATGGTGACGCCGGTGTAGGGCGCCAGGAACTGCAGCGGCGCCGGCTCGGAGGCGGTCGCCACGATGATCGTCGTGTACTCGAGGGCGCCCTGCTCGCGCAGCTTCTCGACGACGGCGGCCACAGTCGACTGCTTCTGACCGATGGCGACGTAGAAGCAGAACATGTTCTGCCCCTTCTGGTTGATGATGGCGTCGACGGCCACCGCGGTCTTGCCGGTCTGGCGGTCGCCGATGATCAGCTCGCGCTGACCACGGCCGATGGGGATCATCGAGTCGATGGCCTTGATGCCGGTCTGCATCGGCTCGTGCACCGACTTGCGGGCGATGATGCCGGGCGCCTTCACCTCGATCTTGCGGCGCTCCTTGGTGGCGAGCGGCCCCTTGCCGTCGATGGGCTGCCCCAGGGCGTTGACCACGCGGCCGACCAGGGCGTCTCCCACCGGGACCTCGGCGATGCGGCCGGTCCGCTTCACCACGTCGCCTTCGCGGACCGCCTCGAAGTTACCGAGCAAGGCCACGCCGACGTTGTCCTCTTCCAGGTTCAGCACCAGGCCCACGACGTCGTTGCCGAAGTCGAGCAACTCGCCCGCCATCGCCTTCTCCAGGCCGTAGACGCGCGCGATGCCGTCGCCGGCTTCCAGCACGGTCCCGGTCTCGGTGACGGAGACCTTCTGGTCGAAGCCCTCGATTTCTCGGCGGATGATCTGGCTGATTTCTTCGGCGCGAATTTCCATGTCGGTTTCTTTCCGGCTGATTCTAGTTGAGCAAACGGTGGCGCATCTCGTCGAGCTGGGTGCGAACGCTCCCGTCGAGGACGAGATCTCCCACCCGGGCGACGATGCCACCGATCAGATTGGGATCGACGGCGGTTTGAATGATGACCTTGCGGCCGGTGCGGGCCTCGAGGGCGCGGCGCACGCGGTCGAGCTCGGGCGCGGCCAGCGGCACGGCGGCGGTCACGGTGGCGCGCACCTGGCCGGCGCGCGCGTCGGCCAGCTCGCGATAGGCGCGGGCCGCCCCGCGCAGCAGCCCGATGCGACCGCGCGCGAGCAGCAGCTGGGCGAACCGCTGCACCGACGTCGAGGGCGCCACCCGGGGCAGGATCGCCCTCAGGATGGCCTGCTTCTCGCTGCCCTTGATCACCGGGTTTTCCAGGGCGAGGCGCAGATCGGCCGACTCGCCGTAAGCGCGCGCCAGATCGTCCAGCTCCTGTCCCAGCTTCTCGAAGTTCCCCTCGGAGACCCCGATCTCGAACAGCGCCTTCGCGTAACGACGGGCGATGGAGCCCCCCATGACGGCCATCAGACGACCCTCCCGGCGCCGGGCTCTCGACCGAGGTCGCTCACGAACGTCTCGAGCAGCCTCTGCTGATCGCCGGCGCCGATCGAGCGGCGCAGGATCTCCTCGGCGATCTTCAGGGCGGCGTCGGCCGACTCGCGGCGCAGCCGCTGGTCGGCGTCCCGCACCTGCTGCTCGATGAGGAACGCCGTCTCCGCCTTGATGCGGGTGGCGCGCTCCTCGGCCGTGGCGATCAGGCGCGCCTTCTCCGCTTCCGCTTCCTTCTTCAGGTCGCGGCGCATGTCGGCGATCTCTTGCTCGAGCGAGCCCAGCCGAGCCTCCTGCTTGGCCAGCTTCGCCTCCGCCGCCTTGCGCGCCTCGGCCGCCGAGGCCAGGTCGGCCTTCAGCTGCTCGTGGCGCCCCTTCAGCGCCTTGTTGACGGCGCCGCCGCCGAACTTCACCAGCACGAACACCAGCACGCCGAAGTTCAGCAGCTGCAGCCCCAGCTTCTTGGGATCGATGCTGGGCGATTCGTGCCCCGCTTCGCTCCCCGTGGGGTTGGTCTGGCCCGGCTCTTCTTCTCCTTCGGGCGCCGCCGACACGGCCGACGCCGTCGACAGGGCCAGAAAACCGAACGCGACGCCCATCAAGGCCAGCCGGCGCAGGATCGAAAACGACAGGGTCCTCATGACGGCGTCACCTCGCGGCCCAGGATCCGGCGCGCCGCCTGGGCGCCCAGGTCGCGGGCGCTCCCCTGGATGCGCGTCCGTTCGGACGCCACCACGGCGTCGAGCCGGGTGCGCGCCGCGGCGAGCGCGCGCTGCGCCTCGACGTGGGCGTCCGCCAGCAAGGCCTGCTCGCGGGTCTGCGCTTCGGCGCGGGCGGTGGCGCGTTCGCTGCTGCCGACCCGGCGCGCCTCGGCCAGCTGGGCCTCGGCCCGCTCCAACCGCGCGGCCGCGTCGGCCTCCATCTGCACCGCCTCCTTCCGATAGCCGTCCACCCGCGATACGCGCTCGGCGCGCACCCGCAGATACGGCTTCCACAGCAACTTCGTCAGCACGACCGCCAGCAGCACGAACAGTCCCAACTGGATGAAGACCGTCGAATCGACGTCGATCAGTTGAGGTGAATGCACCTCGGCGGGCGGCAAGGAATCAGCGAGAGCGATTAGGGCAGACATGCGATTGAAAACTCGCCGGTCCGCTATCAAATCCAGCGCTTTTCGTCAAGTGAACGGGGCGCGCGGCCGCGCTATTCGTGGGGCTTGCCGTCACCGTCGCCGCCGGTCTTCGACTCGGTCTTCGACTCGCTCGCGGCGACCTTGGGTTTCGCGACGGCGAGCGTCGGCCCGTTCGCGCGGCCCGGAGCGCTCGGCTCCATCTGACAGTTGCCGTCGAACATGACGCCCTTCTCGATGAACAGGGACGGCGTGATGATGTTGCCGCGCACCCGTCCCGGCGTGCGAATCTCCACCGACCGCTTGGCGTGGATGTTCCCCTGCACGGAGCCCTCGATGACGACCGCGCCGACGTTGATCTCGGCGCGCACCTCGGCCCCTTCGCCGATGAGCAGGACGTCCTCGGTGAAGATCTCGCCGGACAGCTTGCCGTCGACCCGCACCGTCCCCTCGAATGACAGCTTCCCCTCGAACTCGCTGCCCCGCCCGAGCAAGGTGGTCACCTGGGCGGCGCCGCCCTCGGCGGCCGTACTTTGTGCGGGAACGATCGCCATGAGTTCTCCTTCGATTCCGACACGTTATCGCCCGCGTTCCGCGCTTGTCAATGTTCGGGAGGGTTCCTCTCGTCGACGATCGGGGGGAACGAAAGCGCTGGCGTCTGGGGAGGCGCGGGCGTGTTACAGTCGCCCGGCCGACGTGATGGACACGAACATCAAAACGCACGGCCAGGCGGTTCACGGCAGCTCCCTGCGTCGAGGCGTCCTCATCGGGACGTATCTGGTTGCCGGGGTGCTCGGTTACTTCCTGGGTGTGCGCGGGATTCTGCCCCCCGCGAAGTCCCCCGACCTCTCGGGAACGACGCCGCTCGCCCGCGTGGGCTTCGCGCTGCAACAGGAAAACGTCGCGGCCAGCCCCCGGGACTGGGCGCAGCTGCGCGACGACGTCGAGGCCGTGCGCGCGGCCTTGAAGACCGTCGAGCCCGACGCCTTCGAGCTGGTCGTCGCCGTTCGCGGCCTGAACAACGGCGGAAACGCCGCGTGGGACAGGGCCGAGCAACTCTGTCGCGGGCTAAAATGGCCCCGCTGCGATCGCCGCGCCCTCGAGGACCTGCGATCGAGAGCCCGCCCATGACGACGTCCGCCGCGTTGAAGTGGGGCCTGGGGCCGCTCGTGCTGGCGGCGCTCGCGGCGGCCGTGGGCCACGGGCGCTCCGCTCCACCGGCGGGCCCCCTCGTCGCGGCGGTGGCTGCGCGCCCCGAGGCCGAGCGCAAGGCGCTGGAGGAGGCTCCCTGGCTGGCCACGGCGAACGCCAGCTGGGCCTTCGGCAGCCTCGACTCGGTGAAGAGGGCATTTCGAACCGAGATCGATCGGCTGCCCGAGACCGAGGGTGCGTGGCGCGCGCGCGCGTTTCTTCGCTTCGGCATCGTCGACACGAATCCCGACGGACAGGCGGCGGTCTTTGCTCAGGCTTGCGCCGCCGATGCATACGACTGCGATCACCTGAAGGAGAGGGTCGAGCGCGAGATCAAGGTCCGCTTCGTGTCGCCCGGGAACTACCTGCCGCTGTACTTCATCCCCGGTCACCCACCGGTCCCCGCTTTTTGAGCGGTGGCGCCGCTGGCCCGCGGTCCCAGCCGGTGGTACTCCTCAATCCCGGCCTCTCGAGACGTTGCCAGACCGCGGGAAAGGGGCGACCTTTGAGCAAGCAGAGCAGAAAAGCGCGCGAAGCCCGCGCGAAGGCTGACCGGCAACCCGCCCGCGCGCGCAGAGACGCGACGGGGCGCTTGCATCTGACCTTGCTACGCGATCCGGCGACCGGCCAGGAGCAGGTGGCGCTGACGACGCCCCTCTTCGACGAGCCCTGGCAGAACGAGATCGCGGTCGGGGCCGCCAACACCGCCCATGCCACCGTTCGCGGCGCGCCCAGCCTGCAGGCCGCGGTCGACCTGGCGCGAAACGCCATGGCGGCCATGTCGCGGCTCGCTGAAGGTCTGCTGGCGCGGGCGCCTGAAGGGGCGGTCGCCTGCCAGGCCGGCTGCGATCACTGCTGCTATCAGGTCGTCGGCGTGACGCCGCCCGAGGCGCTGGCCATCGCCGAGCACCTGAAGACGACCCTGTCGGGCCCCGCGCTCGCGCGGATCACGGCGCACGTCGCCGCCGCGCGGGAGCGGACGCGCGGCCTGTCGTCGGCGGAGCGGTTTTCTCCCGAGCACCCCTGCCCCTTCCTGGCGGCGGGCAACTGCTCGATCTACGAGGTCCGGCCGCTCCCCTGTCGAGGGATGAACTCGCTCGATGCGGGGGAGTGCGCCAAGCGGCTGCGCGATCCCGACGAGCGGGCGGCCTTCCTGGCCCACGGCTTCGGCGGGCACTCCTATCTGGAGCCGATTCGCGCCTTTCACGCCATCAGCGCCGGGCTTCAGCTCGGCCTTTCCGAGCTGTACCACCTCGACATGCGGCCGCTGGATCTGACGGCCGTGATGGACCTGCTGCTGAGCGGAGACGCGGATGCCCCCGACGCCTGGGTGAATGGCGAGCATCCCTTCGAAGCGGCCGTCCGCCACGAGACGACGAACGATCCTGGCCTTCTTCAGACGAGCGGCGCGCGCGCCCCCAAACCGTAGCACCACCATGAGGGGCCGGCGTGCTTTCAGCCGCCCCTCATGGTGGTGCTACGGTTGCCTGACGTGTCAGACGCGCGGAGCATCATTCACGTCGACATGGACGCTTTTTACGCGTCCGTCGAGCAGCGCGATCAACCGGCGCTGGCCGGAAAACCCGTCATCGTGGGCGGGCATCCCCAGCGCGGGGTGGTGCTGGCCGCCTCGTACGAGGTGCGCCCCTTCGGGGTGCGCAGCGCCATGCCGATGGCCCAGGCGCTGCGGCGCGCGCCGACGGCCATCGTCGTCCCCCCTCGCTTCTCGGCTTACGTCGCGGCCAGCGAGGCGGTGTTCGCGATCTTCGCCCGCTTCACGCCGCTCGTGGAGCCGCTGTCGCTCGACGAGGCGTTTCTCGACGTCACCGGATCGCGCAGCCTGTTCGGCGACGCCGCCACGATCGCGCGCACCATCCGGGCCGAGATCGCGAGGACGTTGCATCTGCAGGCCTCGGCCGGGATCGCCACGGTGAAGTTCGTCGCCAAGATCGCCTCCGACGCCGCCAAACCGAACGGACAGCACGAGGTCGCTGAAGGAGACACCCTCGCGTTCCTGGCGCCGTTGCCCATCTCTCGGCTGTGGGGCGTCGGGCAAAAGACCGAGGTGGCGTTGCGACGGGCGGGGCTTCACACCATCGGCGATCTGGCGCGCGCGAACCCCGCGCGGCTCGAGCAGCGTTTCCCCGGCGCGCGCCACTGGTGGGAGCTGAGCCAGGGCATCGACGTGCGCCCCGTCATCCCCGATCGCGCGGCGAAGAGCATCGGCGCGGAGGACACCTTCGACGAAGATCGCGAGCCGACCGAGCTCTCTCCCCACATCCATGCCCACGCCTCGCGAGTGGGCCGGCGACTGCGGCGCGCCGAGGTGAAGGCCCGCGTCGTGCAGCTCAAGGTGAAGCTGTCCGACTTCACCGTCGTCACGCGGCGGACCACCCTGGATGAGCCGACCGACGATGGACAGACGATCTACCGCGCCGCCATGGAGCTGCTGACCCGGGTGAACGTGCCGGGGCGGGTCCGTCTGACCGGCGTGGCGGCGCACGATCTGTCCGCGACCGACGCGCAGCTGGGCCTGTTCGCACTGCCCCCGTCGCGAACGGCGAGGCTCAACGCCGCCCTCGATCGCATCACCACCCGCTTCGGCAACGACGCGGTCACGACCGCCGACGTGGCCGGGGACGAAGACGTCCGCGACGACAAGCCCCGGGGGCGAGGCTGAAGCGCACCGTCAGACGGGCGGAAGTCCGCCGCCACGCCGCCACGCCGACGGCTGGACGGCGGCGCTGTCGAGGACGCCGCCCGCCGCGGGCGCGGCGGCCCGCGCCGTCAGCGCGGCGCCCACGGCAACGAAAAGCGCCGATTCGTCGTCGAGCGCTGGCGGCAGCAGGTCGGCTTTGTGGCGCTCGATGAAGCCGGTGTCGTACTCGCCAGCGACGAACGCCGGGTGGCGCATCACGCGGCGGTGAAAGGCGAGGTTCGTGCGAATGCCCCCCACGTGATACTCGGCGAGCGCGCGGCGCATGCGCTCGATGGCCTCGCCGCGCGTGGCACCGAACGCGCACAGCTTCGAGATCATCGGATCGTAGTGCACGGAGATCACGCTGCCGGCCACCACCCCCGAGTCGTCGCGGAGCCCAGGGCCGGCCGGCACGCGCAGCGACGTGATGGTGCCGGGCGACGGCAAGAACTTCACGGCGTCCTCGGCGTAGACGCGGCACTCGATGGCGGCGCCGCGACGAGGGATATGTTCCTGTTCGAGCGGCAACGGCGCCCCCTCCGCGACGGCGAGCTGCCAGCGCACCAGGTCGACGCCGGTGACCAGCTCGGTCACCGGGTGCTCGACCTGCAAGCGGGTGTTCATCTCCAGGAAGTAGAAGCCGCGCGACGCGCTGTCGAACAGCATCTCGATCGTCCCCGCCCCCACGTACCCGACCGACCGCGCGGCGCGCACCGCCATGGCGCCCATGCGCGCGCGAAGCTCGTCGTCGATGACGGGCGACGACGCCTCCTCGATGACCTTCTGGTTGCGGCGCTGGATCGAGCAGTCGCGCTCGTGCAGGTGAACGACGTTACCGTGGCTGTCGCCGAACACCTGCACCTCGATGTGGCGCGGGCGTACGATCGCCTTCTCCAGATAGACGGCGTCGTCCGCGAAGGCGGCCTTCGCCTCGCGGCGGGCGCTCTCCAGGGCCGCCTCCAGCTTGTCCTCGGAGGCGACGAGGCGCATGCCCCGCCCTCCCCCACCCGAGGCCGCCTTCAGCAACACGGGATAGCCGATGCGGGCGGCCGCGGCCTTCGCCTCGGTGGCGTCCGCGAAGCCGCGCCCGGCGGCGCCGTTGTCGCCCGGAACGACCGGCACGCCGGCCGCTTGCATCAGGGCCCGCGCCGAGGTCTTGCCCCCCATCGAGCGGATCGCCGAAGGCGGCGGGCCGATGAAGATGGCGCCGGCCGCGACGACGGCTTCGGCGAAGTCGGCGTTCTCGGACAGAAAGCCGTAGCCCGGATGAACGGCGTCGGCCTTGGTGGCGCGCATGGCATGGAGCAGCTTCTCGCCCACCAGGTAGCTGTCACGCGCCGGCGGCGGTCCGATGGCGATCGCCTCGTCCGCCATGCGCACGTGCACCGCCTCGCGGTCGGCGTCCGAATAGACGGCGACCGTCTTGATGTCGAGCTCGCGGCAGGCGCGAATCACGCGACAGGCGATCTCGCCACGGTTCGCGATCAGGACCTTGCGAATGCGGGGGGCGGCCACGCCGACGATTTCACCACGGCTCGGTCGTGTTCGATAGCCCCGGCCACCGAACTCTTCGCGCATCCACCGAATGCGTATTATTCTAGAGAGGCCATGGAAAGCGCGTCGGCTGGCAAGGTCACCTACGTCAGTCTCTCGGCTGACGATCCCGTCATGAACGCCGCCTTCGACGAGGGCATCGCGGCCGTGCGGAAACGTCTGGGCGGCACCTGGCCGCTCCACATCGGCGGGGCCCTGCGCCACAAGGACGCCACCGATGAGAGCCGCAGCCCCACCGACACCCGCGTGGTGGTGGCGCGCGTGGCGCGCGGCACATCGTCCGACGTGGACGATGCGGTCGCCATCGCCCGGGCCATGTTCCCCGCCTGGAGCCGCACCCCCTGGCCCAAGCGCGCCGCGCTGCTGGAAAAGGCCGCCGAGCTCATCCGGGCGCGCCGCTACGAGCTGGCCGCCTGGATGATCCTCGAGATGGGCAAGAACCGTCTCGAGGCGCTGGGAGAGATCGAGGAGACGGCCGACCTCATCAGCTACTACAACGCCCAGATGCGCGCGAACGACGGCTTCGTGCGGAAGATGGGGCAGCTCGTCCCCACCGACGACAACACCAGCGTGCTGCGCCCTTACGGCGTCTGGGCCGTCATCGCCCCGTGGAATTTTCCGTACGCGCTGATGGGTGCGCCGGTGGCGGCCGCGCTGCTGACCGGTAACACCGTGGTGATGAAGCCGTCGTCGGAGACGCCGCTGTCGGGGATCTTGCTGGCCGAGATCTTCGCCGAGGCGGGGCTCCCCCCCGGCACCGTGAGCTGCGTGACCGGCGGCGGCGGCGAGGTCGGCAACGGCCTGGTGCGCCACCCCGACGTGAAGGGGGTGACGTTCACCGGCTCGTTCGACGTCGGCTTCAAGAACATCTTCCAGCGCTTCTCGACCGAGTTCCCCAAGCCCTGCATCGTCGAGATGGGGGGGAAGAACCCCGCCATCGTCATGGATTCGGCCGATCTCGACAAGGCGGCGCTCGGCGTCTATCGCTCGGCGTTCGGCATGAACGGCCACAAGTGCTCCGCCTGTTCGCGGCTCTACGTTCACGAGGCGGTGGCGGACGACCTGCTGGCGCGGCTGCGACGCAAGCTCGACGACACCGTGATCGGGGATCCTCTGTCGAAGGGGACGTTCCTGGGGCCGGTCGCCACCCGGGCCAGCTTCGAGGATTTCCAGCGCTTCATCGCCCAGGCCGGAACGCACGTGCGCACCGGGGGAGCCGTCGTCTCCGAGGGCGACCGCGCGCACGGCTACTTCATCCGACCGGCCATCATCGACGGGCTGCCGCGCGATCATCAGTTGATGCGCGAGGAGCTGTTCGTCCCCATCCTCGCCGTCCAGCGCGTGAAGGATCTCGACGAAGCGCTGCACGAAGCGAACGACACGCGCTTCGGTCTGACGGCCGGGATCTTCACGCAGAAGCAGAGCGAGATGGACGCCTTCCTCGACCGCATCGAGGCGGGCGTCGTCTACGTGAACCGGGCCGCGGGCGCCACCACGGGCGCCTGGCCGGGCGTGCAGCCGTTCGGCGGCTGGAAGGGCAGCGGCTCGACCGGAAAGAACATCGGCGGCCACTACACGTTGCCGCTCTATCTGCGCGAGCAGAGCCGGACGGTGTCGACATGACCGTCTCCGTCGTGACCCCGCCGCCCGGCGCGGACAGCAGCCTGCCCCTCGCCGAGCAGAGCATCCGCATCGTGGTCGAGCCGCCAGGTCCGCGGGCCAAGGAGCGGATCGCGCATGACGGGCGGTTCGTGTCGCCGTCGTTGATCTTCTGCTATCCGCTCTACGTGGCCCGCGCCTCGGGCTGCATGGTCGAGGACGTCGATGGCAACGTCTTCCTCGACGCGCAGGCGGGCGTCGCCACGGCCTCGACGGGGCACTGCCATCCCGCGGTCGCCTCCGCCATCGCGGCCCAGGCGCAGAACCTGATCCACATCTGCGGCACCGACTTTCACTACCCCGCCTACGCGGCCGTCTGCGAGCGCCTGAACACGCTGGCGGCGCGGCTGTCGCCGGAGCAGGCCAACGTCTGGCAGACGTTCCTCAGCAACTCGGGAACGGAGGCGGTCGAGGCGGCCCTGAAGCTGGCGCGCCACCACACCGGTCGCACGGCCATCGTCGCGTTTCGCGGCGGGTTTCACGGGCGCACGTACGGCTCGCTGTCGTTGACCGCCAGCAAGAGCAAGTACCGCAAGCACTTCGGCCCGCTGCTGCCGGGCGTCTTCCATGGCGAGTGGGGCAGCGCCGCCAGCGTCGAGCAAGGGCTGTTCCCGCAGCTGGTCGCCGCCGAGGACGTGGCCGCGATCGTCGTCGAGCCGGTGCTGGGCGAAGGCGGGTACCTGGTGCCGCCGCCCGACTTCTTGCCCGCGCTGCGCCGGATCTGCGACGCCCACGGGATCCTGCTGGTTTTCGACGAAGTGCAGTCCGGCATGGGGCGCACCGGGAAGATGTTCGCCGCCGAGCACTTCGGCGTCACCCCCGACATCGTGGTGCTGGCGAAGGGGATCGCCTCGGGGATGCCGCTCGGCGCGATGATGGCGAAGAAGAGCCTGATGACCTGGCCGGCCGGCAGCCACGGCTCGACCTGCGGCGGAAACCCGGTCTGCTGCGCGGCGGCCCTGGCCACGCTCGAGCTGCTCGAGAGCACGCTGGTGGACAACGCCGCCGCGCAAGGTGAGCGCCTGATGAAGCGGCTGCGCGCCGCGCTGTCGTCCGCCATCGGCGTGACCGACGTACGCGGGCTCGGTCTGATGATCGGCGTCGAGTTCGACACGCCGGAGCGCGCCGACACGGTGGCCGAGCTCTGTTTTCGCCGCGGGCTGCTGGTGCTCGAATGCGGCACGCAGGCGATTCGCATCTCGCCGCCGCTCATCCTCACGAAGGGCCAGGCCGACACGATCGCCGACATGTTCATCACCGCGTGCGACGACGCGTACCACGATCGCGTCGGATCGCGACCGTGAGCGATCTGTCCGAGCTGGCGCGCCATCAGCGCGAGCGGGTGTTCACCACCTGGTCGGCGCAGAGCCACCCCACCCCGCCCTTCGAGATCGTCGCGGGCGAGGGGGCTCGCTTCACCACCGCCGACGGCGCGTCCTGGATCGACCTCGGCAGCATGACCTGGAACGCCAACCTCGGTCATGGCCACCCGCGCATGAAGGCGGCCCTGACGGCCGCCGCCAGCCGGGGCTTGCTGGCCTATCCGTCGTCGGTGTTTCCCGACAAGGCGCGCGCCGGGGACCTGCTGGCCGAGGTGACCCCTTCCGGCCTGAACCACAGCTTCATCTGTCTGTCGGGGGCCGAGGCCAACGAGAACGCCGTGAAGATGGCGCGCCTGGTGACGGGGCGGAAGAAGGTGGTGGCGCGCACGCGCAGCTACCACGGCGCCACCTTGGCGATGCTGTCGCTGTCGGGCGATCCGCGCCGTGAAGCGTTCGAGCCGGGGCTCCCCGGCGTGGTGCGCACGGTCGACCCGTATTGCTACCGCTGTCCCGTGGGTCGGGTCCCCGAGAGCTGCGCCCACGAATGCGCCGACGATCTGGAGGCGGTGCTGCGGCGCGAAGGGCCCGACACGGTGGCCGCCGTCATCATGGAAGGGATCGCGGGGGCGAACGGCGTCTTCGTGCCGCCGCCCGGCTACTGGAAGAAGGTACGCGACATCTGCACCCGTCACGGCGTGCTGCTGATCGCCGACGAGGTGCTGTCGGGCTTTGGCCGCACCGGCCGCTGGTTCGCGGTCGACCACGACGGCGTCACGCCCGACCTGCTGACCATGGCGAAGGGGCTGACGGGAGGCTACGCGCCCGGCGGCGCCGTGGTGGTGAGCGACGCCGTCGCCCACCACTTCGACGAGAACGTGCTGTCGTGCGGCCTGACCACCTACGCGCATCCGCTGACCTGCGCCGCCATCGTGGCGGCGATCGAGAGCTATCGCGACGAGCAGCTGATCACGCGCGCGGCGGCGCTGGGCGCGTGGCTGGCCCCGCGGCTGAAGGAGCTGGCGCGCCCGCGGCCCCACGTCGGCGACGTGCGGGGCCTCGGCCTGCTGTGGGGCCTGGAGCTGGTGGCGCCGGGCACGCGGACGCCGCTTCCCGCTCCCGCGCTGGCGCGGCTCGCCGCCGGGCTGAAGCGGCGGCACGTTCACCTGCACAAGCGGGAGAACATGGTCTACCTGGCGCCGCCGCTCGTGGCGACCGAGGACGATCTGGCGGCTGGCTTGACGTCGATCGGGGCGGCCCTCGACGAAGCGGTGGACGAAGCGATGAGCGACAATCCATGACGACGCCCCCCGCTTCCCCCCTGGCGAGCAAGGTCTATCCCGACGCCGAAGCGGCGCTGCGCGATCTGCTGCATGACGGCCTGCGCTTGATGTCGGGGGGCTTCGGACTCTCGGGGATCGCCGAGGCCTGCATCGACGAGATCGCGCGCCGAGCCCCCCGCGACCTCACCATCATCAGCAACAACTGCGGCAACCAGGGACAGGGGCTGGCGGTGCTGCTGCAACGCAAGCTGGTCCGCGCCGTCATCTGCAGCTATGTCGGAGGGAACCCCGACCTGGCCGAGCAGTACCTGGCCGGCACCATCGCCGTCGAGCTGTCCCCCCAGGGGACGTTCGCCGAGCGCATCCGCGCGGGCGGCGCTGGCCTGGGGGGCTTCTTCACCCCCACCGGCGCCGGCACCATCGTCGCCGAGGGGAAGGAGACGCGGATGCTCGACGGTCAGCTGCAGGTGTTCGAGACCCCGCTGCGGGCCGAGCTGGCCATCGTGCGCGCCCAGGTCGCCGATCGCTTCGGCAACGCCCGTTTTCATCGCACCGCCCGCAACTTCACGCCGCTGATGGCGACCGCGGCGACGGTGACCGTGCTGGAGGCCGATCAGCTCGTCGAGGTGGGCGCCATCGATCCCGACGACGTGCACCTGCCCGGGCTGTACGTCGACCGGATCATTCACGTGGCGACCCATCGCAACGCCATCGAGTTCCGCACCACCCGCCCCCGGAGCACGCCATGAGCTGGTCGCGAGAGGACATGATCCGGCGGGCGGCCGCGGAGATCATCCCCGGCACCATCGTCAACCTGGGCATCGGCATGCCGACCGAGGTGGCGAACGAGCTCGCGCCGGACGCGAACGTGATGCTGCAGTCGGAGAACGGCCTGCTCGGCATGGGACCGTTCCCCTACGACGATCAGGTCGATCCGCTGCTGGTGAACGCGGGCAAGCAGACGGTGACCGTGGTGCCGGGCGCCAGCACGTTCGATTCGGCCGCGTCGTTCGCCATGATTCGCGGTGGGCACGTGCACCTGGCCATCCTGGGCGGGCTCGAGGTGGCGGTGAACGGCGATCTGGCGAACTGGACGGTGCCAGGCAAGTTGATCACCGGCATGGGCGGCGCCATGGATCTGGCCGCCGGCGCGCGCCGCCTGCTGGTCCTGCAGAGCCACGCCTCGAAGGACGGCAAGCCGAAGCTGGTGGCGAGGCTGACGTTGCCGCTGACGGCGCTGGCGTGCGTCGACCGGGTCATCACCGAGCTGGGGGTCTTCGACCCCACCGGCGAAGTGTTTCACTGCGTCGAGCGGGCGGCGGGCGTCAGCGAGGACCAGATCCGCTCGCTCACGGGCGCGCCCGTCACGTTCTGACGCTAGGGCCCGAACACTTCGAGCTCGGAGAAGCCCGGCTCGATCCCCACGTCGGCGATGCTGGTGAACTTCACCGCCGCCGCGTTGGCCACCGGAGGCGTCACCAGCAGGTCGAGATCCCTATCGGGGTCGGGAAGCAGGCGATCGGCGCTCCACAGCACCGCGCCTGCGGCGTCGAGGATGTCGAACCGCCCCTCGACGAAGTCGTATCCGGTGGCGTATTCACGATTGCCGCGCATGGCGATCCGGGCCACCGTCTGCGCCGCGGCGAACGTGATCTGATAGTACGGCACGCTGGCGCACGCGGTGCTGGTGGCGCAATCGTAGTTCGCCGAGAACCAGCTGGTCTGCAGGTTGTTGTCCCAGCCGCTCATCGTCGACCAGTTCGTGGTGTTGTACTGCGTGCTGGAGGTCGCGGTGGCGTTCGTCAGCCGCACCAGGTTCTGGCCGACGTTGAACACCCGCCCGCGGAACGAGCCCTTCGAGTTCGAGGCGGTGAACACGCCGGTCGGCATGTCGGCGGGGATCACCACGTCGACCCGGTCCTGGGTGATGCCCAGCCAGGTCGCGGTCCCGGTCGCCTGCACGGCGACCGCGCGACCCAGCGGATCGGTGATCGCGACCGGCTCGGCGACGAGGTTGGAGCCGACGATCGAGATCGTCGTTCCGGGGAGCGCGTTGTCGGGCGTGTAGTCGATGATCGTCGGCGCTCCCGCCGCGGGGGTCACCGTGAAGTAGACCGTATTGCTGACCTGCGTTCCCGAGGCCAGCCACACGGGGACCTGTCCGGTGGCGATGGCGGCGGGGACGGTGATGGCGGCGACCGCGATGGGACCGTCCGCCGCCTGACTGATCTGGGTGGTGACGGGATCGCCGTCGAAGTATACGGTCCAGCCGGCGGCGATGCCCTGCCCGTGGACCTCCAGGCTGATGGCGGTTCCGGCGGTTCCCGACGTGGGGACCAGGCTGGTGATCTGCGGCGGCGGCGCCTGACCGCCCGCTCCGCCACCTGCTCCGCCCGCTCCTCCCGCACCGCCACCTTTCCCGCCCGCGCCGCCACCGCCGCCTGTGCCGCCTTTACCGCCCATTCCGGCGGCTCCGCCGGCGCCCGTCCCCGCCCCGCCCGCTCCGCCACCGCCCGCTCCACCGGCGCCTGTCGCCGGTGGCACCAGGCAAACCCCTTCCTGGCAGATCCCGGAGGCACAGGGGGGGCCACTCATCGTCAGCGGCTGGTTCGTGCCGGTGTCGTAGTAGGTGATCGCGCTGGCGCAGCTCAGGTGGTTCTCCATGCCCTGCTGGTACGTCGGTAGCAACGTCGAGTCGATCTTCTCCGAGGTGCACCGACCGGCGATGCAGGTCTGGCCGTCGCCACAATCATTCATCCCCAGGCAGGCGGTCACGACGCCCAGCCGCACGAACAGCGTCTTCTGCGGAACCAGGCTGAACACGGCCGTACGGACCACCAGGATGTTCTGCGCGTCGTCCATCGCGACCAGCCTCACCCGCACCCGATCGGGCGACCCGCTGTCCGCGTAGATGCCGAACGTCCCGGGAATCGAGTAAGGCTGACCGGAGGTGCCGGAGATGACCCGCTCCTCTGCCGTGCCGATGGGGATGACGTCGGGCAGGAGAAATGCCTGCAGCCGCACCGAGGCGAGCGGCGACGGCGCCGTCAGATCGGTGGCCAGCCCCACGACGATCTCCGTGCGCTTCTTCTCGGAGCACCCCGCGCCGAAGCAGAGCCCCAGGCCTGCCAAACCCATGACGATGACCGCCACCCGGACCGCCGTTCCCGTCGCGCGCTTCACGTTCGAACGACCATAGGGAGGGCGCCCAGGCCCGTCAAGACGGTTGAACTCCACCCGGCCCCGCTGATACGGTGGCGACGAGCCATGTCCTGTCAGCCCCAGACATCCCTGGGGAAGGAGAAATCATGATCTGCGCGAAGCACAACAAGCCGTACCAGGTCTCCTGTCCGAGCTGCGATCTCCTCGAGAAGACGAAAGAGGACAAACTCGCCATCGAGCTGGCCTACTTCAACTCGCTGTCCCCCCGTGGCGCGGCGAAGGCCACGATGCCATTGAAGTGGCACGACAACCCCAGCTACGAGGGGCACCGGCGGGACTACACGCACGGGTTTCGCAGCACGTTGCTCCACGCGCTGACGATGATCGACAACTTTCCCTACCGGAAGCTGATCGATGCCAACAAGTCGAACGGCCTCGACAAGCTGCGCCAGAGCGGGCGGCTCGATGACGTCTTTCAAGTGGCCAGCACCGAGACGGCGTGGACGGAGACGGTCAACGCCCTGGGCGGCAAGCAAGGCCCCGTCTACGGATCCGACGGCACCTACCTGGGCAACATGGTCAGCTACGGGTGCACCACCTATTCACGCGTGGCGCCCAGCCACGGCCACATGATCAAGGACGACCTCGGCACGATGCAGGCGCTCTTGAACGACTCGAAGGTGATCTACCTGCACGGCGCCGAGGTCGGGTCATCGACCGTGGTGCACGAGCTGTTTCACTACTTCTGCCACAAGGAGTTCTATCAAGCGTTCGGCGCCGATGGCGTCGGGCCCGAATGGAAGACCCTCAACGAGGGCATCACCGAATATTTCTCGCGGATCGCGTGCAAGGACCAGACGCGAGGCGCCTACCAGAGCGAGCACGAGACGGTCGAGCTGCTGCTGAAGAAGACGTCGTTTCGGGTCGACCAGCTCGCGAGCGCCTACTTCGAAGGGCTGATCGAGCCCCTGAAGGCGGTGATGCGCGAGGGTGAGTACAAGCAGGAAGAGGTCGTGTCGGCGCCGGGGATGCAGAACGTGTTCAAACAGTTCACGGGCGGAGGGGGAAGAAAAAAGGTGTGACCCGCGAACCCGTGGGGGTCAGGCCCCGGCCGTCGGCGGCTCGATCCCCATTCGCTTCAGCGCCGCCATGACGGTCTTCAGGTCCTCCCAGGTCTCCTTCTTCTTGCTGGGATCGCGCAGCAAGTACGCGGGGTGGAACGTCGGCATCAGCTGCACCCCCTCGTAGGTGCGGAACTTTCCCCGCAGGCGGCTGATGGGGGTGTCGTCGCGCAGCAGGCACTGCGCCGCGAATTTTCCCAAGGTGACGATGACCCGTGGCCGCAGCGCCGCAAGCTGCTTCTTCAGGAACGGCTCGCAGGCCTCGATCTCGTCAGGCTCGGGGTTGCGGTTACCGGGCGGGCGGCACTTCACCACGTTGCAGATGTAGACATC
>DASYCK010000121.1:0-16194 GCA_036500205.1 Polyangia bacterium | reverse complement strand
GCCCGGCATGTCCAGGCTGTAGCCATAATCGAACCCCAGCACGCCCGCCTCGGACAGCGGG
This sequence comes from Polyangia bacterium, assembly GCA_036500205.1. GTDB lineage: Bacteria > Myxococcota_A > Polyangia > Fen-1088 > Fen-1088 > DASYCK01. The sequence goes on along the minus strand of DASYCK010000121.1, from coordinate 16,133 downwards.
CTGTCGCGCACCTCGAACGGACCCTGCGTGCCGGAGACGAAGTCACCGACGTGCGAGAGCGGCGTGTAGCGGTTGGCGTTCTCGTAGTCGACCAGCACGCTGTGGCGATGGCTGAACGTGCCGCGCCGCGCGTCCTGCCCTGAGAGGCGGACGCAAACGCCCTGCGCCAGCAACGAACCGAACGCCAGCGCCTCGCCCATGCCCCAGTTGATCGGTCGCTCGCCAGCGGCCATCGCCGCGCGGTCCTTCAACACGGTCAGCTTGGGGTGAATGGTGAAGTCGGGCGGCACGGTCACCAGCCCCTTCGAGACGTTCAGGAACGTCTCGCGCGAGATGTTCGTGGGGACGAGCGGCACGGCGGCGTCGGCCCCCGCCTTGAAGCGGGCCCAGGCCCCCACGTACGGCTCCGCCGGCTTCACGCCGGCCGCCAGCTTGTTCGCCGTATCCAGCTCGGCGTCGAGGCTGCGCCGGTGCGCCGCCGCGATCTCCTCGGCGTCGACCTCGGTCAGCTCCTGCGGCTCGCTGAAGGACCGTCCCCGGAAGGCGGACAGGAACGCCGCGCGGACCGAGCCCTTCGCCTTGATCACCTTGTACATGAGGGGCTGGGTGAACTCGGGCTCGTCGCCCTCGTTGTGGCCCCACTTGCGGTAGCACCACACCTCGATCAAGACGTCGCGGTGGAAGCGCTGGCGGAAGTCGACGGCCAGATCGACCACCTGGGCGATCGCCTCGGGGTCCTCGCCGTTCACGTGGAAGATCGGGATCTGCAGCATGCGCGCGACGTCGGTCGCGTAGGTCGTCGAGTAGCCGTTCTCGGGCGCGGTGGTGAAACCGACCTGGTTGTTGATGACGACGTGAACGGTGCCGCCCACGCGATAGCCATGCAGCTCGGACATGTTCAGCGACTCGGCCACCACGCCCTGACCGGCGAACGCCGCGTCGCCGTGGATCAGGATGGGCAGGCAGCGCTCGCGCACGGTGTCGCCGATGCGATCCTGCTTGGCGCGCACCCGCCCCTGCACGACCGTGTTCACGAACTCGAGGTGGCTGGGGTTGAACGACAGCGACAGGTGGACCCGGGCGCTGTTGCCATTGGCGCCGTAGACCCGATCCACCGAGTAGCCCAGGTGGTACTTCACGTCGCCGCTGCCGCTGTGGCCGCTCGACGCCGTGCCCATGTCCATGAACTCGGCGAAGATCTGCGCCGCCGGCTTCTCCATCAGGTTCGCCAGCACGTTCAGCCGACCGCGATGGGCCATGCCGATGACGATCTCGCTCACCCCCTGGTGGGCGGCCCGCTCGACCAGGCGGTCGAGCAGCGGGATGACGCTCTCGCCGCCCTCCAGCGAGAATCGCTTCTTCCCCACGAACTTCGCGTGCAGGAACTGCTCGAACACCTCGGCGTCGATCACCTTCTCCAGCAGGCGTCGCCGCTCGGCGTAGCTGAGGTCGAGGCGGTTGCGGCTGGTCTCCATGCGATGAAGCAGCCAGGTGCGCAGCTCCGTGTCGTGCAAGTGCGCCACCTCGACACCGACGTGCCGGCAGTAGGTCTCGCGCAGCAGGGCGATCAGATCGGCCAGGGTGGTGCGGTCGGGACCGGCGACGTTCTCCGAGCTGAAGACGTTGCCCAGGTCGGCCTCGGAGAGGCCGAACGCCTCGAGATCGAGGCTGGCGCCGGCGTTTCGCTTAACCATCCCCAGCGGATCGAGATCCGCCGACAGGTGACCCATCTCGCGATAGGCCTCGACCAGGCGCTGCACGCGCTCGGCGCTGACCGACGAGGTCTTGCGCAGCAGCGGCGCGGCGGCCGCCAGCAGCGCGGCGACGGCGTGCTGTCCGTTGCCGCCACCATTCTGGGCCGGAGCGGGCTCGCTCCCCTTCACGACCGACGGCGACGTCTGGTGCTTGGCGGCGCCAGCGCGGCGCGGGCGCGAGAAGATGCTGCGCGGAAACGCCTGCGGGGGCGGGACCGCCGCGGCGCCCAGCGAAGCGAAGTACGCGCGGTACGCCGGCTCGACGGAGGCGGGATCGCGTGCGTACTGGAAGTACAGCTCCTCCAGAAAGGCCAGGTTCGCTGGATTGACGGTCGCGTTGAAATCGACCGACGATTTTCGAGCGTCTCGATCCTCGGATTCCGCTCGGGTGCCGACGACACTTTGAACAGGCGTTTGACTCATGATGTTCGTGCCACGCTAGGAGTGCAGTGTAGCGCGGCGATGGCGGCCAGGGGAGTTTTGGCCGCGAACGAGTCGCGGGCCACCGCAGCGCGAATCGCCGACGTTTACTTCACTTATTTGACCAGCGCCAGCACGCACCGCGGGGGGGCGACGCGCCGGTTCCGCCCCCGGGCGGCGAAGGTCTGCTTCTCGGCGTACATCGCCCGATCGGCAGCCTCGATCAGCACCCCCGCTTCGTCGCCGTCCGCCGGCCAGGTGGCGGCCCCCACGCTGATGCTGAGGGGGGTATCCCGGCGCGCCCCGGCCCGGATGACGGCGGCGCGCAGGCGGGCCATGGCCAGCCGCGCCCCGGCCGCGTCGGTGTCGGGCAGCAGGATCGTGAACTCGTCCCCGCCGGTCCGGCAGCAGACGTCGGACGATCTCAGGGTGGCGCGCAGGACGCGCGCCGTCTCGCGCAGGGCCGCGTCCCCGGCGGCGTGCCCCAGCCGGTCGTTCAGGCCCTTCAGATCGTTCATGTCGACGATCAGCAGCGAGCCAGGGCGCCCCCGCCCCCGTCGCGAGCGGGACAGCTCTTCCGTCAGGCGCTCGTGCCCGAGCCGGAGATTGGGCAGCCCCGTCAGCTCGTCACGCTCGGCGAGGCGCCGCAGCTTGCGCAGCTCCCGCAGCTCTCGGGTCAGCCGCGCGTTCTCGTCCAGCAGGCGGCGCAAGAGGCGCTCGCCAGTCGGTAGGCTTCGGGCCGCCGCCGGCTGCCGCGGCGGCGCACGCAACGTGGATGAACGACGAACCATGGACGCGAGGTACCCCCCTGTCTCGTTTCGGCTCCGACGCGCGATCCGATAAGGGTGAAACGACGCCCAAAAACGAACGCGCCGGTCGGGACTGCGATCCCGCCGGCGCGTCAGAAGTCCGTCACCCGAAAGGGGACGGGGGGGAAGCCTGCCTAGGCGACCGCGTCCTTCGCCGCCTTGATGGGGCGCGCGCGAACGATCTTGCGGGCGGGCTTTGCCTTGAACGTCGTGGGCTCGCCGGTGAAGGGGTTGATCCCCTTGCGGGCCTTCGTGGCGGCCTTCTTGATCACCACGAACTTCGCGAAACCGGGAACCAAGAACACACCGGTCTTCTTGAGCTCCTTGTAGCCGACGCTGGCCAAGGACTCGAGCACGCCCTTCACATCCTTGCGGGTCAGCTTGTCAGAGTGCTCGTCAGCGAGTTTCGAGATGAGCTCGGACTTGGACATCACCTTGGCCATCAGATCTCCTTTTTCCGGCGCAAAGCCGGGGTCGCGGTTCTAGTGGCGAGAGACTGTACGGGACAAACTGCGACCTGGGAAGAATAAAATTTCGCGCTTCTCCCTTAATTTCAGGGTGGAACAGCGCGCGCTACGGAGTGCCGGCTCCATCATTGTTCGCGGTGTTCGCGTCGCTTTGCGGCGTGGATGACGTGACGGGCGCGACCTCGTGCTGGTCGCGGGCGACCGATCCGCGCTTCGCGATCGGCCTGGCGCCGTGCTCCGTCTTGCCGTGTGGTGACGGCGCCGGGCTTTGATAGCCGGAATACCGCGAGGCCTCCGTCTCGGGCACCAGGTGCACCGACAAGCTGTTGTCGTGCTCGGTGAACACGCGCGTGTGCAGGGTGAGGAAGCCAGGCGCGCGCACCTCGAGGTCGAGCGGCCCGCTGCCGCGCGGGCGACGAATCTCGAGCGGCGCCAGCCCGAAGTCCTTCACGCCCCATGAGACGTGCGCGCGCTTCGGTGGATCGACCAGCAGCCGGATGGTGATCAGCTCGACGGGAGGACCCCCGTCGGTGGGCGTGACGGTCGGCGCGCGCGGACGGGTCGGCTTCGTGGACCGCGGCTTCGCGCCCGGACCACCGTCGGGCGGGCCAGGTCGAGCAGCGACCGCTTCCACGGTGGGCTTGACCCCGACAGGTGGCGCCTCGTTCGCGCGCCGTCGCGAACAGGTCGTGGTCGCGAGGAGCGCCGCCACCACCATCGCGGGTGCGCAGCGCCGCGGCGCCATCCTGGTCACGGCTCCGCTCCGCCCGCCTTGCTGTCCGGCGTATCGGCCAGCTCGGGCGGCTTCGCGCTCACGTAGTGAACGCCCGGCTTGGGAACGTAGCCGGTGATGGGCGTCTTCTGCTGGCCGCGAATGCGCCCCTCCAGCGTCTCGACGGGGATGGGCGGGTCCAGCTCGAAATAGAAGCCGCGGTTGGGCAGCCGCAGGTCGAACAGATCGCCCTTCCACCAGAAGGTCCGCCGGTAGTCGAGCGCCAGCGCGCCGATCGTGCGATGCCGGTGATGCGCCAGCACGAAGCTGAACATGCGCACGGCCAGGTTGTTGTAGAGGCGATGACAGCCGTGAGAGAAGCGGCCCCGCAGCGACAGGTAGTCGAACGAGCCATGGGTGCGGATGCCGTTGTCGGAGAACGTGGCGCCGTTCGGCCCCCTGCGCATCTGCTCGTGGATTGCGGCCACCATTCCGTAGGCCGACAGATAGCCGGGCCCCGTCTCGTCGTAGTTCGTCGCCTTGACGAACGCGCCGTTCACGCGCTTCTCCTTGACCATCGAGCCCATCGGCGACGACGGCGGGGGGATCCACACCGGCGAGACCACCAGATGCCGCCACACCCGCGGCCCGATGTCCGACGACTTGTACGCGTAGTACTCCTGCCCGTCGGAGGCGAGCTCGGCCCGCCAGCCGCCGATGGTGGTGCGCCAGCGGCACAGCGGCACCTTTTCGCCCCGCCACTTCACGAACAACGTGAACGAAGGATAGCGCTCGCGCGGCTGGGGAAGCCGGTTTCCCTTGGCGTCGAAGGGGAAGTCGTACCAGATGTCTCCGCGATCGATCTCGGCGGACAGCTCCATCGGCTTGCCGTTGCCGTAGTACTCGGGCAGCTCGGGGAACCGCACCGCCACCCGCAGGCGCTGAAAATCGGCGGCGCTGCGGCTCTGAAAGAACTCCAGCGCGTCCTCGGGCGTCTCGAGGTCGAGCGCCTGCAGCAACCGCGTCGTCGCCTCGCCCACCAGATCCGGAACGTCGTGCCGCTGACCGTCGCCCCCCTGGTATGTCACGGGCGCGCCGTCATCGGTGGTGGCGGTGCCGTCCTCGACGATCCCGCCAGCCTGGGCGGCCCGTTCGGTCAGCACCCGCTGCAGCGCCGCGAAGTCGAGCGCCAGCGGCGGCTTGGCCAGCGCCTCCAAGGTGGCGCGGTTGAGATCGCCCTGGGCCATCACGGAATGTTTCTGCTGAAAATCGAGCACCGCGGCCCGCAGGACCGTGTCGTAGCGCCCGACCTTGTGACGCGCCGGATCCATCAGCCCCTCGCAAACGATGCGCTTCTCCACCTCGCCGAACGCCGCCTGTTCCTGCAGTGCCCGCACGTGCGCCTTCACGTCACGCGCCAGCTTCGGATCGGTCGAGGCCAGCGCCGAGAGATCGGCGACCCCCGCCTTCTCGCGCGCCTCGGCCAGCCGCTTGCCACGCGCCTCGTGGCGCGCCTGCTCCTTCCGTTCGGTGGTGGCGCCGAAGGTGGCGATCTCGTCGACCGCCAGCAACTTCGTCACATCGATGTTCGCGCAGGCGCGCCCCGCGTCCTCGATGAAGCGCGCCCGCAACACCGACAGCGACGGCGGGATCCCGAGGAGCTCGAGGTAATTGCGCTCGCCCGCCCCCAGCGGCTGGCCGTCGCCGTCGGTCTTGTCGTTGCTCAGCCCGACGTACACGGCGCGGTACCGGTTCGGCAACGACGAGCCATCCGCCGCCGTGCCGTCGGCCAGCAGGAGGGGCGCCCAATCGTCGGAGAGATCCACCAAGGTCAGACCGGCGGCGCGCGCCGCCTCGGCGTCGACGCTCCGCGGTTGACCGGCCACGAGCTGCCAGGCGCGACGCGCCTCGGGGAGGTCCGCCGGGGCGGCCGGCAACGCGTCGGGGTTGGACCAGGGAGCGCGCCGAACGCGCGCCACCGGTGCCGTCGCCACCGCGCTCCCACCCGCCCCGGACGCGGGCGCCGACGAACTTCGATGGACGGCGGGGGAAGGGCAACCGGCCAGGCCCGCGACAGCAAGGCTGAGCCAGGCGATTGCCCGAAAACGGCGGACCGCGGCGACGACGTCGACCATGCTCGAAATTTCCCGCCCGTAGTATGGGGCAAGGCCTCCCCGAGCGACAAAAATCGGGTTCACGGTCTTTCGGTCGCGGGAAGTGGGCGTACACTTCTCCCCCATGCGACGAATATTGGTCATGATGACGTTCGCGGTGCTCGTCAGCATCGGCGTCAGCCGTACCTCTCGAGCGACGGAGGTCGGTTACGGACGGAACTTTGGTCTTGGCTTCGAGGTTGGCGATCCCACGGGCATCGTCGGCAAGTACTGGGTCAGCCGCACCAACGCCCTCGACTTCGGCATGGGCTTCTGGGGTTACGCCTGGGGCTACTGCGACAACAACCACCCCTGCAACGCCGGCATTCAGAACTACAGCTTCCACATGGACTACCTGTGGCAGTCGAACCTCGTGAAGAGCACCGTTCAGCTCGACTGGCACATCGGCGTCGGCGGGCGCGCCATCATCTGGGGAAACGGCAACGGCAGCGACGTCGCCCTGGGGGCGCGCATGCCGGTGGGCCTCGACCTGATGTTCAACAACCCGAACTTCATCGAGGTGTTCTTCGAGCTCGCGCCCGCGCTCTACATCCCGCTCGGCTTCAACATAGAAGCGGGGCTTGGCGTACGCTTCTTTTTCTGAGCAGTGCGGCGCGTCCGAGCTGCGCGGCGCCAGGGCCTGAAGTCGGCTACGACTCGTCGACGACGTTGGCGTCGCCGATTTCCAGCTCGCCGGTGCTGTCGCTGGCCGACGTCTCGTCGCCGGAGATCCCCGTGGGGATCCCGTGCTCGGAGATCTCCGGGGGCACCTCGGCGACGGCGGCGGCGACGGTCGCGCGCCGGGTCTTCCAGCGCTGCAGGGCTTTCTCGAGTTCCTCGTAGGCGATCATGGCCAGCGGAGCCTAACGCAAATCGGTACGGACGGGCAGCCCTCGCTGCCCGTCGCCCCCGTCATCAGTGGACGAGCTTCTTGTAGTGAATGCGGTGCGGCTGATCTGCCGCCGCGCCCAGGCGCCGCTTCCGGTCGGCCTCGTAGTCCTGGTAGTTCCCCTCGAACCAGACCGCCTGGCTGTTCCCTTCGAACGCCAGGATGTGCGTGGCGATGCGGTCCAGGAACCAGCGATCGTGGCTGATGACCACCACGCAGCCGGCGAACTGCAGCACGGCGTCCTCGAGCGACCGCAAGGTATCGACGTCGAGATCGTTCGTCGGCTCGTCGAGCAGCAGGACGTTCCCGCCGGCGCGGAGCACCTTGGCCAGATGGACCCGGTTCCGCTCGCCGCCCGACAGATCCTTCACCCGCTTCTGCTGATCCGTCCCGCGAAAATTGAAGCCCGACACGTACGCGCGCGCCGGGATCTTCCGCTTGCCGATCTCCAGGAAATCGGCCCCCTGCGAGATCTCGTCGAACACGGTCTTGTCCCCCGACAGCGAGTCCCGGCTCTGGTCGACATAGGCGAACTTCACCGTCTCGCCGATGCGCAACGTCCCGCCATCCGGCTTCTCCTGCCCCACCAGCATGCGGAACATCGTCGTCTTGCCAGCGCCGTTCGGCCCGATGACGCCGACGATCCCGCCGCGCGGCAAGTTAAAGGACAGGTTCTCGATCAGCAGCCGCTCGCCGAATGACTTCGTCAGCCCCTCGGCCTTCACCACCAGATCGCCCAGGCGGGGCCCCGGCGGGATGGCGATCTCGACATTGTCGTCACGCTTCTGCGTCTCGTCGGCCACCATCTGGTCGTAGGCCGCCAGACGGGCCTTGCTCTTGGCCTGACGGGCCCGCGGCGAGGCCTGCACCCACTCGAGCTCGCGGGCCAACGTCCGCTGCCGCGCCGACTCGGCCTTCTCCTCGGACTCGAGCCGCTTGCGCTTCTGGTCGAGCCACGACGAATAGTTCCCCTCCCAGGGGATGCCGGCGCCCCGATCGAGCTCGAGGATCCAGCCCGCCACGTTGTCGAGGAAGTAGCGATCGTGGGTGACCGCCACGATGGTGCCCGGGTACTCGTGCAGGTGGTGCTCCAGCCAGGCCACGCTCTCGGCGTCGAGATGGTTCGTCGGCTCGTCGAGCAGTAGCAGGTCGGGCCGCTCGAGCAGCACCTTGCACAGGGCGACCCGGCGCCGCTCGCCGCCGGACAGCTTGGTGACGTCGGCGTCGGCCGGTGGCAGCCGCAGGGCGTCCATCGCGATCTCCAGCGTTCGGTCCAGGTCCCAACCGTTCGCCGCCTCGATGGCGTCCTGCAGCTTGCCCTGCTCCTCCAGCAGCTTGTCCATGGCCGCGGAATCGAGGTCGGGATCGCCCAGCTTCATGTTCACCTCGTCGAAGCGGGTGAGCAGATTCTTCGTGCCGGCCACCGCTTGCTCGACGTTCTGCAGTACGTTCTTCGACGGATCGAGCCCCGGCTCTTGCTGCAGGAACCCGATGCGGATGCCGTCCGCCGGCTTGGCCTCGCCGAAGAAGTCCTTGTCCAGCCCGGCCATGATCCGCAACAAGGTCGACTTGCCGGCGCCGTTGCTCCCCAGCACACCGATCTTCGCCCCCGGATAGAACGACAGATAGATCCCCTTCAAGACCTCCTTGTTGGGGGGATGCACCCGGCGGAGGTTCTGCATCGTGAAGATGTACTGATGAGCCATGGTGCGGCGAGCTTAGCAAAGCGTTTGCCCGCCGCGACGGAGCTGTAATCCAAAACGTCACCACGTCAACGCCCCCGGCCGTTGACAGAGCCCGTGGCGCTGTCTCATTCTCGCGCCACATGTCTTGTCTTCGCCGAACGGGACCGGCCCACCACTCCACCATTTTGGGCGCCTTCCTCACATACGGCGTTTTCTTCTCGGCGTGCGGAAGCAGCTCGTCGTCTCCGGACGCCATGCCCGTCGATGGCAGCGTGGGTGATCACACCGTCGTCGACACCGGCCCCGTCCACAGCTCGTGCCCCACCGACCTGAAGGGCCCGGCGCTGGTGCGGGTCCCCTGGAACGACGGCGTCGCGTTCTGCGTCGACAGCACCGAGGTGACGAACGCCCAGTACCAGGACTTCCTCACCGCCGCCGCCGCGGCCCCCCCCACCCAGTCGGCCCGCTGCGCCTGGAACAGCTCGTTCGCGCCGCAAACCACGGCCCCCGGGTGCACGACCTTCGATCCCACGGGCCACGGCAGCTACCCGGTCGGGTGCGTCGACTGGTGCGACGCGGACGCCTACTGTCGCTCGGTGGGAAAGTACCTGTGTCGCGCGGGGAGCCTGGACGGCAGCAACCCCGGCCCGGTGACGAATCCGACCAGCCCGGACGGCAGCCAGTGGATCATCGCCTGCACGAATGACGGCAAGCTGACCTACCCCTACGGAACCGAGGGGATGCAGGGGCTGTGCGTCGACAAGAAGTTCGTGTCCACCATCGCCGGCGTGCAGCCGGTGATGTCGGCGCCGCAATGCGTGGGGGGCGTGGCCGGCGTCTACGACATGTCCGGCAATGTCTCCGAGTGGCAAGACAACTGCGTCACGGCGGCCACCTCCGCCGACGGCCAGGGCGACGAGTGCGACACCTACGGCGGCGCCCAGTCGTCGGACTATTCCGACACCAGCTGCGCCGCGGCCACGTCGGCGACCGACACCAGCGCCCACTTCAGCCGCGCGCAGATCGCCGCCGACAACGGCTTCCGCTGCTGCGCCGACGCCGCCTTTTTCTAGGCGTCCGGTCGCCAGACGCGCATCCCGCTTGAGTCGAAGCGGTCCGCGGCGATAGAGTTACCGCGTGGGCGGCGTCGGTCTTTCAGCTCGTGGTGGCGGCCGGCGCGGCTCCTTCCGCTGGGGTCGTGGAGGTGTCGCTTGACCGAGCCCCTCGCCCGCCCGCTCGTTCCGGGTGATCAGCCGCGCGCCGAACGCGATGGGCGCTTCGCCAGCAGCCTGGTCGAGACGATGCCCGGGGTGTTCTACCTGTACGACAAGCGCGGCCGGTTCTTGCGCTGGAACCGCAACTTCGAGACGGTCTCTGGCTATTCAGGCGCCGAGATCGCCGGCATGGATCCGCTGCAATTCTTCCTGGCCGAGGAGCAACCGCTGCTGCAAAGGCGGATCGCCGAGGTGTTCGAGCACGGCGAATCGCGCGTCGAGGCGGCCTTCGTCGCCAAGGACGGCACCGCCACGCCCTACCTGTTCACGGGAAAGCGAATCATCTACGACGACGAGACCTGCCTGGTGGGGCTGGGCATCGACATCTCGGAGCGAAAGCGCGCCGAGGCGGCGCTGGGGCGCAGCGAGGAACGCTACCGCACCACGATGGACAACATCATCGAGGGCTGTCAGCTGATGGGCTTCGATTGGCGCTACCTCTATCTCAACGACGCCGCCGCCATTCACAACCGGCGCCCCAACCAGGAATTGCTGGGCCGAACGATGCCCGAGGCGTGGCCGGGCATCGAGGGCACGGGCGTCTTCGCGATGCTCCGCCGCTGCATGGACGAGCGGATCCCCTTGCACGAGGAGACCGAGTTCGTCTTCCCCGACGGCACCACGGGCTGGTTCGACGTGCGCGCCCAGCCCGTCCCCGAAGGGATCTTCGTGCTGTCCATCGACATCGGCGAGCGGAAACAGGCCGACCTGGCCTTGCACGAACTGAACGAGAGCCTGGAGCGCAAGGTGGCCGAGCGGACGACCGATCTCGAGGCGGCCAAGGTCCGCGCCGAGTCGGCCGACCGCATCAAGTCGGCCTTCCTCGCCAACATGTCGCACGAGCTGCGCACGCCGTTGAACTCGATCCTCGGGTTCACCGGGATCATCCTGCAGGGGCTGGCCGGCGCGCTGAACCCCGAGCAGACGAAGCAGCTGGGAATGGTCCAGGGGAGCGCGCGGCACCTGCTCGAGCTCATCAACGACGTCCTCGACATCTCGAAGATCGAGGCCGGGCAGCTGGAGGTTCATCTGGCGCCCGTCGATCTGCGGGTCTCGATCGACCGGGTGGCGGCGCTGGTCAAGCCGCTGGCCGACAAGAAGGGGCTGGAGCTACGCATCGCCGTCGACGCCAACGTCGGCGACCTGGACGCGCTGAACAGCGATCGCCGACGGCTCGATCAGATCCTGCTCAACCTGCTGAACAACGCCATCAAGTTCACCGATCGGGGACACATCACGCTCGAGGCCGCGGCGCGGACGGATCAGCAGGGCAAGGCCGCCGTGGTGCGCGTGGCCGACACCGGCATCGGCATGAAGCCCGAAGGTTTGGTGCAGCTGTTCCGCCCGTTTCGACAGATCGACTCGGGCCTGCAGCGCCAGCACGAAGGGACGGGGCTGGGCCTGGCGATCTGCCGGCGACTGGCGGAGCTGCTGGGTGGCACCATCGGCGTCGAGAGCACCTGGGGCGAAGGGAGCACGTTCACGTTGACCTTGCCGCTGACCGGGCCGGGCGTGACGCCATGAAAGGGACCATCCTCCTGATCGAAGACAACGAACAGAATCGTTATCTGCTGACGTTCCTCCTCGAGCAGCACGGCTACAAGGTGCTGGCCGCCTCGGACGGCGCGCGCGGCATCGCCATGGCGCGCCAGTTCAAGCCGGACCTGATCCTGCTCGACATTCAGCTGCCGACCATGGACGGCTACGCCGTCGCCCGCACCTTGCGCCTCGTCGAGAGCCTGCGCGACACCCCCATCGTGGCGGTCACGTCGTACGCCATGCCGGGCGATCGCGAGAAGACGCTGGCGGCGGGGTGCACGGGCTACATCGAGAAGCCGATCAACCCCGCCACCTTCGTCTCCACCATGGAGCAGTCGTTGCGGCCGGCGGTCGTGGGAGGCGGGTCATGATGCGCGTGCTGATCGTCGACGACAAGGACGAGAACCTTTACTACCTCGAGGCCCTGCTGAGCGCCGAGGGGCGCATCGTCGAATCGGCCCGTCACGGCGCGGAGGCGCTGGCCAAGGCCCGCAAGGCGCCGCCCGACCTGGTCATCTCCGATCTGCTGATGCCGGTGATGGACGGCTACACCCTGCTGCGCCACTGGAAGATGGATGCCCGGCTGAAGAAGATCCCGTTCATCGTCTACACCGCCACGTACACCGAGCCCGAGGACGAGCAGCTCGCGCTCGACCTGGGGGCCGACGCCTTCATCTTGAAGCCGGCCGAGCCGGAGGCGTTCCTGGCGCGGCTGCGCCAGGTGGAGGCCGACGTGGAGGCGGCCCGCCCCGCCCCGCCCCGCCCGCCCATCGGCGATGAGCAGGCGCTGTTCCGCGCCTACAGCGAGACGCTGATCCGCAAGCTGGAGGAGAAGACGCTGCAGCTCGAGGACACCAACCAGGCGCTGCAGGCCGCCGAAAGAGAAGCCTCGGAGCGCGCAGCCGTGCTGGACACGCTGTTCGCCAGCGTGCCCGACGTCGTCACGCACGTCGATCTCGATGGCCGCATCCAGCTCGTCAACCGGGTGGCGCCACCGGGCGATCGCGCCAGCGCGCTCGGCACGTCGTGGCTCTCGTCCGGCCCCCCGGAGCGCGGCACGGCCCTTCGGCGCGCCTTCGACGACGTCGTCACGTCGGGCCACGCCGCCTCGTTCGAGTCGACGCAACCCGACGGCAACGGCGAGACCAGCACGTCCTGGAACACGCTGGCGCCCGTGGTGCGCGACGGAAAGATCACCGGGGTGGTGGTCATCACCCGCGACATCACCGAGCGCAAGCAGACGGAGGCCCAGCTCATCGTGTCGGACCGCATGGCCTCGCTGGGCGCGCTGGCCGCCGGCGTGGCCCACGAGATCAACAACCCGCTCGCCTGCGTGACCGGCTTCCTGGCGCTGGCGGGGGAAGAGCTGGAGACGCTGGCCAAGCGGCAGACCATCCCCAGCCAGCTGCTCGAAGAGATAAGCGACGCGCGCGAGGCGGCCGAGCGCGTGCGGACGATCGTGCGCGATCTGAAGATCTTCTCGCGCGGCGAGGAGACGAAGATCGGCCCGGTGAATGTCGAGCGGGTGCTGGAGTCGACGTTGCGCATGACCTGGAACGAGCTGCGGCACCGCGCGCGGGTCACCAAGATCTTCGGCAATGTTCCCCCCGTCGCCGCCAACGAGCCACGCCTGGGGCAGGTGTTCCTGAACCTGCTGGTCAACGCCGCGCAGGCCATTCCCGAAGGCGATTACGCGCGCAACGAGGTGCGGCTCGAGACACTGCTCGACGGCGATGGCCGCCACGTCGTCGTCAGCATCGCCGACACGGGCGCCGGGATCCCGGCCGACGTGCAGCGCCGTCTGTTCACGCCCTTCGTGACCACGAAGGCGGTCGGTGTCGGCACGGGGTTGGGGCTGTCGATCTGTCATCGCATCGTGGTGGCCTTGGGGGGGCGCATCGACTTCACCAGCGACGTGGGACGAGGCACGACGTTCCGGGTCACCTTGCCAATCGCCAGCGTCGAGAAGGCGGCCGACGCGGCGCCGGCGGGGGGGCGGACGCGCGCCAGCCGGCGGGGCAAGGTGCTGATCGTCGATGATGACGCGCTGGTGACGGGCTCGATCCAGCGCATCCTCGCCTCCGAGCACGATGTGCGCGTCATTCACAGCGCCAGCGAGGCGCTGACCCTGGTCGAGCTGGGGCAACGCTTCGACGTCGTGCTGTGCGACCTGATGATGCCGCAGATCACCGGCATGGACCTGTACCACGCGCTGGCCGCGCTCGATCGCGGTCAGGCCGAGAAGATGGTGTTCATGACGGGAGGGGCCTTCACCCAGGCGGCGCGGGCGTTTCTGGAGAGCGTGCCCAACATGCGGCTGGAGAAGCCGTTCGAGGTCCAGCAGCTACGAGACCTGGTCAACGGCTTGGTGCAGTGAGAGACGCCTCTGTCAGGGGGTGAACGGCTTCCCGCAGACGTTCATCTGAGAACCCACGTCGCTGCCGTGGAACACGGTGATGGATTGGCACTTCGGGAAGCACGGATCGAGGCAGTCCTTGTCGACGCTGCATGGCTGATGGCACAGGTTGTCGCCATTCGACGAGCATTGAGAGGACGGCCCGATGATCGGGGGCGAACAGATCGAGTCGCTGTACTCATACCAACCGTCCATGCACGGCGGCGATGGGTACGATGCCGTCGGATCGGCGCAGACCGCCGCCACCGCATCGGCCCCGGCATCACCGGAGGTGGCCGCCGGATCGCAGGCACCCAGCGCGCCACCTCCGCAGGCGAGGACCATCAGCAGGAACGCCTCGCCCGAACGCAACCGGCGTGTCATCGCTTTCATGGTCAGGTCACAAGCAACGCCTGTGCCAGGGCGCAACGGCGGAAAAAGTGATTCCCGACGCGACCGTGTCAGGGCAGGGATGTCAGACCCATGCAGTTCCGCGCGGCGGCCGCCAGGAGCGCGATGTTTCAATCTGGGCGCGCGTCCGAAGACGCGCGCCGACCCGGCCTGCACGCCGAACGCGCGCTTGTCCACGTTTCAATCCGTGCGCGCGTCCGAAAACGCGCGCGGCGCGGTGCGACGCGAACGGGTTCGGCAGGTAGTGGTTTCAAATCCACGCGCGCGTCCGAAGACGCGCGCGACCCGCTACACCATCACGACGCCGGACAAATACCGGTTTCAATCCACGCGCGCGTCCGAAGACGCGCGCGACGCAAGATCAGATCGGGTCGAGGGGGAACAACGGGTTTCAATCCACGCGCGCCTCCGAAGACGCGCGCGACTTGCGATATGCTGCAAGAGTTCGTCGGCCTAGCAGGCTGCTGAAAATCGCGAGATCGCCGGCCTTCCGTTTGGGGCCGCCGGCGTTTTCGGATCGGTTAAGGGTGATCATGAGCGGGTCGGAGGGCGCCGCGCTTGCGGGGCGCCCCCGGGCCTGCGCTTACGCAGGGGTTGGCCGCAGGAGTCGAGCCATCCGAGTAAGGTTGTAGGCGGCCATCACATAGTAGCCGCCGTTCCAAGTCTTCATGCGGCCCTTCAGTCGTGTGCGTCGGAGCCCACCGACGGTCTTGGCCCAGCCGAAGATCTCCTCGACGCGTTTTCTAATCACCTGGCTGACCTTGTAGCCGGCGCTTCGGTGAAAGCGGCGAGCCGGCGATTCAGCCGGCGCGTTGTCCGGTATCGCGAGGTGTGGACGAATGTCCAAGTCGACGAGACGCTGCGGGAAGTCACCGACGCAGTACCCCTTGTCGCCAGCGACGGTCCGTGGCGTGTAACCCCGCCGTCGAAGCCGCCTGATCATCTCGAGCGCTTCGTCTCGCTCAGCGTGTCCGGTCGCCGGTGCGACGCGGAAATCGACGCAGAGACCATTGCGATTCTCCATCAAGACGTGTCCCGAGTAGCTCAGCTTGGCCTCCTTACCGGTGCCCTTTCGCGCCAACTTCGACTCAGGATCCGTCGTTGATTGATGGGTCTCGTTCGACCTCTTCTCGCCGTGAAAGTTCACCGTCGGATTGCCACGGTCGTCGGGTAGTGGCCGATCTTCCGGCTTTTCCCCCTTCTTTCGAAACGTCTTCAAACTGGCCCACGCCTCGATCAACGTGCCGTCGACCGTGAAGTGCTCGGCCGAGATCAGGGCCGCCTTCTTCGCCTGACGAACCACTTCTTCGAAGAACTGGCGAGCGACCTCGTGCGCCACCAACCGATCGCGGTTCTTCGTGAACGTCGTCGCGTCCCAGGTCGAATCGTCCAGGTTCATGTCGAGGAAGAAACGGAAGAGCAGATCGTAGTCGAGCCGTTCGCAGAACTGCCGCTCGGACCTCACCGAGTACAGCGCGATCAGCAATTGCGCCTTCAGCAACCGCTCCGGCGGGATGGAAGGCCGCCCTGTCGTCGAGTACATCGCCTCGAACACCGCATCCATCTTGCCGAGCGCGGCGTCCGCCAGTCGCTTGATTTCGCGAATCGGATGGGTCGCCGGGACC
>DASYCK010000120.1:0-13852 GCA_036500205.1 Polyangia bacterium | reverse complement strand
CTGGGCGTAGATTCCGGAGTAGGTGAAGCCATAGACGTAGCAGCCGAGGACGTGAACCGTCGACGCGCTGGCCGTCGAGCCGACCGCCCAGATCCCGCTCACCTGGTTGGGAGAAGGAACGAGCCCGTTGAGGTTCAGGTTCTGGAACGTGACGGACATGGCGCCGTTGCTGTCCGACAAGAAGAAGAGCGCGCCGCCACCGCTGCTGGTGTTCTGACCGGTGATCTGGGTGACCAACCCCAGCGCCGGATCCGGCGCACCACCCTTGATAGTGACGCCACGATTGATCTGCAGGAGGCCGAGCGGCACGTACGTGGCCGCCTGAAGCTGGATCGTATCGTTGCCGGTTCCCGCGGGACAGCCATAGGCCGCCGCTCGGGTGTTGACCGCGACGATCGCCTCCGCGAAGCCGCACTGAGAGTCGCTCTTCAAGCTCATGTCGGTTGTGTTGACGGTGATCGTCGCCGCCCGGGCGCCCCGAGCGCCGGCGATCGTGGTGACGATGAAACCGATTGCCCCTGCCACGGCCCCTCGCATCTTCCTTCCCATCCGCTGCCTCCTTCGAGTTGCTACGGTTTTGACTTGCGCGCAGCCCCGCTTCGAGCCGCGACCCTGACAGCGGCCGCGTCGAAGGGTCTGCGCGGAGGTCTGGTAGCACGCCGCTGCCGCGCCGCGCCTAACCGCTGCTGCGCGCGGAATCCTGCCGGCTCAGCGAACGCAACGGACGCGGAACGGCTCGTTCAATCGGCCGTAGAGCCCTGCGCCGTTGTCGAATCGCACGTACCAGGCCAGCTCCTTGCCGTTGGCGAACGTCGACGAGCTCCAGAAGGGCTCGCCCGGCGTGTCAGGGAAGGCCACTCGTCTGATCATCGGGGAGTCGGTTAATTCGTCGACAATCGTGAGGAGCTCGGTCAACGTCGGCACCCGCCAGCCTCGCTTGCCGGCGGCGGCCAGCCCGGCGCAGTGGCGGGCCGCGCCTTCGAACGGGAGCGCCTTGCCGGAGGATGCTCGTTGCCAGTCGAGGCCGGTGTCCGCGTCGAGCACGTCCTGCGTGCGAACGTCGTATCGGGGCTTCGGCGGCACGCGCCCCCGGTCCGAGCGAACGCAGCGCACCGAGAACTTGGAACCGCGATCGTCCGTCTTCGGATAGCCAAAATAGAAATACACGTACCAGGCCGCGCTCGGGTCGCCGTTCGCCGGCGACGCGGTCCAGAACCAATCGCTGGGTGTTCCCGGAAAGGCGTCGACGTCGATCGAAGGCTGGGTCCGGGAGGTGTCGATGAGAGAGACCAACTCGATCCGGGACGGAAGCCTCCAGTCGTGATGGCCCCCGAGCGTCATCTCCTCACAGCGGCGCACCGCGCCCTCGAAGGTGAAGAACTTGTTCGGGAGGAGCCGCTGCCACATGAGGCCGGTGACACTGTCGACCACCACCCCATCCGTGGTCGTCTCGTAGCGATGGGGATGCGGGAGACCCTTCCGAGGCGCGTTGGGCATCGGCCACCGGGCCCAGGCGTCCACGATTGAGTGGGGCCGGGCGGCGGTGGGGAGCTTTGCGCCACCATCCGTCGGTCCGGCGGGCGCGGCCATGCCGGAGCCCCCGCCTGCGGATTCCCGAGCGACGGGTGGTCCCGGTTCGCCCCGGCCGCAGCTTCCCCCCGCGAACGCCAGCGCCAGCGCCGCCACTACGCCGGCGGTCAGGACGGCTCTCATCGACGCGAGGGCTCCTCGCTAGAGCGGCTCGCCCGCCGACGGCTGCCGATACATGAACGCCTTCGACTGCATCAGCGCGGAGACGAGGTTCGTCAGCGAGAACCCCGAGGTCTTGGCCGCGGCTTGGTAGGCAATGGACATCGACCCCGACTCGGCGCTGGTCTCCGGGCGCCCGAGCATGTAGCGCGTCCACTGGCGATCGACGCAGCTCTGGACCTCCGAGCTCTGCGCCAACTGCTGGGAGAGATCGAGGGCGTTCTTGAACGTGATCGTCGTCCCGGCCGGTGTCGCGAACGAACCAGTCGAATCGACGGACTGGCCTGCCTCCGTCGTTCGATAAACGCCGTCGCCATCGTAGTTCTCGAACGAGAACCCTGGAGGGTCGAACAGGTTGTGGCATCCGGACGCGCAGGCCGACATTCCGTGTGCGTCATAGGACTGGCGGGTCGTCCCGTTGGCGATGAAGTTGACTGGCGGAACGTTCATCGGGGGCGACCCGATGTTCCCGCACAGAACCTTCTCGTAGATCGACAGGCCGCGGTACACGGGATTGTCGGTCCCGTCCGCACCCATCGTGGCCAGGAAGGCGGTCTGCGTGAAGATGCCGCCGCGCTTGCTCGCATCGAGCGACACCTTGGCGAATCCCGTCGCCGGCCCGGTGACCCCGTAGATGGCGGCCAGGTCGTGATTGACGAACGCATACGGGGCGGTGAACAACGAATTCAGCGTTCCGTCGCCCATGTAGACCGACGCCACGAAGTCCGAGAACTCGGTCGCCAGCCCCGACGCCACCGAGTCGGTGAAGAGCGCGCTGGACTTGGTGAGCGGCTGGGTCAGATCGCGGCCCTGACTGCCGAACGTGAACAGCCACTGCTCGTGGAAATAGAAGAGCCCATTCGCCGCTCGGGGATCGGCGAGCATGCGCGTCACCTGCGTCGCCACTTGCGCGGACGTCGAGAGCTGACCGGCCTGCGCGGCCTGCAGCAAGGTGTCGTCCGGCCCGGCCTCCCACAGCGTCGCGGCGAGCCGGGAGGCGACCTGCCAGGGCGTCAGCGCCACCAGGCCGTCACTCCCGACGCTCGGCTTGGTCGGCCCGATCTCCCAGTGATAGAGGAAGTTCGGCGACTGGAGCATTCCCTTCACGATCGCCCCGATCGCTTCATTGAAGCTGAGTCCCAGGCCGCGCACCGTCGTGAAGAGCGACAGCAGATCGGTCTGTTCGGCCGCCGCGACCGGGCGCCGGTAGGCCTCGAGCCCGAAGGCCGTGATGAACTGTGTCGCGCAGGTCGTCTCCGCGGCTGTCGTCGTGGGCGTCTTGCAGGGGATGCTCAGCTTGCCGGCCGTCTGCCCGGCCGCGACCTTCTGAATCGCCGTTTCGACCAGTGTGTCCGCCGTCTGGTTGAAGAGATCCACCTGCAGATCGGCGCTGCTGGCCGGGGCCACGTAGCCGACCGCGTTGGGGGAGTCGGGGGACCAGGCGTCTCCCCCTTCGGCGGGAGCGGACGTGTCGCCTATCAGATAGGCCAGCATGTGATCGTACTCGCGGTAAGTCAGTCGGCGCATGACCAACGGGCCAGCGCTCTCCGCGGGCGTCGTCCCCGACGTGGTGATGGGCACCTGTGAGCTACCGGCGGAGCCTGTTCCGCTGGAGGAACCACCGCTCCCGTTGCTCCCGCCGCTGCCGTTGGCGCCGCCGCCGGTTCCGGTAGAGCCGGAGCCACCCGCGCCCGACGCGGAGCCCCCCTGCCCGGTTCCGGTCGGATTGCCGGTCGAACCGCCCCCTCCCGAGCCGCTGGAGTCGCCGATGCGGCCGGTGCATCCCCACGCTCCGAGGGCCAGGATCGACAGGAACAACAACGAACGGGACCGCGACTTCGACGGTTTCATCGTCACTCCTCGTTGGCTCTTCTCGCTGTTCGGTCGGCGCATCACGAACCTCAACCCTTGAGGACCGTCAGCTCGCCGCCGTAGCTCGCCTGGCCGAAGGTCGTGACCGGCGCACCCATCGCGTTGCAGAGCGCGACGAGCAGCCCGTTGTGGGGGGTGCCCGCCGGCAGCGCCAGGCTGCGCCCGGTCTTGAAGTAGCCACCGCAGCTCCCGGCCATGACCACCGGGACACCGGTGGTCTCGTGGGTGCCGGTGCGCATGCTGTTCATCGCCACGACGACGCTGCTGTCCAGCATCGACTTGCCCGTCGGGTCGGTGATGCTCTTCATCTGTCCGATGACGTAGGCGATCTGCGACTGGAACCAGGTGTCGCACGTCACCTTGCGCATCGTGTTTTCGTGGGCGATCGCGTGGAAGCCGTTGGCGTCGCCCGTGTTGGGGTCGGACTGGAGCTTCCCGCCCGAGACGAACCCGAGCCATTCGAGGATCAGGTTCGCGTCGCCCTGGTCCCCGATCTGCATCACCGCGACGCGGGTCAGATCCGACGCGAACGCGGCGATCGCGAGGTCCATGTGCAGCTTGGTGATGGCCGGGACGTTGGCCGTGCTGGTCGTGGCTGGCTCCCCCGAGGTGGTGGGGAAGCTACAGGCCGCCGGATTCGAGCCCGTCGTCGAGATCGGCGCGCCCCCGTCGACCTGCGTGGGCGCGGAGCCCATGTTCTGAAGTCGGGTCTCGATCGCGCGGACCGAGGTGAGGTGCTCTTCGATGCTCTGCTTGTCTTCGCTGCCGACGATGTTCGAGAACCGGTTCAGATCGCTGACGACGTAGTCGAGGATGCTGGTCTGGATCTTGTTCGTGTTGTTCGGCGGCGCCCCGCCGGACCCACCGGAGCCGCTCGCGCCACCGGTCCCCTTGTTGGTGGTCGTCGGAAGCGCCCCCTGGAAATAGAGCTGGAAGACCTTGTTGGGATCGGTATTCGGCAAGACGACCTGCCCCGGCGCCGCCCAAGAGAGGTGGCCCGTGCTCGAGACGAGGGTCCCCTGGTTCAGGCTGACCATCCCCTTGTAGCCCTGCTTTTGAAGCTGGGTGCCGATGTACTGATCGACCGAGATACCGCCGGCCAGGTCGGAGCTGGTACTCGTCGAGAGGACCTGGTAGTTGGCGCCGGTCAGCATGGCGGGAAAGCAAGCGTGGCCCGTGCGCTCGCCGGAGCCGGGCATGTCCTTGATGACCGAGTAGTCGACGCCCTTGAGCAGCAACAGATCCGCCATGTAGGGCTGCAGCGAGGCCTGGAAACCCATCGAGCCCAGCGACCAGCCGGTGGGGGTATTGCCGGCGGTGGCCCAGCTGTTGATGCTGCTGAGCATCCCGTTCGTCCAGGCGAGGATGTAGCAGCGCTTGATCCCGTTCACGTAGCAGGCGGCGTCGGTCTTGTCGGCGCGCAGCAGCGGCAGAAGGGCCGCGCCGGCCCCGACGGACTTGAGAAACCGGCGGCGCGAGAAACGAAGGTCGCGTTTCATCATGGTCGTCCTCTGGAGCGCTGGGGGGAGCGGACGTAGACGGGTCACGTCGAATGTGCCCGTGGAAGAGCAGTAACACGCGCTATCGGCGCTCGTGCTTACCGCCGTTGCGCGGTTCGTGGCGTTGCGAGACGGACATTTCATGGTTGGGCGATGCCGAAAGCCATCCTGACGGTCCTGCTGCTGACCGCCTCCTGCGCGGGCTCGCGCCCCGGCCTCGACGGCGGCGCCGACGCGGCCGTGAGCGATGGACCCTCGGCGGACACTCGAACGGCCGACGCAGCGAGCTGCGCCAGCGACGCGGCGGGAACGTCCGGGTGCGGAACGCAGGGAGGCCGTTGCTGTGACAGCCCGGCGATCCCGAGCGCGACCTACTTCCGGACCTACGCGAACGACGGCGGCAGCCCCACCGGTGAGGCCGATCCGGCAACGGTCTCCCGGTTTCGCCTCGACAGCTACCTGGTGACGGTCGGGCGCTTTCGACGGTTCGTGGGCGCGACGGCGGCGGGATGGACCCCACCGGCTGGTTCGGGCAAGCACCTGCACGTCCACGGCGGCCGCGGGCTCGCGGACAGCAGTGCGCCCGGCTACGAGCCCGGATGGAGCGCGGGTGACACCATCACTCTACCGGCGACGGCGGTCGCGTGGAGCGCGCGCCTCGACTGCGATCCCTCGTTCGGGACCTGGACCGACGAGCCGGGCGCGAACGAGACGCTGCCGATCAACTGCATCGATTGGTACGAGGCGTACGCGTTCTGCATCTGGGACGGCGGCTTCCTTCCGAGTGAGGCCGAGTGGGAGCTCGCGGCCGCCGGCGGGACCGAGCAGCGCGCGTTTCCTTGGGGCTCGACCGCCCCGACCGGCGAGCTCTATCTGATCTCCGACTGCGACTATCCGGCTGGCGCCACGGGCTGCTCGGGCGCGGCCAACATCGCGCCCGTCGGGACGACAGTGCTGGGCGCCGGCCGCTGGGGACAGCTCGACCTGGCGGGAGAGCTGGCGGAGTGGACGCTCGACTACTACGCGCCGTACGTCGATCCCTGCACCGACTGCGTGTTCCTGACCGACTACTCGTACCGCGTGGTCCGGGGTGGTTCGTTCGGCACCGACACCGACGACCTGTCGCCGTGGGCGCGCGACGGAGATCTCCCCGAGAGCCGCAACGCCTTTTACGGCGCCCGCTGCGCGCGCTCTCCGTGAGCGGCGACTGCTGATCCGTTACATGAATCCGGGCGGCCTGCAATGTCGAGCGTGACCCCGACCAGTTTGGCAATCCGCGCAATCGGCGACAGGATGCCGGCCCTTCTCCGGACATATATTGATCGCCCACCTGATGGTCGGGCTCGCGCCGACTCAATTGGAAGCATCACCCGATGGAGATCTTATGGGTAGGACGAACTTCTGGGTATTCGTGATATCTATCGCTTCGTTGATTGCGGCCGCGGGCTGCGATCAGCAATCTGAGACTGACGGGATTGACAGCGGACTCCCTGGGCCAGATGACAGCATCCAAACCGTCAGCAGCGCATTGAGCTTGCAGACTCCTTTCTGGGACGGAATCACATCTCCGACCCAGTGCTTTGGGATGCACTGTTGTCCTTCCGGAGCCGTGATGACCGGAGCCCGGCTCGATCAAAACGTTTTTCAATGCGTTATTCCCAATATCGGCCTGCGTAGCGGCATCATGCCTTTTGATGCTCCGGCGTACACCCTACAGGGCATCTCGCCGTCGTGTCCACAGGGCTGGGGGCTTGTAGGCTTCCATCAGACACTGCAGAAAGTCGCCTGTCAGCAGTTCGATGGCTTGGAAGGAGAAGGAGGAGGACCTGCAGAGGTCACTGACGGCCCCGGGCAGACATATTTCGGCCAGTCATCGTTCGTGAAGAACAACGTGCGATACTCGACCCACGTGTGCCACGCAAGCAGCGGCACCCCTGACGGCGTGATGTTAGGCATCAATTCGTCCACCAACATTTTCGTCTGCGGTTACTGAACGACCAACCAGCCGCAACCCTATCGCGGTTCAGGTGATTCACGGAGCGCGGGCACAGCGGAAGTTCGCGACCCTGATCGCGAAACGTCGTCACATGAAACCGACCACCGACACGGGCTCCGATCGGTTGGTTGGTTTGCTCTCCCCATCGCCCAGCTCGTTGACGACGTTCTCGCCCCAGCAGAACGCTGCGCCGGTCGCCGCGCGCGCGCAGGTGAAGAGCGATCCGGCCGCGATCATGTTGACCGGGACGCCGAGACCGATGACCTGCACCGGCGCCAGCGAATCGGAGGTGGTCCCATTTCCGAGCTGCCCCTCCTGATTGCCACCCCAGCACCAGACCGCGCCGCCCGATCTGAGCGCGCAGGCGTGCTGCAGACCCGTCGCCAGCGCCAGCGCGTCCGTCACGCCGTTCACGGCGACGGGAACGTTGCTGCCGTTCGTGTTGCCGTTCCCGAGCTGGCCGCTCGAGTTCGTCCCCCAACACGAGACGGACCCGGACTGATGCCGGGCGCAGGCGAAGAAGCGGCCCGCCGAGACCTCCACCACGTCGCTGCCCAGGTTCTTCACCGGCGCGGGCGTGGAGCGGGAAGTGGTTGTCCCGTCTCCCAGCTGCCCCTGGCCGTTATCGCCCCAGCAGGAGACCGTCATGTCCGAGCCGCGCGCGCAGGTGTACTCCTCGCCGGCGTAGATGCCGGCGACGTTCGCCAGACCGGGAACCTCGGTGGGCGACAGGATGCACGGCACGGGCGACCCGGTGCTCAGCGAACAGCTGGCGTTCGCGGAGGCCGGTTGACCCAGTTGACCGCTGTCGTTGCTTCCCCAGCAGGAGACCGTCCCGCCGGTGTGGAGCAGGCAGGTGTGGTGGAGGCCTCCCGTGATCTGCGCGCAGTCGGTGATGCCGGGAACTTGCATCGGCGCCGTCTCGGTGTCCGAGGCGGTCCCCAGACCCAGCTCGCCCTCCACGTTGCGGCCCCAGCACCAGGCCTGGCCGGACTGGTCGCACGTGCAGGTGGTGTGCTCCCCCAATCCGACGGTGCTCGGCGGGGCGAGCTTCTGGACGGGCTGGCGAGAGGCGGCGTTTCGCAGGTTGCCGTCGCCGATCTCGCCGTCGTAGTTCTGTCCCCAGCAGTAGAGCGCCCCTCCCTCGTTGGCGCAGGCGTGCCAACCGTCGGCCCAGATCGTTCGACCGCCGATGGGCACGGTGGCGGACGGCGGCGGGCGCGCCGGCGCCGAGCCGCTCCAGGACGGCAGCGAGGGGCCGGCGATCGCGTTGGAGGCGCAGGTTCCGGCGTTGCACGTCTGCGCGTCGGTCCCGCCGGAACAGGCGACGCCGACGCAGGAATCGAGCAACAGGATCCGCAGCATCTTCTGTTCCCCGTCGACGAACGTCGTCTCGGCCGCCTGCTGGACGATCGGATTCCCCATCGACGAGGCGACCACCGACACCGTGACGGATCCGGATTGGCCGCCCGGCTCGAGCCCCACCGTCCAGGGAAAAGGCGGCGTGGCGGGAGCAGCCAGAGTCACGTCGATGTTCGTCGTCTGCGTGCCGGTGACGGCGATGTTGACCTGATCGATGTCGACGCTCGTCAGGTTGGTGTCCACCACGAGGACGATCTCCGTGGCCTGGTGGCAGGCGGAGAGCGAGCCGGCGCCGATCATCACCGCCGCGCAGGCGAGTTGGAGAGGATGCCTACGGCCCTTCATCGAAGACTCAATGGACGACGATTGTGCCGGGCGACAGATTTCCCGAGAACGCCTCATCGTGACCGCGAACGGCGAAGATGGTCGCCACCGTCGTTCCGGCAGCGACCGCCGCAACAGCTGTCCAGAGCCACGGAGATCTCCACCGCGACCGATGCGCCGGCTGCGCTGCGGAACCGGCGGATGCGGAGGTCGCGAGGTCCGCTCCCGGCGGCGTGTCCATCGGGATCGCGGGCGGGCTGAACATCTGTGGATCGAGCGGCGCCGACACCGAGATGTCGTGCGACTCGCCCTCCGCCACGGAGAACGACACGCGGGACCGCTCGGTGCCCGATCGCTTGACCACGACCACGTGCGCCCCAGGATCGACGAGGCGCGGCTCCTCGAGGCGATCCGCCGAGACCGTTTCGCCGTCGATCTCGACGACGTCCGTGGCGCCGAGGCCGGTGGCGTGCAACCGGATGCGCGGGATCCGCGCCTCCAGGGCAGGGAGCACGTCGGTGGCGGCCTTGCGGAAAGGCGCGGTCTCCGGCGCCCCATCGGCCTGCAGGATCCGCCGGTAGTCCGTCGCAGCTTCCTTGAGCCGACCGGTTCGCACCTCCGCCGCCGCGAGGTTGATGAGGACCACCGGACGCTGCGACAGCGCGTAGGCGCGCGCGAACGCCTCGCGCGCGTCGGCCCAGCGGTTTTCACGGGCGGCGGCGACACCCTGGTTGAACAGGCGCTGAGCGGGATCGTCCTCGGCGCCGGCGCGCGCCGAGGGGACGCCGGCCAGCGCCACCGCAAAGGCAAGCGTCGCGGCCACGGCCGACCGCATCCGCGGTTCCTGGCCACCGGACGACGCGCGTGAAAAGGCCGTCACCGTCTCCATTTTATCAGAACCATGCGGCTCCCCATCGACTCCGGCTGGAGAAACGAGCTACCGGCGGCGCCGGCGGACGCGCCAGAATCCCGCGCACAACCCCAGCAAAGCGACGGTTGACCAGCGGTTCCCGAGGGGACCTCCAGCAGCGCTACAGCCGCCGCCGGAATTTGCCGATGCTCCACCCTCCCCCGCCTGACCTCCGCCGGCGCCGCTCGCGCCCGCGTGGCCGGCCTCGCCGCCTATGCCGCCCCGACCAGCGGCGCCCGCCCCGCCGTCCGGCGACGAGGCGGATGGCTTCGTGAAGGTGCAATAGACCACGTTGCACCTGGCCCCCTGCGCATAGCACTTGCAATCGGTGTCCGACATGCACCAGCCGTCCTGTCCGCTGGCACCGGTCCCGGCCGGCGTACAGGCAGGCGATCCCGTGGCCGTGTAGGTGCACACGTCGCCGCCACACTCCGGCGTGGCCACGCAGTCGATGTCGTTCTCACAGCTCGCCGGGTTGCTGGCGGCGCGGGCCTGGCCGCCTCCGCCCCACAACGCGAACGCCACCAGCAATGACAGAGAGATTCCGCGCGCGCTCATTTGCATCTGGTGTTCCTTTGTTTGGTCAGGCGTCGCGCGATCTGCACGAAGGGCTGTCCTACGGGGCGACGCTCACGTTCCCGAGCACGAAGACGTAGTCCTGATAGTCCCCGTTGCCTGCTTCCTCGATCGCGACCAGAAACTGGTGGGGGATCGCCGTCCCGCTGCCGTCCTTCAACGGATAGCTCTTCACGCGGTGGACACCCGCCGGCGAGTTGAGAGCGTCCTGCGTGTAGTCGTAGTCGCCGTTGATGGTGTTGCCGCCCTCCTTGTACATCTCCGTCTTCTGATCGGAGTAGATGTAGAGGCCAAACGAAGCGCTGCCGGGATCGAAGGTGGTGGCGCTGCCCGCTTTGAGCGGCGGGTAGACCATCCGCGCCTTGTTCGAGGTCTGCGCGTCGGTGATCATCGACAGAGTCCCCACCTGATTCATCGTCGCGACGCCGGTCGAGGGGTACCACCCGTAGGGCAGCTCGCCGACCGGCGAAAAGCGCGCGGCGATGGCCAGCGTGACGGGCCCGCTTCCCGCCTTCACGAAGAGCGGCGCCGCCACCTCGTCGGTCCCCGCCTCCACGCCCGGCAGATCGACGGCCATCATCGACGTGTTCGGGTTCCAGTTGTTCTGGGCTTTTCCGACGTTCAGCTTGTACCCGAGCGCGACCAGGATCTGCCCCAGCGTCGGCTCGTAGTTGTCGGGGGTGTGGGGGGTGAGGACCAAGCCGTAGACGGTGGCGGTGACCGGCGTCGATCCGACGGTGGCCGTCAGGGTGGCCGTCAAGAAGGTGCTGCCGAGGTTCTTGTCCGACGGCGGCGCGGGGAGATTCGAAGCGGTGGTCGACATTTGAACCGTCACCCCGAGATCCATTCCCGCGCCGAGCGACGCCGGGAACGAGGCGGGACTGGCGATCGTGAAGGGCGACGCCCCGACGAGAGGCGTGGCCGTGGCTTGCGCGGCCATGCCGCTCGGGCCCAGCGCGAGCTGCCCCGTCTGAGTCACGGAGATGCCGCTGACCTGCACCGCGGCCGCGCCACCGTTGTGGAGCGTGATCGTCGAGGCCGCGGCCGGGCTGGCGGTCCCTCGAACGCCGGTCACGATCACCCGGTCGGCGTCGAACGTCACCGACGTCACCGACGTACCGCCCGCGGCGCCGCCGTGCCCGCCTCCGCCGGCGCCGCCGGTGTGCTGGCCCCCCGCGCCGCCGCTCCCCGCCGCGCCGGACGATCCCGCGGCTCCCGCGCCCGCCGTGCCCGAGCCGCCGCCCGCGCCGCCTGCCGCGGTCGCACCCGGGCCACCCGTCCCGCCCGAGGCGCCGCCGCTCCCGACGTCGCCGCCGTGCCCCGTTGAAGAGGTGCCGCCGGTTCCGCCCGACGTCGATCCGCCGCTGCCGCCGCTGCCGCCCGTGGCCGCGCCGCCGCTGCCGCCCGTGCTCGCGCCCGAGCCTCCCGACCCGCCCGCGCCGGATCCACCAGCACCAGATCCGCAGGCCGACAAGCCCCAGACGATGACCGCCAGCGCTCCGATCCGCGGCGCGCGATAAGACCAGCTCCTCGGCTTCACGATCGCCTCCGTTCGTGCGGGCGGCGTCGACCGCCGCCAGCTGCCGTGGAACATACAGAATCCATGGTCCGCGGCGCGATGCGCGCAATCGCCGTTAGCGACCGGGGGAGCGACGGCGGGTCTCGATCCACGCCCAAGTTTTGCCCGCGGCAACCCTTTGAGAAGCGATGCGAGCACCCGGATGTCGTCGCGCGCCGCACGCGGCGCTCTCCGCCACCTGCCTGGCGATCGCGATCGGATGCGCGGGCGTCGCGCCCCGGGCGGCGGGCGGGAACGCCGGAAGCGCCCAGCCGGCGGGTGGCTCGGGCGGCGGGTCGACGGGCGGCAGCGGCGGCCGGCAGGCGCGCGGGTCGGGCGGCGCCCCCGACGCGGGCGGGTCGACCGCCGACGCCGGCCCGCCCATTCCGCCTCTGACCGACCTCCCGGCCGATCCGATCATCGACACCGGGGCGCCGCCCGATTCGCCGACGCTCTTCTCGACCCCGGGCCGGAACAGCGGGGCCCCCTGCATCCTCTCGCCGGAGACGGGCACGCTCATGCCGCGCAACTGGCTGCGACCCCGGTTCTCGTACACGCCGGCGGCGGACGAGAACCTGTTCGAAATCACGCTGGCCGTGACAGGGTTCGCGCACCAGCTCGTCATCTACACGCCCGCCCGCGCCTACACGCTGGATCCGGCGCTGTGGGCCAGCCTGCGCACCTCCGTCAATGATCAGCCCGTCGGCGTGACCGTCCGCGCGCTGACGCTGTCGGGGTCCGGGACGGTTCAGAACCCTCCCTCGGCGGCCGCCACCGCCGACTTCACGGTCGCGCCCGTCGACGCGCCCGGGAAGATCGTCTACTGGGCCATCCCCAACGGTTCCAGCGACGGCATCTTGCGCGGCTTCGGCATCGGCGAGGAGGGGGTCGAGGACGTGCTCGTCGCGAGCCAGCTCTTGGCGCCGACGATCACGGCGTCCCAGAACGACGGCTGCATCGGGTGCCACGCCGCCACGCCCGACGGGCTGAGCGTCGGGTTCCAGCTGGGGCCCCACAACAACAGCGGGCCCGACAGCTACTACGACTCGGTCGCCGACATCTCGGGCGCCACCGTCGGGCAGATGCCCTCCTGGGCCACGCCCGCCCAGCTGGCGGCGCTGCGGGGCTTGCGCGGCATCCCCGCGTTCTCGCGCAGCCACTGGACCGACGGCGACCACGTCGTGCTGGTGATGGACGGCAAGAACCAGGGGCAGCTCCTGTGGCTCAACCTCGACACCGACGGCGCGCAGGGGACGCTCGCGCGCGCCGGCGATTCGGCCGGCGCCACCGAGCCGAGCTTCAGCCACGACGGCACGCAGATCGTCTATGCGTCGGCCACCTCGCTGGTCGACGGGCGGCTGGCGAATGGGCCGGCCGATCTCTACACCGTGCCGTACGGCGCCCGCGCGGGCGGCGCGGCCGGCAAGCTCCCGGGCGCCTCCGACCCCGCCTACACCGAGTACTACCCGGCGTTCTCCCCGGACGACGCCTACGTCGCGTTCACCCGGTTCGCCGGCAACGGAAACTCCTACAGCAACAACCAGGCGGAGGTGTTCGTGGTCTCGTCGGTCGGCGGGCAGGCGCTGCGGTTCGGCGCCAACGACCCGCCGGCCTGCCAGACCGGCGCCCGCAGCCCGGGCGTGACGAACGACTGGCCGAAGTGGTCGCCCGAACAAACGGCCGCCTCCAACGGGACCACCTATTACTGGGTGACGTTCTCGTCGACCCGCGATGGCCGGCCGCAGCTTTATGTCGCGCCGATGACCGTCAAGGCGGGCGTGGTCGAAGTCGGCTATCCCGCCCTCTACCTCTGGAACCAGCCAGCCTCGGACGACAACCACACGCCGTCCTGGGACGACTATCAGATCCCCTCCATCAATATCGGCTGACGTCGCGCCGCGTGCGGTGAGCCCCTTCGACATGATCGATCGGACTCAGAAGTATCCGCTGGCGACGATCGCGTCGTAGGTGACCGTCGCCATGATGGCAGCGCCGGCAGGCGTGGG
>DASYCK010000119.1:0-22615 GCA_036500205.1 Polyangia bacterium | reverse complement strand
TGGGGTTACGCCACCGCCTGGCTCCTGTGGCGAGGCCACGTCCGCCGCGCCCCCCCTCGCGCAGTGATCCCGGACGATTCTACTTGCCCAGGAAGCTCATGAGGCAGGTCATGGCAGGGCTCGGAGCCGCTCGACTGCCGCAGGCCGCTGCCGTTCTTCCAGGTGCCACCAAGCCCAAAGGCAAGGTGCTCGCGGCGAGGCGACGCCCCTTCCGGGCAGGGCTGGACCGAGTGAAGCGGGGACTCATCGAGGGCTCCGTGGAATCAGGCCCGGTGGCGGGGGCGGAAAGAATTCCATTATCGGAATGCTCGAGAATGGGTCATTCCGATCACAAAAAATACGGGCTGGCGGGCTCCAGGCGGCCGTGTGGCAGCGTGTCGCTCCTCCGTGAGCTTTCCGTCGAGCCCCGCCCGCGGGGGCGAGCGGACCGAGCGGTCCGTCAGCCTGCCACGGTCAGCTGATTGTCGACGGAGATGGCGCCTCCTTCGAAGGCATCATCCTCGGCCGCGCCACGGGAGCTCCAGGAGCCGACCTGGCCGGTCAGCGTGGCCTTGCCGCCCCGCACGTCGACGTGCACGCGCGTGGCGTCGACGAAGGGACTCCAGTCCAGCTCGCGGTTGATGTTCCGGACGATCTCCTTGTCCGATTGCATGGGCGCATCGGTCAGGTAGTGCCACTCCTCCACGTACGGTCCGAACGGAAAGACGTGAGACTGCCAGACAAAGGGCACCTCGGGCGCCGAGACCCTCAGCTGATTGTCCACGGACACCACGCCGTTCATGCTGCTCGCCACATCGAGCGCCTCGGCCCTCTCGAACATGGTCGGGACCTTCCCGGTCAGGGTGACCCTTCCGTTCGCGGCCCGGGCATCGACGGAGGCCTCGGTCAAGGACGGGTCGAACGCCAGCGCCGACGAGACGTGCTTGGCGAGATCCTGATCCGAGATCGGCGGCCCGGCCTTGACGGCGATCTCGTTGTGAACGCCCATGACGCCCACGGTGTGTCGGGCCAGGGACTCGGCGGCCAGCTTGGCCTTCAGGCTGGTCACCTGACCGGAGAGGGTCACGACGCCTCCCATGGCCGTGGGCTTGACCTCGAAGGAGACGACGCGAGGATCGTAGAGCATGGCGTCCTTCACGGCCGCCGCGATCTCGGCGTCCGTCCTGGGAGGATACTTCTGGCTCCGGGCGTTCGCGTCCCGCTCCCACCACTCGACCGAGAGCCCCGAGCCGTCGACACCGGTGACGCCGCGCACCCAGCCAGCCAGCTGCGCCTCTGACTTCTCGGCGGCGCTGCCCACCACCCCGCTCAGCCGGACGCGCCCCTTGTCCACGCTCACGGTGATGGGGTCGTCATGCAGGAACGTGTCCCAGCCGAGGCGGCTCGTGATGTCGCGCTGGATGTCCGCGTCGCCGCGCGAGCCGACGAGGGTGACCGTGAGACCATCATCGTTCACGGCTCGCACGCCACGGACGCTTCGCGCCAGTCGGTCGGCGAGGCGCCTCTCATTCCAGGATTGCACGACTCCCGAGAGACGCACGGTCCCGTTGCTGCCGCTGACCCCGATCTTGTAGGAGCGAGCCGCGGGATCGTACTGCAAGGCGCTCCGGACGTCCGAGACGATCGCGGTGTCCGTTCGGTTGACGGGCTCGACGTGAATGCGATCGCTGACGGCGCGCACGCCCTTGACCCCCTCCGCGATCGCCACCGCCCGATCTTTGGCGAGCAAGTTGTCGACCGTCCCCGTGAGCTCAACGATGCCGTCGGCGCAGTCGACCAGGATCGAGCCGTCCCGGACGTGCGGGCCTCGAAACAGTTCGTCGACGACGGCGCGCCGGATGTCCGCGTCCTTCAAGGACCTGGGCGCGCCCGCTGGGCCGCCGCTGGCTACCATCATCGTTCGTGTCTGGGAGGCGGTCTGGTCGGGGCGCGTGGTCGCGTCCCGGGCGCTCCTGTTGCAAGCCCCCGCTGCAATCGCCGCCAGCGCCACCGAGGTGAGAGCGTTCCCAATTCGAACCGAGCCATTCATGACGGACTCCTTTCGTTCCATTGCGCCCCAGGCGCGGCCCATCTGCTTCGAGCGCGAACGAGCGTCCATTCTGGAAGCTCGCGTGGGGCCGCCGTAACACGCTCCGCCAGGAGCGACACGCACTTCCGCTCGTAGCCCTCATAGTCATCGTTTCCGAAGTTGAAAGTGGCGGGGCGGCGACGAGCGATTTTTGCCGCGACCCGGTCTCGCCCGTCGCATCTTCTTCCCCCTGACGAACCGTGCCCTTGCGGCGCACCGCCCGCCGGTTGGCGCGGAAGGGCTCATCCAAGCTGTCGATCGGGCCCGAGGAAAAGGCGAACGAGAACCCTCAATACTCCGGAAGGTCAATCGGGTCGCGCAGCGCGCGGCCGATGGCGAGCTCGGCCACGGGGCCCAGGGACATCAGCTTCGTGAGCTGATCTCCCAGGAAGATCCCGAAACGCGAGCGCGGCACGAAGAAGGAGGCGAGCTTGAGCGCCCCCTGTTGCTTCGTGGCGATCAGGCCGGCGATGCGATCCTGATAGCGCCCGAACGCGGCCCGATGATCGCCGCCGGCGCGCTTGAGCTCGCCAGCGAGGACGTAGGCCGCCACCATCGCCAGCGCGGAGCCTTGGCCGGCGAGGAGCGAGACGCAGAAGGCGGCGTCGCCGGCCAGGGCAACCCGACCCAGGGCCCAGCGATCCAGGCGAACCTGACTGACGCGATCCAGGTACAGATCGTCGGCGCCGTCGAGCGCGGCCAGAATCGACGGGCACTCCCACCCCGAGCCGGAGAATCGCCGGCGCAACAGCGCCTTCTGCCCCGCCAGGTCGGCCGGAAGTTCGGCCGTCGGGTCGGCGAACACGAACAGGAACATCGTGCGATCGTCCTTCATCGAGAAGCGACCCACCTGCTGGCCGACATCGCGATGAATGACGTAGACGAGCTCGTCCCGGGGTCGATAGCCCAGGGCCTGGAAGGCCGCCACCTTGATGCCCAGGAACCGCTCGAATCGAGCCTCCGCGCCGAAGACCAGCTGCCGCACCCGCGAATGGAGGCCGTCGGCTCCGATCACCAGGTCGAACGTCCGCTCCGGAGCGCGGAGGAAGCGAACCTGGACCTGTTTGCCCGTATCCTCGATCCCCGCGATGGCGTCATCGAAGATCGTCTCGACGCGATCACCGAGAGCGCCGTGAAGGGACAACGCCAGCTCCGAGCGGGGCAAGCTGGTGTACCGCCCCCTGGTGACGCGGTCGAGGACGCTGACCGAGAAGCCGCCCACGCGGTGGCCGCGCGAGCCGACGAGCCGCACCTCCCGGACCTTGTAGCCCTTCGCCATGATCTCGGATAGGAGGCCCATGCGCTCCACCACGTCCATCCCGGCGCCCCAGAAGTCGATGATGTATCCGCCGGTGCGTGGACGCGGCGCGCGTTCGACGATGGTGGGCCGGAACCCGTGTCGTTCGAGCCAGAACGCCAGACAACAGCCGGCGATGCCCGCGCCCGAGATCAGGACGTTCATCGGACTCTCCGCGGAGAGCGCACCCGACCGCCGACCAGATGGACTCTTCCATCTTCATTCCGTAAATGCAGCAACGTCATGTGATGCCGTCCGTGCTCCTCTGGTGAGTCATGGATCCGGATCGGAGATTGGCAAGATGGTTTGTCCCCGGGGCAGGCGTCGCCGGGTTGACAGCACATCGCGCGACCTTAGTTTGGGAACAGAAGTTAGGAGGGCACCATGTTCTATTACTCGCTCTGGGGAATGACGTTCTTCTGGTGGCTTTTCTGGGTCGTGATGGTGGTCGCATTCTTCGCGATGCTGACGCCGGTCCCGCGGAAGCGGCTGCGCCTGTTCGATGACCCGCTGGCCATCCTGCAGAGACGGTATGCGTCTGGTGATATCACCACCGCCGAGTACGAGGAGCGAAAGGCCCGGCTGCTGAATGACGGCTCCGGTCTGGGAAGCGGTCCGCAAGGGACGCCGCCCTCGACGCGGAAGTCGGTGCACGGCCAAGCGACCTGATGGGCGCCGGAGCGGCGTGGGACGCCTCATCCGACTGACACGGGTGTACCTGTTCCGACGTGATCGGTCGTCGTCGATTCCAACGGAGCAGGCGGCAGTCGGCGGCAGGGCAGGATGGGGGCACGGCGTCTACGTCGGAGTTTGTCGCCCTCCATCCGGGTAGCGGAGGAGTTCTGCTGACCATCGCGGCTCAGTGATCGCTCGCGACTGCGCTCATCACCGCTGCAAGACATTGCAGGCGCGGCTGCAAGGTCTTGCAGCCGCGCGCACGCGGCTGCATTCGCGCAGGGACCGCGGAGGGGGCGGCCTGCTGTTTCCGCGGGGCAGGGGACACCCAACGACCTGGCATATCCGGTGCAACGCCTGCCTCGGGTCGGCGGAGCAATTGTCGCCGACGGAACCAACGCAGGCGACGATGTTCGCAAGGAAGGGGTCGACATGAAGAATCAGACGGTCGAGGAACGACGGGTGACCGGCCAGTTCGGACTTGATGCCTCCGACGGAGGCGCGAACGAGGGCGACCGGGTGACCCGCGCGAGGCCCGTCGCCGTCACCGCGCTCCGAGCCGCCGTGCTGTTGGCACCGCTGATGTTGCTCGGTTGCGGCGCGCCGGAAGACGCGGCGGACGAAGCGACGGAGCCGGGCACCGACCAGGCCGCGCTCACCAACGGGGACGTCTCCGCCGATCCGGCGTACGTCGTCGAGGTGCGCGTGCCGGATCCGAACAACCCGGGTCACTTCGGGTTCTGCACCGGCACCGTCATATCCCAGCACTACGTTCTCACCGCGGCGCATTGCTTCGGCAGCTCCGGCTCGCGCACCGTCGAGATCCGCACGGGCCAGACCGCGCAGATCAGCGCGTACTCGAACGTCTCGAACGTGATCATCCACCCGAACTTTCAGCCCGGCGCCAACTGGGTCGATAACGTGCCCTGGGACATCGCCCTCGTCAACCTGAGCGGCGCCGGCATGGGCACGAGCTTCACCCGCGAGCGCGTCTATGCGGGGCCCGAGACGCCGTGGAACACGCGCGGCGGCCAGTTCTCGGTGACCGGCTACGGCGGTGGCACGAACGCGGGCGGGGCCTACGACTGCCCGGATCCTTCGGGTGACGACGGCAAGCACACGAAGCGTGGGGGAACGTTCGCGTTCTCGGGCTCGGGCGTCGTCGACGGCGTCACCTGGTTCACCGTCGATGGCTACGCTTCGATTCGAAGCTTGTGCCACGGCGATTCCGGCTCCGGCTGGCGCCTGTCTCGCAACGGCGAGGACTTTCTGTTCGCCGTCTGGTCCGGTGGCTCCTTCGTGCACGACACGACGCTCAAGGCCACGATGGTCCAGACCAAGATGGCGTGGGTCCAGGCGCGTTCCGCGGACACGCTCGGGTTGCCGCTGGTCTGCACCTTGGTGCGCGATCATCGAGCCGCCCAGGAGGTCGACTACTACGACTGCGCGGAGAGACCGGTCCGACACATCCCCGGACTGAACCCGGTCGTCTTGACGGGCTTGACCCTTCAGCAGTGAGTGATGCACCCGACGACGGCTGAGCGGCGCGGAAACCCGAGCCGCTGGTCGTCGTCGCGCCCCGCGGAAGACGCCTCACGGTCCGGCGCCCGCGCAGACGGGGAGGCTTCCGTCGTCGGTGCAGGGGGACGGCAGGACGAAACCGGGGGAGCCGGCGAGACACTGCATCCCCTTGACGAGCCCGTTGCTGGCGATGGCGATCAGCGCGCCCGAGGCGTCGTAGTAGTAGATGTACGAGAAGTCGACGTTGGTGACGACCACCGCCTTGTAGCTGCCACAGGTCTCCTCGTGCGCATCGGGAAGGCTGGCACAGAAGGAGGGATCAGCCTCGGCGGCGGCGAGAGTCTGGGCGCAGTGCACGCCAAACTCACCGGCGGGCGGGTCCCCCTGAGCGCAGCGTTGCTGCACGCTCTGGGGGCAAGCCGTCGCCGCATCGGCGCCGGGACTGCCTTCGCTGGAGCAGCCGGCGAGAAGACCGATGAAAGCAGCGGCCACGATCGCCGCCGAGCGCCTGGCGCCGCGGTGGATGGGAGGCATCTCGAACGTCATGTCGCCGTCAGTTGCAACACCGACGCCAGGTCGGGCCGCCTTGCGGCGGGCCGGTTGTTCCCACGCCGATGGGGCCGCGTGGGAGAGCCTCGTCAGAAAGCTGAGACTCGGGGCAAGGCTTCGATCATTCGAGGCAGCTACGCGGGGCGGACGGCGCACGTGCCGGGCGTGACGTAGCAGCTGCCTTTCACGCACGCGCCCGAACACTGCGAGTCGTCGGTGCAGCTGTTCTGGGTGCAGAAGCCGCTCGCGCTGCACGAATAGTCGGTGGGGCAGGTGCCGTCGCCCGGGGTGCAGCTGCTCTGGCACTGGTGGCTGGCGTTGCAGCCCTGGCCCGTGATGCAATCGGCCTGGCTGCTGCAACCGATCTGGCAAATCTTCACGCTCGAGCAGTAACAATCGGCGCTGGGGGCGATCGCGCAGATCCTGTGCGCCACCGCGACGCCGCCGTCGGAGATGGACGCGCAGTCGGTGTCGCTCGAGCAGCTGCTCGGACCCTGGATGCAATTGCCGCAGCCGAGGAACTCGCCGGGGGCGCGACAGGTGAGGGCACCGACGTTGGAGCCGCAGTCGGCGTTCGATTCGCAGGGCGAGCCAGCCGTGGGCGCGTGCCCCCCCGCGCCCCCGCCGCCGGCGCCGCCGCGTCCGCCGCTGCCCGTGCCTCCCGAGCCCGCTCCTGCGCTGCCCCCGGTTCCCGGACCGCCGCCTCCGGTGCCGAGGCCGCCTCCGGTACCGGGACCGCCGCCCATACCGACCCCGCCGGTGCCCAAGGCTCGGCTGCCGCCGGCGCCGCCGCCGTTCATGCCGCCGCTTCCGTTTGGTGCGCCGCCGAAGCCGGACGGGTTACCGCCGCCGCCCTGAACACCGCCCGTGCCCGGCTGTCCCTGCGGCGGGGCGGCGCAGGCGATGGCGACGAGCATCGCGGCCGCGATGGCCCTGGTGGAGAGCGCGGTCCGGTCGTGAGAGCTGGTCATCGTGGCCGGCGATGACAGCACGGGAAGTGCCATGCGGTCCAGGCCCCTCGGGCCGCGGCCCCGGTTGGACCCGACGACGAAGCAGTGACAGCCGTGTCGTGGTCCCCACACAAAATCGTGCCGCGCGGACGGGGCTCACTCGGCCTCCGTGACGGCCGCACCCCTTGCGTCCCGGTCGATCCCGACCCATGGATCGAGGTGCCATCTGATTGAGCGCTCGGCCATCGATTGGCCGCAGCGCATCGACCTGCCCGCGGTCGCCTGCCGCAGCTTCAGGAGGTATGCGCATGCCCGGAATTTCAACGGAAGGTCCCCTGGGTGCCCTGAAACCTTCCGGCGAGAAGCCGCCATCGACGGCCGTCGCGCCAGGAAGTGGCGGCAGGCTGGGCCTGGGCAAGGAAGCCACCGTGGCAAAGGCGGGATTCAGTCGGTGGCTCGTCCCGCCGTGTGCCTTGGCGACGCATCTGTGCATCGGCCAGGTCTACGCGCTCAGCGTCTTCAACCTGCCGCTGACGAGGCAGCTCGGGATCACGAAGTCGATCGCGGGCGACTGGAAGCTCACCCAGCTCGGCTGGATCTTCACCATCGCAATCTTCGTGCTCGGCGCATCGGCGGCGCTGTTCGGTAAATGGGCGCAGGCGAGCGGGCCGCGCAAGAGCGGCTTCGCGGCGGCGCTGTGCTGGGGGGGCGGCTTCCTCGTCGGCGCGCTCGGCATTCACCTCCACCAGCTATGGCTCGTCTATCTCGGATACGGCGTGCTCGGCGGCTGCGGCCTGGGCATCGGATATATCACGCCCGTGTCCACGTTGATCGCGTGGTTCCCCGATCGACGGGGAATGTCGACCGGCATGGCGATCATGGGCTTCGGCGGCGGGGCGCTCATCGCCTCGCCGCTGTCCGACTTTCTCATGAAGCACTTCGCCTCGCCCACCTCGACCGGCGTGGCGGAGACGTGGGCGGTGCTGGGAGTTGTCTACTTGCTGGTCATGTCGGCGGGCGCGTTCGGCTATCGTGTGCCGCCGGCCGGCTGGAAACCAGCCGGCTGGACCGAGAGCGCCGACAAGACAAAGGCGCTGATCACCCACGGCAACGTCACGGCAGCCGCGGCCATTCGCACACCGCAGTTCTGGTTGCTGTGGGTGGTCCTGTGCTTCAACGTGACCGCTGGCATCGGCGTGCTCGGGCAGGCCTCGGCCATGGTTCAGGAGATCTTCAAGGGCACCGTCACCGCCAGCGCCGCGGCCGGATTCGTGGGACTGCTCAGCCTGTTCAACATGGCGGGCCGATTCTTCTGGGCTTCGCTGTCCGACAAGATCGGCCGCAAGGCGACGTACGTCTGCTTCTTCACGCTGGGCCCGGCGCTCTACGCGGTGGTGCCCTTGGCCGGCAAGCTCGGAAGCATTTCGCTCTTCGTGGCCTGCTTTTGCGCCATCCTGACCATGTATGGAGGCGGATTCGCCACCATTCCGGCCTATCTGGCCGATCTGTTCGGCACCAAGTACGTGAGCGCGGTGCACGGGCGCCTGCTGACGGCCTGGTCGGCGGCGGGCGTCCTCGGGCCGGTGCTCGTCAACTACATGCGCGAGGCCCAGATCGAGCATGGCGTTCCCAGGTACCAGGCCTACAACGTCACGATGTATGTGATGGCGGGGTTGCTGGTGGTGGCGTTCTTCGCGAACCTGGCGATCAGGCCCGTGGCCGCGCGCTACTTCGAAGAGGGAAAGGGCCCACGGCCCTCCGACCCTTCCAGATCAGTCCCCTCCGAGCCGCGCGGTCCCGTCGCGCCTCCGAAGAAGCCCGCGCTCGCCTGACGCGACGTAGATCCGGGGACGTGACCAAGGAGAGGACCACATGGCTTCAAACTCGACAAATGACCTGGCCGAGAGCGCGTCCGGAGCGACGCCATTGAAGACGAAGCTGGCAATGACGGGGGCCTGGCTGGCTGTCGGTCTTCCCCTCTTGTGGGGGATCGGCCAGACGTTCAGGAAGGTGCTGGCGCTCTTCCGGATCTGACGACCCGCGCCTGACGCGCTAGAGGCGCGCCGTGACCGTCAAGATGGCGCCGCCTCCCGGGACCGGAGCGACGGCCAGCGCGCCCGCCTCGTGATGAACACCGTAAGGGACCGCGAACCCGATCGCGGAGCCAGCCGCGGCGCCGACCAGAACGTCGGTGAAGTAGTGCTTGTCGGCGGCGATACGCAGGTAGCCGACCGCGGCCGCGCTCGCCAATCCCGCGGCCCAGACGGCGGGAGCCCAGCGGGTGTGCCGCATCGAAGCGACGGTGCCGGTCGAGACCGCCAGCGCGAACGCGAAGCTCGTGTGGCTGGAATAGAACGAGACGTTGTTGTCGGCGGGGTGGGCGGTGAGCGGCTTCTGAGCGGCCGGCAGCGCGTTGACGAAAGGGCGCTCCCGCCCCGTCGCGAACTTCACGAGCTGAGCGAGGGCGCCATTGACCGCGACCGATTCTGCGATCACCAGCCCGTCGCCGGGCAGCTCGTCCAGGCGACCTCGTTGCTGGGCGTCGAGCGTCAGCAGACCGAGGCTGGCGAGCGGGACGACCCCGTAGGCGCCCAGATTGCTAGCCAGATTGGCCGCGCCGGTGTCGTTCCAGCGAAGCGCGCCCCGCACCGAGACGTCGACGCTGGCGGGGTCGCACCAGCGGCAGCTGGTCGCCGCGAGCTTGCTTTCGATCAGCTGTGTTCCGCCCCAGAAGGCGAACCCGGCGGCGGTGACCGCCCCGTCGATGCGCCAGTCGTAGCGAAGGGCGTCCTCTCCCGCCCGGGCCGCGGAGCCCAGCAGGCACGTGAGCGCGACCGTGACGAGCCCGGCGATTCGACGGCGACGTCCCGGTCCCACGCGCCCAAGGGGCAGGCCCACCATGAGCGACATGGTAGCCGGCATTTGCCCACTTTGATTGGGCCGGCTTGGCCACGCCCCGAACGTCGTCGAGCGAGGCGCGTTTCCCGGGCTCCCCGAGCCGGCCTCAGTTCGCGATCGACAGGACCCACTTCTGGGCGTCGTTGGACAGCCAGCCCGAGAGCGCGACCGTCTGCCCCACCACGGTCGAGCCGTTGTTCGGCGCCGTCACCGACGCCGTGGTGCTGCTCATCGGGAGGATCTGATCGTAGCCCGTTCCGTCGGCCATCGACTTGAAGGCCCAGAGCTGCGACGAGGCGCCCGTGTAGGGGTGAAGGATCATCGCCGTGCCCGACGAGCTGAGCGCCAGGCCCGTCGCGTAGTTGCTGACCTGGTACTGCCCGGGAGCGGTCATCGTGATGATCCACTTCTGGCCGAAGTAGGTGCTGTTGTACTTCTCCTCCAGGATGGGGGCGCCGTCGCCGGCGGTGTGGCCCGGCTGCGCGACGTCCAGACACAGGCCGCTCACCCGGTTGCAGATCTTGTACATCGTCGACGGATCGAAGTTCCGGTACACCGTGACCACACGGGTGAACTTCTCGGTGGCGATGCCCGGGCACGACGAGAAGCCGTCGTCGTTCTTCGTGCCGCCCGCCGCCGTGCAACGGTCCTTGCAAAGCACGTCCTGACCCAGCGGATTGGTGTAAGGGCTGCCGGTCTGACTCGCCCCGAGCCGACCGGGGACGACGCCGAAGGCGTGATCCTTGCCGTCGCAGTAGTAGGCCTTGGGGGGGCTCTGGAAGATGTTCCCGTAGAAGGTCCCCTCCTGGTAGGGGTAGTTGGCGTCGCGGCCCCAGCCGATGGCCAGGCTGGCGCTGTCGAGCCACAGCGAGATGTGCTGCCCCGTGGTGTTCACGTGGGCCAGCAAGCAGGCCGTCATGTACTCCTGGCAGGCGGTGTCGCAGGCGCCGTTTTCCCACTGGGGCGCGATGCCGATCTGGCCCTGATAGGTGTACGCGGTGCCGTTCTGATCCGTCATCGTCACACTGTGCCCCGTCGGCAGCGCGCAGCGCACGATGTAGCTCATGGTGGTGCGGCCGTCCGCGCTGGTCATCAGGCCGTTGCTCGCGCCCGCGGGGGATGGGGCAAGGGCGGGCGAAGCGGTCGACGACGATCCAGTCGGAGGCTTGGCGCCGGCTTGCCAGGCGGCCGCGCTGATCTGGGCGGTGCCCGTCGTGGTGCCTGCCACCAGGCCGTTGTGGGCGTTCAGACCGTTGTGGGCGTTCAGGCCGTTGGTGGCGCTGAGGCCGTTGACGATGGCGAGACCGTTGTGGGCGTTGAGGCCGTTGATGACGGCCAGGCCGTTGTGGGCGTTGAGGCCGTTGATGGCGGCCAGGCCGTTGTGGGCGTTGAGCCCGTTGACGGTGTCGAGGCCGTTGTGGGCGTTGAGGCCATTGATGGCGGCCAGGCCGTTGGCGGAGGCGACCGCGGCCGACGACTCTCGACTCAACCCGGGCGCCGGCTCACCGCATCCCGCGATCGAGAGGGCGCCCGCCGCGGACAGTAGCCAGTAGGTTCCGTTCGGTGCGCGCATCGATCCTCGTAGGCTAGGGGGCCGGTCGGGCACGACATGGTCTCCGGCGCTGTCGCGCTCGAGAGCCCTCGCCGGGCAGGCGGTAGCATCGTCCCGCTGCGGGCAGAGTCACTGCACGATTCTTGCCACCAAAATAAGTAGTTTAAATTACTAAAACAGACGTTTTAATCGGGTGGGCGCCGTACGGTGTTGTCGAGTCGGCAACGACATGTTGCCAACGTCCTGACGCGGGCCTACCGGGACGAGGTCTCCTGCGTCAGCTTCACCACGTCGTCGGCGCATCCCCAGCACAGGGTCACGCCGGCCCCGCCGTGGCCATAGTCGTGGATCAGGCGGACGCCGCCGGGGAGGTCGAGTGGAGCGAGCTCCAGCCGGACTCCGCCGTTCCGTGCCGGGCGCAGCCCGACCAGCTGGTCGAGCACGGGCGCGCCTCGTAGCTCCGGTACCAGCGCGGCGCACCGCTCGACGATCGCTCGTCCGACCGCGGCGTCGGGCGTGCGGTCCCACTGTCCGGCGTCGAAGGTGCCGCCCAGCACCACGTCGCGGCTGCGCGGATGGACGTACGTCATGCCTGCCGGATTGTCCTCGTCGCGCATGGAGGTGCGCAGGCCCGGGTTCGCGACCAGGACGATCTGTCCACGCGCCGGGTGCACGCTGGGGTCGGGGGCCAGCTGCGCCGCGCCGAGGCCGGTGGCGTTGACGACCACCGGGGCCAGGGGGGCCACGTCGGCGAGCCGCTCGACCCGGCGTCGGAGCAGCTCGGCGCCACCGCTGGTGATTCGCTGCACGAGCCAGTCGAGGTAGGGCTCCATCTCGACGGTGGGCACCGTGAACTGCCATTCGCCGGTGAAGGGCGCCGCCACCTCCGCAGGCGGGACCGCCCGGAAGTCGTCGACCGCCTCGGCCCACCACGGCCGCGGCGGGCTCGGGGTGCGCAGCAGCATCCGGGTCGGACGCATCACCACGCCCGAGACGCCCCGCGCGGCCTGAGCGGCCAGCTCGTCGAAGGTCCGTCGCGACCAGGCGAGCAGGCGCGGGTCATGGGACACGTGACTCGGGTACCAGACCGCCGCGGCGATCGCCGAGACGGTCTGGCCCGGCTCGTCCGCCGTCACCACCGTCACCTTCGCTCCCGCCTCCAGCAAGCGAGCCGCGCAGGTCAGGCCCACGACCCCGGCGCCAACCACCACGACGTCATGCATGTCCATAAGGAAGCAGCAGCCGGTGCTCCTGTCCAACCAAGCGTCCGTTACGCCGCCGCCACGGATGGAGGGTGACGGGATACCGTCGATCGTTTCACGATGTTCTGGGCGTTGCCACGCCTGCCCCCGAGGGGGAGAATGCCGACGTGACCGCCGTCGCGGGGCCGGATGATTTCAAGCTCACGGGAATTCCCTGATCGGCGGCGCTGCGTCCACGCCGACTGCTTGGGCGGGAGCGAGAGCTCGCCGGGGTCACGGACAGTACCGTCGGCGTCTCGGCGAGCTGGACGGCGAGCTGGAGGAAGCCGAGGCGCACCACGATCTCGCGCGCCACGCGAAGCGAAGCACCGAGCGCGAGTCGCTGCTCAAGGAGCTCGCCAGAGCCACCGGGCTCGCCGGCAAGCCGCGGCGGACCGGCTCGCCGACCGAGAAGGCGCGCCTCAACGTGACGCGGACGATTCGCCACGCCATCAGCTTCCTCTCCACGACGGTTCCGGAGCTGGCGGCGCATCTGGACGAGTGGCTGGTGACGGGCGCCTCGTGCTGCTACGAACCCCGGCGCGATGTGTCCTGGATGACCTGACGTCGGGCCGTTCGTTCCAAACGAACGACGACGGTTCGTTCCACCGAACCAGGAATGCCGTGCAACGAACGCCTCTCCTCTGAAAGCCGCAGCATCACACCAAGAGGAGGAGCGATCGTGAGCAAAGTCGCAGCAGAAGCCGGAGCAATTTCGGCCAAGTCGGTCCCAACGCATACCTTGACCAACGGTGATCGGCTGCCGCTGCTCGGGCTCGGCACCTGGAAATCTGATCCGGGACAGGTTTACGCGACCGTCAGGGAAGCGCTCCGCATCGGCTACCGGCACTTCGACTGCGCGTCGCTGTACGGCAACGAGGCGGAGATCGGTCAAGCGCTCCGGGACGCGATGCGCGACGGTGAAGTGGCCCGCCAGGACCTGTGGGTCACCTCCAAGCTGTGGGGCAACTCCCACGGGCGGGGGAACGTGGCGCCGGCGTTGAAGAAGACGATGACGGACCTGGGCCTCGAATACCTCGACCTCTACCTGATCCACTGGCCGATCCCGCTGAAGGCGGATGTGTTCATTCCGGTCTCCGGGGCGGATTTCCTTCCCCCCGCGGAGGTTCCGATTTCCTCGACCTGGGCGGGGCTGGAGGACGCGGCGAGCGCGGGGCTGGTGCGCCACCTCGGCCTCTCGAACTTCTCCGCCAAGAAGATCCGCGAGCTGCTCCCGCGCTGCAAGATCAAGCCGGAGGTCAATCAACTCGAGCTGCATCCCTTGCTCCAGCAAGACGACCTCGTCGCGTATTGCGCCGCGCAGGGCATACACGTCACGGCGTACTCACCGCTCGGTTCGTCCGATCGACCCGCGTTCGTCAAGGAGGCCGACGCGCCCGTCCTGCTGGACGACCCGGTGATTCGTTCGATCGCCGAGGTTGCGGCGGTCGAGCTCACCAGGGCCGACCTCGAACGGCTCGCCGGCCTCGATCGGAATCGCCACCTGGTCGCCTGCT
This sequence comes from Polyangia bacterium, assembly GCA_036500205.1. Lineage (GTDB taxonomy): Bacteria > Myxococcota_A > Polyangia > Fen-1088 > Fen-1088 > DASYCK01. The sequence goes on along the minus strand of DASYCK010000119.1, from coordinate 8,347 downwards.
CCTTCTGGGTCGTCGAGGGGAGCCCCTGGACCTGGCAGACGATCTGGGACGAAGGTGTCTGACGAAGGCGTCTGACCGAAGGCTTCTCCTCCGGCGGCGCGGGCCGGCTGAGCCTCACGGGCAGCGGGGCGCGATCGGCGGCAGCGCCCGCCACCAGGCCGTCGTCGCCGTGCTGGTGCCGCCGGGCGCCGCTGGCTCGATCGGCTCGCCGAGGCGCGGGGTCAGCACCGGGATCCCGCGCTTGGCCGCCTCGTCGACCAGCGTCTCGGCCGGCTCTGACCAGGCGTGGTAGGCGAGCACGAACGTCGACCAGTGGATCGGGATCAGCGTCCTGGCGCCGAGCCGCGTGAAGGCCTCGAGCGCGCCGGCCGGGCCGAGATGAATGCTCCCCCAGCTCTCGTGATACTGGCCGATCTCGAGCAGCGCGACGTCGAAGGGCCCCTCGCGCCGGGCCACCTCGGTGAACCCGTCCGTGAGGCCCGTGTCGCCGCTGAAGAAGACGCGGTGTCGCGGCCCGATGATCGACCACGACGTCCACAGCGCGCCGACTCGCCAGGGGATGCCCCGGCCGTTGAAGTGGCGCGCCGGCGTCGAGACGATGCGCACGCCGTTCGGCAACGTCGCGTCCTGCCACCAGTCGTGCTCGACGATCTGCGCGGCCGGGATCCCCCAGGCGGCCAGGTGCGCGCCGATGCCGAGCGGCACGTGGAACGAGACGCCGCGCGCGCCGAGCGCCTGCACGGTCCCCATGTCGAGGTGGTCGTAGTGCTCGTGCGAGATCAGCACCGCGTCGATCGAGGGCAGGTCGGCGAACGCCAGCGGCGGCGGATGCATCCGGTGCGGTCCCACCCAGCGCGAGGGGGAGGCGCGCTCGGCCCAGACGGGATCCGTCAGGATCCGCGCGCCGTCGATCTCGAGGATCGTCGTCGAGTGGCCGAGCCAGGTGACGCGCAATCCGGACGCCGCGGGCACGGCCAGGCGCGCGGCGGTGTCGGTCACCAGCGGAAGCGGGCAGGGGGGCTGGCGCATCTCCTTGCCGAACAGCCACTGCCTCAGCGCGCTCCCGTACGAGCTGGGCGCCATCAGGCTGGTCGGCTCGGCGTTTTGAAACTTGCCGTCGACGAAGCGCGGCGACGCCCGCATGCGCGCCAGCCGCTCGCCCGTGGGCGAGCCGCCGAACGTCCGGAAGTGGTCGGTCGACAGCCACGTGAGCACGCCGCCGAGGACGACCACGACGACGAGCAAGGTGATGAGCAGGGGAAGGATCACGCGCAACCAGCGACGAAGCAGTCCCGGCGGCGGCTTGTCCACCCCGGCCATCGTGCCGGTCGCGCGGGCGGCGCGCAAATGACCCTCGGACCATTGATGACGAATCGTCACGGATGAAGTGCCAGACAGCTCGCGGACATCGCCGCCGGTCACTGGCAGATGTGGGGCATCGCCGACAACGGCAGCGTCTACTGGCACCCAAGGCGCGCTGCGTCGGGTGCGTGAGCCGGTTTCTTCGCATGGAGGCGTCTACGAATCCGTAATGGTCCCCCATTCATTCGCGCGCAGGGCTTCGTCCGCGCCTGAAAGGCCGACGGGGAGACACGCGCACCCTCAGCTCCGTTCGAGCCTCTCGTCGCAGCAAACCCCCGGAGGAATCACCCCATGACCCGATCTCGTAGTCTCGTTACTCTCCTGGCGACCACGGCCGGGCTGCTCCTCGCCTCGCCCGCCTTCGCGGGTTGGCAGGCCAACTTCAGCGGCTTTGGTGCGACCCTGCAGGGTGACCTCTACACCCCCAGCACGGTGGCGGCATCGCCCGCGATCCTCGTGGCGATCCACATGTGCACGGGGCACGCGTCGACCGTGCACGGGTGGTTCGACTCCGCGGCCGACAAGAACGGCTTCTACATCATCGCCCCCGACGCCGGGAAGCAGTGCTTCGACTCCAGCGCCAGCCGGGATGGCGACAAGGCGGCCATCGTCAAGATGGTGAATTACCTGATCACGTCGAAGGGCGCCGACAAGACCCGGGTCTTCGCCGCCGGAATGTCCTCGGGCGGTTGCATGACGAACACCTTGCTCGCCGTCTACCCGGACGTGTTCGCCGGTGGCTCGGCGATGCCGGGGTTCCCGGCGGGCGGCTGGCCGTCGGGCGACACCACGTGCACCAAGTGCAGCTCCCAGCCGCCGGGCAACAGCGCCCAGCAGTGGGGTGACATCGCGCGCAAGGCCTTCACCTGGAGCGGAACATACGGTTGCTCTCAGCAGTGGGTCGGCGGGGGTGATCAGTACAACTTCAACGGCTGGCTCCCCTCGGTGGTGGCGCAATTCCAGAACCTGTCCAGCCTCGGCGCCGGCATGGCGGGGACGGGCTCCCTGAGCGGGTGGACGCGGACCGTGTACAAGGACAGCGCCGGAAACATCCGGCTCGAGACGAACCTCGGTCCGTCCAGCCAGAAGCACGATCTCGAGACGGTCGGCGCGTCGCTCTACAGCAACGTCATCGGTTTCCTGGGCCTCGACAAGCCGACGGGCGCCTGTGGCCTCGCCACCTCGAGCACCGGCGCGGGAGGTGGAACGGGGACCGGCAACGGCGGCGCGACCGCGGGCGGTGGTGGCGCCAAGGGTAACGGCGGCGCGACCGGCGCGGGGGGCGCGAAGACCGGCAGCGGCGGCGCGACCGGCAGCGGCGGCGCGACGACCAGCGGCAGCGGCGGCGCGACCACGAGTGGCAGCGGCGGCACGACGAGCAGCGGCAGCGGCGGCACGACGAGCAGCGGCGGCGCGACGAGCAGCGGCGGCACGACCGCCAGCGGTGGCTCGAACGCGTCGTCCGGCGGGTCGAGCGCCACCGGCGGCCAGACCAGCAGCGGCGGATCGAGCGCCAGTGGCGGCTCCAGCTCGAGCAGCGGCGGATCGAATGGCAACGGGTCCGGCGGCTCTTCGTCGTCGGGCAGTGGCGGCGGCTCGGGTACGGGAGACAACGGCTCGTCGGGTGGCTGCTCCGTGGCCGGTGGGCCGCAGGGGGCAAGCCTGGCGATGTTGCTGTTCGTGGGGCTCGGCCTGGTGATTCGCCGCCGGTCCCGTTCGCGCCGCTAGGCGCCCGCAAGAGACATCACCTTGCGGCAGGGGCCCCGGTCCCCCGCCGCAAGGTGAGCAAAGTGAGTGGTCGTAAGAGGGAAGGGGCTCGCCGCCGTGGCAGAGCCCCTTCGCCTTTAATTAAGTGTCATCGAGATCGAACCCGAGCTTCAGCCTGCGGGCGTGCCACTCTTCATCCATGACCAGGAAGTAGGCGAACAGGCCGTACTTGTACGTGGCGACGGGGGTCCTGGGATTCCAGGGGTCGAGCCAGTTCGTCGCGTAGAAGAGCTGCCCCAGGAACAGCCCCTCCGCGATCTCGACCAGCTCGTCGATGCAGAAGCGGTCGGGGACGATGTTGCGCAGGGCCGGCCAGCGGTAGTTCAGCTGGAAGACCGGCTTGCCGTTGTTGTCGGGGTTGATGCTGGGTGCCTGCTTGCCGATGAAGAAGAAGTTCTTGGCGTCGTAGCCGAACTGGCGCTTCTCGTCGGCGCTCGCGTCCTCCGTCCAGACGTTGGCGGCCCTGGACAGGGTCTGGATGACCTTCTCCTTGGCGGTGCGCCAAACCACCGTGTTGGCGCAGAAGAACGTGTCGGCCTCGTTGGTCTCGGAGCCTTCGGTCAGCTCGCCGAGCCGCTGCTTGTCGACCGGATCGAATCGCTTGCCGGTCCATGGTGAGAACCGCCGCGACAGCTCCCAGGCGATCTTCACCGTGTTGGTGTTGGCGACCGCCAGCAGCCCCTGCGTCTGCCAGGAGATCAGCGCCCCCCGGTAGAACCCGTTCATGTGCTTGGGGCCGATGCCCGCGTTGAACAGCGTCCCCAGCTTCGCGAACGCCGGCGCGTGGGTGTCCTCGGTGGGCGAGATCTGATCGGCGTACGACTTCAGCAGGTGCATCACCGTGCCTGCCTGCTGAAGCTCCTTCCGAATGGCGGCCAGCGCCGCCGGATCGACGTTCCCGTCACCGGGGCCCGCCAGCTTCAAGGTGGTGAACTTCGGCGACGGCGGTTTCGGCTGCAGCTCGCCCACGATGCGCATACGCACGGCGGCGTCGGGCATGTCGAGGTGCGGGTACAGCCGGCGCGCCTCGGGCGCCCACGACTCGTCGAACAGCAGGAAGTAGCCGAAGTGCTGGTAGTGGTAGCGGTCGGCCGGGGCGGCGGGATCGTACGTCTCGAAGACGTGGTCCGTCGCGAACAGCACCTGCCCGAGGTAGAGGCCGCTCGCGATTCCCACCAGCTCGTCCACCAGGTACATGAGCGGCCAGCGGTTCCCCAGGCCGGCGTGGCGATAGTTCAACCGGTAGACCTCGCGGGGCGTGCCCGCGTAGAGCGACGGCGCCCGGTGCGATGCGAAGTTGCCGCCGTTCTTCTCGTGGCCGTAACGGAGGTGATCGGCCTCGGGGGCGTCGCGCAGGTGCCACATGAAGGTCAGCGTCTCGCTGAGCGCCAGGTTGATGGGCGCGTGCTCGACCACGTTGAAGTGGTTGATGCCGCGGGCGACCGGCACCGCCGCCGGGACGGCGCTTCCGATGGCGGTGGCGCGATCGGCGTCGGCCATGGGCGCGAACGACTTGCCCACCCACGGCACCTGCCCGCCGATCACGGAGCCCCACACCACCCCCATGAAGTTGCCGTACTCGGCCGCCACGCCTCTCAGATCGCCGGTGCGCAGCCCGGGCGCCACGCCATAGAAGTGCCCCAGCAACGGCTCGGGGAGGGAGCCCGCCTCGAACAGCCGCGCCATCTTCCGGAACGCCAGGGCGTCGTTGTCGGCGTCGGCCGCCAGCTCTTGCGCGTACTCCTTGAACAGCTCGAGGACCGACGCCTTGCCGTCCAGGTCGTTGCGAATCTGCTTCACCAGATCGTCGTCGGGCGCGCCGTCGAGACAGGTGAGGTGGGTGAGGGTCTCGCGCGAGACGGTTCCGAGCGGCTGGGCTGTGGTCAGCCCCGCCTTGTCGATGGCGGCCGCCGGCAGCTCGACCTGGAAGGTCTCGTGCGCCGACGCCTTCTTGCGGACGGCGTCCTTGGTGCTGAGCAGCACGTCCCCGTTGACCGTCTTCAACACCAGATAGAGATCGGGCGCCTTCTCGAACAGGCCCTTGAACTTCTTCTCGTCGTAGACGATGCGGAAGGCCCCCGCCGCGTCGGACAGCACCTCGCCCAGGAAGTCGTCGAAGATCGGGTCCTTGTCGAAGGCCGCCACGATGACGTTGGGGATGCCCGATTTCGACCGGGGGTCGACCACCATGCCGCTGATCTCGTAGTCCATTTGGTTGTCCTCGAGCAGTGAACGATCGCGTCCCGCCTCTATTCCCGAAAAAGGACCGGCGGATGGGGAAGAGAGCGGGGCATCGGACGTTTGTGTTCCGAGAAACGGACCCGCGACCCCGTGCGAGGAGCATGGCCATGGCTCTCAGACCCGATATCACCGAGTGGCAATACAAGATCATCAACATCGGTCCTTCCACGTCGCTGAACAGCGAATCGATCCTGAACGCGCTGGGCGCCGAGGGGTGGGACCTCGTCACCTTTCAGCCGCACGGTGAGCGCGCCTATCCAGGCGAGGGGAGCTACTACCTGAAGCGCCCCGGGGCGCCCGCCCCGCGCATTCCCGGGAAGACACTCTGATGAGCGAAGAACGTTTCAGCGCCTACATGGCGCTCGATGGCCTTCACCTCGACGGTCTGATCGGCAGCGCTGGCGTGCTGCGGCTCGATTGGCCCGAGAAGAAGATCTACATGAAGCACTTCGAGGGGATCAGCGCCGCCCACAACGTGTCGATCGCCCCCAATGGCCAGCTGGCGCTGCTGGGAAACTTCAGCCAGCAGATCGTGCTGCTCGACATCAGCGATCCCGAGAACATGCGCATCGTGGCGCGGCAGGCCACCATGTACCTGCAGCAGACCGCCTACCGGCTGCGCTCCAACACCCATCACCTGTGGTACCCCGACTGCAAGCACTTCCTGGGCGCGGTGGGGGATCGCATCTATCGCTTCGACATCGACGACCTGAAGGCGCCCGAGGACCTGGGGCCGCATCGGCTCGAGAACGCTCACGAGCTGCGCTGGGACGCGGGCCACCGCTATATCCTGATCGGGGACCTCGGCCCCGAGCGCTACGACGTTCGTCAGATCTGCGTGTTCGATCTGGAGGAGCCCGATCCCAGCAAGCGAGCGCGCATCCTGCGCGTGCAGAACAACGTCTGGCACAACTGCGTGCACCCGACCAAGCCGCTCGGGTACGCGTTCACCTACTCGTTCATCACGGACAGCGAGGACTACGTCGCCTGGTCGCCCGCCTACGTGCGCGAGTACATCTACGAGATCGATCTGCCCACGGCGCGCATCGTGCGCACCTGGAGCTGCGGCGCCGAGTTCCCCATCCACCTGAACTCGGACGTCGAGGTGACGGCAGACGACAACCTCTACGTGGCCAGCGGGGGAGGGCACTCGGTGGTGAACATCCCCCTCGCCGACTTCGACGCCAGCAAGGTGACCCTCACCGTGCCGTCGGCGTGGAGCCGGTTCGTGCAGGCGCCGAAGCGGATGCGCAACATCCTGGGCGCGATGAGCCGCAAGTCGTTCCCCAACGCCACCCACTATCTCCTGCAGACGGCGCAGGTGACGGGGGGGCGGCTGGCCGACGGGGTGTACGCGACTCGCGTCTCGCCGGACGGCGGCTACATCGTGGTCGGGCACCGCGGCTACAACTACGTGGCGGTGTACGAGCGCGCCACCATGAAGCGCGTGTTCGGCAAGGTGCTGCCGTTCCGGCGCGACGACTACAGCAAGCGGCCGTTCTATCACTTCGGCTGGCGCGGCCATCACCTCGGCATTCATCACAGCGAGATCGTGCGCCGCTGATGTCGACGTCGATGGCAATGAAGGAAAGCTACGACGTCGTCGTCATCGGCTCCGGCTTCGGCGGCGCCATCACCGCCTTCCGCAACGCCGAGGCGGGGAAGACCGTCGCGGTGCTGGAGCAGGGGCGGCGCTGGCCGAAGGAGGCGTTCCCGCGCACCGTCGGGCAGACGGCGGGCGCCTTCTGGCGCCAGCAGGGACCGCGCGGCTTCCTCGAGTACCGCTCGTTCAAGAACATCGACGTCATCCAGGGGGTGGGCGTCGGCGGCGGATCGTTGCACTACTTCAACGTCAATCTCCCCGCGCCGGAGCGGGTCCTCGAACGGTGGCCGAAGCCGCTCGACCGTCGCACCCTCGACCCGTACTATGACCGCGCCCGCGAGAAGCTGGGCTCGCGCGCGCTGTCGCCGCCGGACGGCCGCGTGCTTCCCCCCCGCACGCTGGCGTTTCAGGCCGCGGCCGCGAAGGCGCCAGGTGTTGGCGCGCCGACGCTGACCGACATCGCGGTGCACACGGGCGCGGACCGCGTGAACTGGGCGGGTGTCCCCCAGGCGGGCTGTGTCTACTGCGGCAACTGCATGCTGGGGTGCCACGTCCAGGCGAAGAACTCGCTCGACATCACGTACCTCGCCGACGCCGAGCGCCGCCTGGGCGCCGAGATTTACCCGCTGCATCAGGTGAAGGTGATCCGTCCCGCCACCGACCGCGGGGAAGGGTACTGGGTCGACTTTCGCGTGCTCGAGGGGGGAGACGGCGATCCGGCGACCGAAGGGCACGTGCACGGCAAGAAGGTGGTGGTGGCGGCCGGGACCCTGGGCTCGAACGAGCTGCTGTTGCGCTGCCGCGATCAGGCGGGCACGTTGCCCCGCCTCAGCCACGCCCTGGGGAAGCGCTTCTCGGGCAACGGCGACATGCTGTTCGCGGGGGCCCTGGACATGCCGGGCGCCATCGATCCGGCCCAGGGGCCCAGCATCACCGCGATCGCCGACTGCTCGACCCGCGAGAACACGATCCACATCGAGGATCTCGGCTACGCCGATCCCATGATGTGGCTGCTCGAGGGGGTGCTGCCCCCCACGACCGGGCGGCTCCGGAACGCCCTCAAGCTGGCGGGCCGTTATCTGGCGCGGTCGCTGGGGCTGGGCGGACGGTCGAGCCCCGTGACCGACCAGCTCGGCTCGCTGCTGGGGCAGGGGCGCACCAACCACTTCCTGCCGTTCCTGGGCATGGGCAGCGACGCGGCGGATGGGCGATTCCGGCTGCGCGGCGGCGAGCTGGATGTCGACTGGTCCCACCGAGGCAGCCGCCTCATGTTCCGGCAGATGGAGGACGCCATGCGCCGCATCTCCCAGGCCGGTGGCGGCCGCTACACCCCCAGCTTCCTGTGGCGCTGGCCGCTGCGGAAGCTGTTGACCG
>DASYCK010000118.1:0-7500 GCA_036500205.1 Polyangia bacterium | reverse complement strand
ACGCGTTGACGGCGGCGCTGCCCGGCGGCTTCGCCAGCTTCCTGCTGCAGGGGATCACCGGCTCGGGCAAGACGGAGGTCTACCTGCGCGTCATCGCCGCGGCGCGCGCGGCGGGGCGCGGCGCGCTGGTGCTGGTGCCCGAGATCGCGCTGACCCCGCAGCTGGCGGGGCGATTTCGCGCCCGCTTCGGCGACGATGTGGCCGTGTTGCACAGCGCGCTCCCCCCGCGCGATCGGCTGGCGGCCTGGCGCCGGCTGCGCGCGGGCGAGGTCGGCATCGCGCTGGGGGCGCGGTCGGCGGTGTTCGCGCCCGTGAAGGCGCTGGGCGTCGTCGTCGTCGACGAGGAGCACGACGGATCTTTCAAGCAGGAAGAGGGCGTTCGCTACAACGGCCGCGATCTGGCCATCGTGCGCGCCCAGACCGCCAAGGCGGTGGTCGTGCTGGGCTCGGCCACGCCGTCACTGGAGAGCGCGCGCAACGTCGAGACGGGCCGCTACCGCCGGCTGTCGCTGCCCGAGCGCGCCACGCCGCGGCCGCTGCCGCCCGTCGAGATCGTCGACCTGCGCCGCCACCCGCCGGGCGCCGACGGCCTGCTGTCCGCGCCGCTCGGCGAGGCGGTGGCCGCGAACCTGGCCGCCGGCCAGCAGACGATCCTGTTCCTGAACCGCCGCGGCTTCTCGACGGTCGTGCTGTGCCGCGCCTGCGGCCAGGTCATCCGCTGTCCCCACTGCGCGGTGTCGATGACGTTCCACCGAGGGCGCGATCGCCTGGTCTGTCACTACTGCGGCCACAACGACGCGGTCCCCAAGGTCTGTCCGTCGTGCCGGATGCCGCGGCTGGAACGGCTGGGCATGGGGACCGAGCGGGTCGAGGCGCTGGTGCGCGAGCGTTTTCCCGGCGCGCGCGTGGCGCGGCTGGATCGCGACACCGCCGGTGTCGCCGGGCAGGTCGAGGGGGCCACCGCGCTGGAAGAGGTGTTGCGTGCCATGAACGCCGGCGAGATCGACATCCTGGTCGGCACGCAGATGGTGACGAAGGGGCACGACTTCGGCGGCGTGACCTTGGTGGGGGTGCTGCAGCCCGACCAGGCGATGCACCTGCCCGACTTCCGCGCCGCCGAGCGGGTGTTTCAGCTGATCGAGCAGGTGGCGGGGCGCGCGGGGCGGGGCGCCCATCCGGGACGGGTCATCGTGCAGACGTACAACCCCGAGCACGCCGCCATCGTCGCGGTGCGCACGCACGACTACGAAGGCTTCGTGCGCGGCGAGCTGGTGGCGCGCGGCGAATCGGGCTACCCGCCGTTCACGCGCATGGTGGCGCTGCGCCTGGACGGCCCGGCGGAGCGGGACGTCCGCGACGCGGCGGTGGCCGTGGCCGCCGAGGTGGCGCGCGCGGGCGGGCCGCGCGTGCGGTTGCGCGGCCCGGCGGAGGCGCCCATCGCGCGCGTGCGGGGGCGGTCGCGCTATCAGATCTGGTTGTCGGCGACCGAGCGGGCCCCGCTGGCGGCGGCGTCGCGCGCCGCGATGACCGTGAAGCTGACGAACGACGTGCGGATGGTGATCGACGTCGATCCGCAGTCGACGTTGTGAGCGCTACGGCGCAGGCGGCCGGGGCTGCTGGGCGTCCGACAGCGCGGGCGGCGTCAGCGGGGGTGGCTGCGTCGCGTTCGGGCTCGTGGCGGGCAGCGACGGGAGCGACGGCGCGGGCGGCGTGGGTGGGGTGGCAGCCGGCGCGGCGGGCTGCGGTGGCACGGCGACGACGACGACCGGTGGCCTGGCGAGCTGTCCCTTGCGTGTCGCTGTCCACGCGGGCATCGGGATCACCGGTGACGTGGGCCGCGTCGGCGCCAACGTCGTCACGTTGCAGGCGCCGATGAACGTGCGGGGCGTCCAGCCGTGGTTCAGGAGGCGCTTGGTCGTGCCCAGCTTCTTCGAGGAGATCACCGCCACGTTGTGATCGACGAGGACGACCCAGGCGCACGGATCGGCGAGGATCGGATCGGCCTTGGGCGTGAAGTCCCCGACGAGCATGTCGTACGCGTCGAAGCACGAATCGGGATGCGACGACTCGGCGCACTCGGTGCGATTGTGCGAGGCCGACGCCAGCGAGAGCACCCGCGCATCGTGTTTCTCGACGCAGGGGGGATCGTCGATGCCACACTCGGGGGCGGCCGGATCGGGCAACACCGGCCCGTACATCACCGGCTTCGGTTCGGGCCTGAACAGCACCATCGGCCCGTACATGACCGGCTTGGGATCCGCCTTGAAGAAGGGGATCGCGTCAGCGGCGCCCGCGCGCCGGGACAGCCCCGCGAGCGGAAGCGCCAGTGCGAGAACCACCAGAAGACCCGAGCCCACCTTGCCCATCACCCTGCCTCCTCGGAAGTTAGGGGCAGAAGTTTATCACCTTCGCCGATTTCGATCCGGCAGGGAGACCCGTGCTAACTTCCGCCACCCAAAGGCGGGTAGCTCAGTGGTAGAGCGGGGTCTTTACACGGCCCGGGTCGCAGGTTCAATCCCTGTCCCGCCTACTGGTTAAGTTGTCGATATCGTTATTAATTCGTCAAGAAATACGGTTCCGGTTGCCACGGATTCGCCATTTCAATCGCTCCGCTGCATAGGCGGCAGGACAGCCCGCAAGTTCTGCCCCATGGTACCTTCTCGTCATGCAGGCGCACCGGATGATGATCGAGACGGATGATCAAGGTCGGCTCATAAACGTGCCCGCACTGCCGCCGCACGCGAAGGTTGAAGCGATCTTTCTCGTGCTCGACGAGGCCACGGCGCCAACTGCGGATCGTCGGCCCCCCGCCTCTCTGGTGCGCCTCAAGATCGTCGGCGACATCGTCGCTCCTGCGATTGATGAGGCCGACTGGGCACGTATCGCTGCCGCAAAAGGCGGTTGAGCGCATCCGAACGGCGGATATCGTTGCGGTTGCCTCCGTGTCGTGCCTTGAAGTCGCGTGGCTCGCAAAGAAGGGTCGGATCGTTCTGCCCATCACCGTTGAAGAGTTTTTCGATGAAGCACTCGACCGCGCCGGTTTGCAGTTGCTACCCCTCACGCCTCAGATAGCAGCGAGGTCCGCGGTGCTGCCAGAAATCCACCGCGATCCGATCGACCGGGTGATCGTCGCGACGGCGATCGAGCACGCCGCGAATTTGCTGTCCAAGGACCGGATGATCGCGAAGTATCCAGGCATCGACGTTCGCTGGGATGGCTGACCGAAGCAGGATGACGGATGATCTGAGAGTCCGAGGGACTCCAGGGCCAGTGGGCTCCGCGGAAATCTCGTCGGGCTCCGAGGAAACCTACTAGGAAAGACTTCGCCAGGCTCCGAGGAAAGGGTCACGCGGGTAGGCGTCCAGGTGTGTTGCGCGGTGGGTTGGCCTGGAGGCGATCGGGCGTGGTGGCGGGCCACCACTCGGATTCCTAGCGGTCACCGAGGGATTTCTGCGACGAGACATCGTTGCCACCTGGTTGCCACTGAACCCTCCCCACGCGGAACCCAGCGGATCCTGTCCCGCCTACTCCAGATGCATAGAACGCCGTGACCAGTGAGCATGAAGCGGTCCTGGCAAACCTTTCAATTGCAGCAGACGGTCGTCTGTCCCGTCGCTCCGAAGGAGCCCGTGGACGTCACTTGCGGGGCGTTGCATGTCCCCTGCAGTGGCGGGTCGATGTTGGCCGCCAGCGTCCGTGCCGGCCAGGCGACGTCGAAGATGTAACCGGCGTTGCCGATATCGAAGTACCCGAGATAGGTCGAGTCCGAGCAGGTCTGGTCGTAGAACTCTGCCACCGCGATGTTGCAGGCGGCGGCGGTCTTCGAGCCGCATCCGCCGCAGCCACAGGACGGCGACCCGCTGGTGCCCGTGTACCAGCCTCCCGCCGATCCTTGCGGCGTGAAGCCCGAAGGGCAGCTCTGATTGCCGGCGGCCATCAAGCAGAACTTGCCCGAGGTGCACTTCCCGCCGGAGCCGCAGGTCGTCGCCGCCGTCGGCAGCGCGCAGAAGTCCACGGAGCTGTCCCACGTCGCCGAGAGCGACGGGGCGCTGGACACCACCGCGCCGCACTCCGCCGTGCACGAGGTGCCGGTGCAGGCGCTGTAGAACGGCTCGAACGGGTACACCTCGTACACGGAAATCGTGTCATCGGTGACGGTGTCTGCCAGCATCTCGAAGCACCTCTTGTCGCTCCGCACGGCGCGCGTGTAGTTCACGTTGGCGGCGACCCGAAACTGGTAGTTCTGCTGGCAGAAGCCCGTGCCGCTGCTGCCGGGCGCGGCGCCGCACTTGCAGCTGCCACCGCTGCAGCTCACTTTGGGGGTGCCGCTGTGGAGCGTGGTCTTCGTGCCCGAATAGGCGGAGGGGCAGGCGGAGCCGCTGTTCGTCGTCGTACCAATCGTCCAGCTGGAAGGCGGGGTGGTGCAGGTGTTCGACCCGCACGGGTTGCTGCCGCCGGTGCTGGCCATCATCGTTCCGCCCGTGGCTTGCCCCCCGGTGCCTTGCCCGCCCGAGCCGCGACCGCCGGTGCTGGCCATCATCATGCCCGAGGCCGTGCCGCCGGTGCTGGCCATCATCATCCCGCCCGAGGCCGCGCCGCCCGTGCCGACGTTCTGACCGCCCGAGGCGGTCCCACCCGACGCGAGGCCCCCCGTGCCCTTGTTCTGGCTGCCGCCCGAGCCGTTGTTGTTCTGGTTACCGCCGGAGCCGTTGTCACCGCCCGATGCCCCCGAGCCCGATCGTCCGCCCGAGCCGCTGGCGTTCGGCGCGCCCCCCGAACCCGACGACATGGTGCGGCCGCCCGTCCCCATGCCCGTGGAAGATCCGCCAGTCCCAGCGTCCGCGTCGACGATCGTCTTTCCGTCCACGCTGCCGTCGGTGTCTGTCGCAGCCAAGCTGTCGCTTCGGGGCGTCGCGCACCCAGCCGCCGTCAGCGCGCAGGCGCCAAGCGCCAAGACAGCCAGCCTCCCGCTGACATCCGTCCGGTACCGTCGTCGCGAAGCGCCCGTCGTATTTCGCGTGGTCGGTGCGGTCATCAGCATGACTCCGGCCTAACACGTGTCGTGTCTGGGCTTGAAGCCGTGCCGAGGCACTTCACTCGTGATGAATCGTCACGAATCGCCCTGGACGTGCGTTAAATCGGAAAGTGATCCGCGCTCGCGGTGCGTTCCGCTGCCTGAACCGGTCAACTTCGCCGTGGCCGGATACGAGGCGACAAGTGAGTCTACTTGTTCGACCACGTCCCCCCGAAAGACGTCTCACCGAACTCCTTTGTCGACCCGCTCCGCGAGCCGCCCACGGTGGCCGACGGCTGTTCCATCGCCCGCGCCTCGTCCTCCGGCGTCGACGGCGTCAACCTGATACTTTCCACCGGCTGGTGAGGACCCCCTCCCTCGCGTGACAGCACGGCGCGCGCCGTCTTCAGGGCGCGACCGCCACGGTCGTGCAGCAAGATATCGGTCAGGCTGATGACGCCGACCGGGTTCTTCTGCCCATCCAGCACGACCAACCGCGCCTTGGCGCTCTCACACATGCGCGCCTCGGCCTCTCCGAGACCTTCGTCCTCGGCGCAGGTGATGACGTCGCGGCTCATGACGTCGGCGATGCGCACCTCGTTCGGGGCCTTCCCCTCGGCGGAAACGCGCGTGGCGAGGTCGCGATCGGTGAGCACACCGACCAAGCGGCCGGGGATCGGATCGCCGACAAGCAGGAAGCCGACCGACCTGTCTCGCATCACGCGCGCGGCGTCGGTGACGTTCGCGTCGGCGGAAACCCATTGCAGCTCCATTTGCATCAAATCACGGCACTTCATCTTGACTCCATTTCTTCGGGTAAGGGCAACGTCGCCCGGATAGCGAGGTGGTCACCTCGCGAGACGTCCGGGTGAACCCCGGCAGAACCTAAGGCAGGTCTGCAAACATCGGGCCGTCCGGCCGAAGTGCGGCACACCGGTGGCAGCCGGACGAAACGCCGAGGCAATCACGCTTCGCGCACGCTGAAGGGCCGAAAATCGCGAATTGTTTGCGCACGCGGAGGAGGCCCCGGCAGCAATTGGGCGGCTACCCGGACAACGAACCGCCTGGGGTCCAGAGCAGGTTACGTGCTGGGGTCGGAAGCGCGGCGTGAGGGTGCGTTCGTCACGGAAACACGGGGCAGGGCGTTTGCGGGACGCATCCTCGCCGAGCCGGTAGTTCACCCCTGCGCATCGCCGAGCGCAGCCAAGGCCAGGTCGACCGCCGGGTTCGCGGGGCCGCTGGCGCGCCACACTGCCAGCACCGGAAAGCGGCCCTGCCCCGGGGCGAACGGACGCACGACCACCCCGCGGCGGCGGAGCAAGGCCCCATCGATCGAGGGGACGAGGGAGCAGCCGACGCCCGCGGCGACCAGGCCCAGGATCGCCTCGGTCGTGCTCGCGGCGATGACCCGCGCGGTCGCGGCGCCGCTCCTGGCCAGCGCCCGGCGCTGCAGCTCGTGATGGATGGTGCCCGGGTTGTAGGTCACGAACGTCTCGCTCGCCAGCTGGCGCAGCGAGACGCGCGGCCGGCGCGCGAGCTCGCTGCCCGCCGGCAGGACCATGAACGAGCTCAGGGTTGCCACCCGACGGCTCGCCAGCCCGGCGGGTACCGCGCTCGGGAAGTAGGCGACGGCCAGATCGACCTCGCCGCTGCGCACCACCTCCGGATCGGGCGCCGCCAGCTCGCGCACCTCGACGAGCAGCTCGGGCTCGCGACGTTGCAGCCGGCGGATCCAGACCGGCAACACCTGCTGCAGGATCAGCGCCTCGGCGGCCAGGCGCAGCTCACGCGCCGGGGTCGCGGCCTTGAGGGCGCGCTCGACGGCCGGCAGCCGCTCGAAGAACGGCGCGACATGATCGTGGAGCTGTCGTCCGGCGGCGGTGAGCCGGACCTCGGCCTTGCCCACCCGCTCGAACAGGCGCACGCCCAGCTCGTCCTCGAGCTTGCGCACCTGCTGGAACACGGCGGGCTGGGTCAGCGGGTAGGGAAATGCGCGCGCCGCGGCGGCGTAGCCACCCGTGCGCGCGACCCAGTAGAAACCTTCCAGGCGGGCGATCTGCATCGATAAGCAATGCTTATCATAACACGACCGGCTAATTCCTCGGAGAACGAGGTCCGCGACCTCAAGATGGAGGCCATGGAAACGAACCCACGCGCTGCCTCTTCCGGCTCACTCGATCCCTGGTTCTCGCGGCTGTTCGCGGACGACGAACCCACCGTGCCCGGCTCCGGCTGGCCGGGCGGCGTCGTCGGCGTCCTCGCCGGCTTCCTCGCGCTCGGCGGGGTCCTCTGCCTGCGCTTCCCCGCGACGCTGACCGCTCCGAGCTTGCGGGCCCTCTATCCGCTCGCGGTCGTTCGCGCGGCGATCGGCGCGCTCGTGGCGCTCGCCTTCGTGCTCGGCGCCGTCAGCGCGCTGCTCCGCCGGCGCAAGGTGCTCGGGGCGACGGCCGCAGCGCTCGGTTTCGCGGCGCTGGCCCTGGGCGGTC
>DASYCK010000117.1:0-29779 GCA_036500205.1 Polyangia bacterium | reverse complement strand
AGATGGCGGCGATCCGTGGCATCAGCGCCATCACGGCGCGCACCCGCGTCCACCGCGGCCTGGCCCGGCTGCGCCGCTCGCTCGAGGGCTTGCGGATGTTGCCCGCCTGGCCGACCTGTACGGGGGGCGCGACGATGATTCCGGCGGTGGCCGTCGCGCTGTTCGCGATCGTGCCGACGGGGACGCGCCCGCTGCTCGCCGAGCGGGCAGTCACCGTGATGGCCCAGGCAGCGGCACCGCGGAGCCAGCGCCCGACGCGGGCCGTGGTCGATCCTCGACCGGCGCCCGCGGCCCGGCTTCCGAAACCGCCGGCACACCGCGCGCCGGCCGTCGCGCCCGCGCCCGACCAGGGCGATCGCCAGGGTGACGACGCGGCCGTCAAACACCTCGACTTCGACGATGACGAGATTCCCGGCGAGCTCCAGCGTCCCGGCGTCGTCCTGGTCACGGGGTCGCCCCGCGATCGGAAGCTCGGCTCGCTGATCGAGATCCCCGTCTCGTTCGAGCCGTCGATGACGAAGATGATCGAGGACATGTAGCTCGCGCGTGCGCTTCCGCTGGCGCATGATCGCGCGCATGCGATTTCGCGCGCTGACGAGCGAGGACTTCCCCCAGGCCAACGAGGTGCTGCGCGCGGCGTTTCATGCCCCCGTCGAGATCAGCTTCGAGCCGCGGCTGCGACGCTATCTGGCGCTGCAGCCCGATGGGTGGCTGGTCGCCGAGGACGAAGGGCAGCTGGTGGGCATGGTGGGCGCCATCGACTACGGGGCGTTCGCGTACGTGGGCCTCATGGCGGTGCGCCCCGATCGCCAGGGGCGGCATCTGGGGCGGCAGCTTCTGGAGGCCACGCTCGACCAGCTGACCACGCGCGCGGAGGCGTCGGGGCGCCCCCGGGCGGCCTGCGCCGCCCTCGACGCCAGCGCGGCGGGGGCGCCGCTCTACGAACGGATGGGGTTCACCGACAGCGGGTTGAGTCACGAGTACTGGCCCGGCCCGGTCGGCGCGGCGACGGCCGACGTAGCACCGGCTGTCACGATCGCGGTGGCGACGGCCACCGCGATCGACGACCTCGTCCAGCTCGACGCCACGTTCTTCGGGGCCCCGCGCCAGCGCCTGTGGCATTTGCTGTTCGGGACCTTGCCGGGGCGGGTGCTGCTGGCGCGCGACGGCGACGGCGCCGCGTGCGGCTACGTCGTCGCGCAGGATGGGTTGCTCGGCCCGTTCGGCGCCCGCACCCCCGACGTCGCGGACGCCCTGCTCCAGCGCGCCTTCGCGGTGCTGGGCCACGACCGGGTCCGCTTGCAGGTGCCCGAGGAGAACGCCGAGGCACGCGCCCTGCTCGCGAAGCGGGGGTTCACCCTGGGGCGGTCGCTGCGCCACATGCGGCGCGGGCCCGTCCCCGAGCTGACCGGCTGGCGAGCCATCTACGGCAAAGGGAGCTACTGCCTGGGGTAGACTGCCGGCCCATGAACGAGGCGTCGGGCGACGTGTGGTTGCATTGCAGCGCGTGCCGGAAGGACATCCCCTTCGGCGCCATTCACTGGGTGTGCAGCGTGTCGACGTGCAATCGGGCACGCATGCAGCTCGTCTTCTGCTCGGTGGCGTGCTGGGACTCGCACGTGGCGACGCTGCGACATCGCGACGCCTGGGCCGTGGAGGAGCGCGCGCCCAGCCGCGCCGCCTGGCTGGCCGCCCGCACCGACGCCGCGGCGATCACGGCGCCCACCCACCGCACCGAGGCGCCCACGGCCCCGCTGCGCCAGACGCTGAACGCCGCGCTTCCCCGGGTGCCCGCCCCGCCCGCCTTTTCTCCGCCCCCCGCCGCGCCGTCCAGCCACCCGATCCACGGTCCCCTCACGCTGTCGAACGCCTACGAGCGCGACATGCTGATCGTCGTCTCGAAGCTGAAGAAGTACATCCGCGATCGCTCGGGCATGAACACGTCGGACGCCGTCGCCGATGCGCTGGGCGAGCACGTGCGCGCCATCTGCGATCAGGCCATCCACGCGGCGGCCGCCGACGGGCGGAAGACCGTGCTGGATCGCGATGTTCCGCACCTCCGTCGGTGAGCTCCGTTACCCACGATTCCCGGCTGGTACGCGCGGGGATCTCAAGTCCGCAAGGGTTCCGTCGATGAAATAATCACGGCCCATTCACGGGCGCGAAGCCCAACCATCGATTGAAGGAGAGATCCCATGTTGCGAACTTTGAAGAAGCTCTGGAAGGACGAACAGGGCGCGACGGCCGTCGAGTATGGCCTGATCGTCGCTGCCATCGCCGGCCTGATCATCGTCGTCGTCTTCGTCCTTGGTAACAAGGTCAAGAACTCCTTCAACAACGTCGCCACCGCGATGCCGTAACTGGCGCTCGCCCTCACGGGTGAGCGTCCTCCTTCGGCGAAGAAACTTGAAACTTCCAGCGCCGCACCTGGTTCCTTTGGCCGCGACCCTCGTCATCGCGGTCGTATGGGACCTGCGTGTCCGGCGCATTCCCAATCTGCTGAGCGGAGCGGCCGCGCTGGCCGGGCTGCTCGGCGCGTATGGTGACGGTGGCTTCTTGGCCCTGCTCTCGGGGCTGGGGGCCGGTGCCGCCACCATCGCCGCGCTTTTCACGTTCTGGCGTCGAGGGGGTCTCGGTGGCGGCGACGTGAAGTTCGCCGGCGCCGTGGCCATGTGGGTCGGGTTGAGCGGTTTGCCTGTCTTCTGGCTGGCGACCGCCGTCGCGGGAGGCGCGACGGCGGCCATCTGTCTGCTTGCCTCACGAGCTCCGGCGCGCCTCGAGATGCGCGCGAACCTGACCATCGCCGCGCTTCATCAGGTCATCCCCTCCGTGAGCCCCGCGACCGCCGGTCGTGTGTCGGTTCCGTACGGCGTGGCCATCGCGCTGGGCGCCGCGTTCCTCTACTGCCACCGTCTCGGTTAGCGCGCCGCGCGTCTCGCGCCGCCGCCGCCGAAGAAAACGACGGGCAGGTGCGTTGCGGACTCAGGAAGTCCGCCAAAACCGCCGAGATGAGTCAACAATATGGCAAACGACGTCATGGCTGGAACGTCGCGGCTCAGGGCCGCCACCGGTTCCCGCCGCGCAGGTTCACGGGCCGTCCTGTTCTGGGGCGTGGCCGCCATCGCCGGTCTGGGCGCCGCCTTGATGAGCGCGCGCTACCTCGATCGGAAGACGGTCACGGTCGGCGCCCCCATCGAGAAGATCGTCGTCGCCGCCATCGATCTTCCCATGGCGACCCGCCTGACCCAGGAACATCTGAAGATGGTCGAGTGGCCGGTGTCGGCGCTGCCGCCGGGCGCCGTGCGTGACACCAAGGAGATCATCGACCGGGTCCTCATCTCCCATGTCATCTCGGGCGAGCCCATTCGCGCGGCCCAGCTCGCGCCGAAGGACGCCGGCAACGGCCTGGCCGCCCTGATCCCGATGCACATGCGCGCCATGGCCGTCCGGGTGGACGACGTCGTCGGCGTGGCCGGCTTCATTCACCCGGACGATCGGGTCGACGTCATCGTCACGTTGCGCCCCGCGAAGCCGGTGGATGCCGAGTCGACGTCGAAGGTCATCCTGCAGAACGTGAAGGTGCTGGCGGTCGGCAAGGAGATCGAGGTCGCCGATCAGGCGCGCCGTCAGGCCAGCCCCGCCACCGTGGCCACCTTGCTGGTGTCCCCCGATCAGGCGGAGAAGCTGGCGCTGGCCGCCAACGAGGGTCGCCTGGTGCTGACGTTGCGCAGCTGGACGGACAGCACCGCCGTCGACACCTCGGGAATGAATCCATCGGCGTTGATGGCGGAGACCGGCGCCGCCGCGCTGGCGCCCATCCCGGTGGTCGGCGGGGCGCCCAAGGAAGCAGCGCCGGAAGTGGCGCCGCCCCTGCGCGGAAAGAAGCGTCACAAGAAGGGCCGCGTGGAACCGATCGCCGCCACGCAAGCGCCGCCGAAGAAGGAGACCGTCGAGATCCTGCGCGGCGACCGCTTCGAGGAACGCAAGTTCGACCGCAAGGGCGCCCGGTGAGCTTCTCCCCTCTCTCACGAGCCGCTCGCTTGCCGCTGGTCCTGTGGGCGGCGCTGGCTGTCTCGCCCCCGTCCGCGTGGGCCACGCGCCCCTCGTCCGCCACCGACGGTCCGACCGACGTCCCGCTGTCCCCCAGCGCCAACCCGTCCGAGATTCACATCGATCGCGAGGTGGGCGCCGCCCAGAAGTTCGCGCTGGAGATGGGGCAGAACCGCCTGCTCATCATCTCGGAGGCGATCGTGCGCGTGTCGGTCGCCGATCCGCGCGTGGCCGATCTGAAGGTCATCACCCAGACGCAGCTGCTGCTGACGGCGCGCGGGGTGGGCACCACCGATCTGACCCTGTGGAACAAGCACGACGAGCCGCTGGTGCTGTCGCTGGGCGTGACCCGCAACCTGGACGCCCTGCGCACCCAGCTGTCCGAGCTGTTCCCGCACGAGAAGCTGACGGTCACGCCCGCGGGCGGCGATCTCATCATCCTGTCCGGCGAGGTCTCGGACGTGCGCATCCCCGAGCGGGCCGCCGACGTGGCCAAGCTGCACGCCGAGAAGGTCGCCAACCTGATCCATGTGTTTGGCAATCAGCAGGTGCAGCTGGAGGTGAAGTTCGCGGAGGTGTCGCGCTCCGGTCTGCGCGAGATCGGTCTGAACATCTTCCACCGCGACGCCGCCGGACGGTTCGTGGGGGGTGTCACCAACGCCGGCACCAGCCCGGGCTCGTTCCTGGCCATCCCCGGCACCGGCAGCGCCGCCACCCCCGACATCTACCCGGGCTCGCCCGGTGGGGCGTTCTCCATCTTCTTCTCGGGGCTGCCGAACTTCCCGTTCAGCGCCATGTTGAGCCTGCTCGAGAACACGGGCCTGGCCAAGATGCTGGCCGAGCCGACCCTGGTGGCCATGTCGGGCCAGGAGGCGCGGTTCCTTGCAGGCGGCGAGTTCCCCATCCCCTACTCGACGGGCCTGGGCGCCGTCTCCGTGCAGTGGAAGAAGTTCGGCATCATGCTGGCGTTCACGCCGACGGTGGTCAGCGACGGCCTGCTGAACCTGAAGCTGGCGACGGAGGTCAGCGACGTCGATGCGTCGCGCGCCGTCACCGTCAACGGCTTCTCCATCCCCGCCGTCACCTCGCGACAGAGCGAGACCACCGTGCGGCTGGCGGACGGACAGAGCTTCGCCATCGCCGGCCTGATGTCGAGCCGCATGCACGAGAACATCGACAAGATCCCCTTCCTGGGCGATCTGCCCATCCTGGGGGCGCTGTTCCGCTCGGTGCAGTACAGCCGCGACGAGTCCGAGCTGCTGGTGGTGATCACCGCCCACCTGGCCCGCCCCATGGCCCCCCACGAGGTGCCGCGGCTGCCCACCGAGGACGAGCAAAATGATCCGAACGACCTGGAGCTGTTCCTGCTGGGCAGCGAGGGGCGCGACGCCCCGAAGCGCGAGTCGGGCCGCGCCGTGGGCGCCCCCCCGCGCGGCCCCGCTGGCGAAATGGGATTCATCCGCTGACACCGAGGCATCATGCAAAAGACAACCGTACTCATCGTAGGCGCTGACCCCACCATCGAGGCCCATCTGCGCAAGGCCCTGCAGGGAATGGCGCAAGTCATCACCTCGGCGGTGCGACCAGAGCAGGTCGCGGAGGAGGTGCGGCGGGTTCACCCCGGCGTGGTGCTGGTGGCCGTGTCGCCGCAGCTCCCCCAGAACTTCGGCTACATCTACAACGTCACCGCCGCGGGCGGCGTGGTGGTGGTGGTGAGCCAGAGCAAGGATCCCGACCTGATCCTGCGCGCCATGCGCTCGGGGGCGCGCGAGTTCGTGGTCGACACCGACGTCGACGAGATCCAGATGGCGGTGCGGGCGCAGGCCAAGAACACCGAGTCGTCCGAGGAGGGCTCGATCATCACGGTGTTCCCCGCCAAGGGGGGCATGGGGGCCACCAGCATCGCCGCCAACCTGGCAGGCGCCATGCAGCGCAAGGGGCTGCGGGTCTGCCTCATCGATCTCGATCTGCACCTGGGCGACGTCCCCTCGTTCATGGACATCAGCTCCAACACCTCGATCAGCGAGATCCTGGCCAACCTGCCCCGCCTCGACCGCGATCTGCTGGAGACGTCGATCACCAAGCACAGCTCGGGCGTGGCGGTGCTGGCGCAGAACGGCTCGATGGAGGACGCCGAGCAGATCACGGCGGCCGACCTGTCGAAGCTGCTGCTGGTGCTGCGCAAGCACTACGACCGGGTGGTCATCGACGGTGTGCGCGGCTTCGACGAGATCGCGCTGGCGGCCCTCGACGTCAGCCAGATCCTGCTGATGGTGATGACCCAGGACGTGCCGGCCATCCGCAACGGGCAGCGCTGCCTGGAGATGTTCGGCCGCCTCGGCTACGACCAGAACAAGGTCAAGCTGATCTTGAACCGCTACCAGAAGGCCTCGCGCATCACCCTGGAGGTGATCGCCGATACCCTGAAGGTCCCGGTCACCCACACCCTGGCCAACGACTTCGTGTCGCTGATCGACGCCATCAACCGCGGCGTGCTGCTGGTGGACGCGGCGCCCCGCTCGAAGCTGACCCAGGACATCGCCGATCTGGTCCCCGTCGTGGCGGGCGGAGAGCTCGCCCCCGAGAAGCAGGCGGCCCCCAAGGGCTTCCTGCGCGGATTCTTGTCGAGAAAGGTTGCCGATGGGACTACGTGATCGTCTTCAGCGCTCCCAGACCGGCACCTTTCCGACGCCGGTGATGCCCGGGACCGGCGCCTCGCAGTCGGTCTCCGCCGAGGCCTACCAGAGCCTGAAAGGGGAGCTGCACAAGGGGCTCATCGACAAGCTGGATCTGCGCACCATCGATCAGCTGACCCGCGAGCAGCTTCGCGAGGAGCTGCGGCAGATCCTGGGCGTGGTGCTGGCGGGGACCGAGCTGCCGCTGAACCGCGCCGAGCGCGAGCTGCTGTTCGAGGAGCTGCTCGACGAGGTCACCGGCCTGGGGCCGCTGGAGCCGCTGCTGCGCGACCCGTCGATCTCCGACATCCTGGTCAACACCTACTCGACGGTCTACGTCGAGCGCTTCGGCAAGCTGGAGCTGACGGCGGTGCGCTTCCGCGACAACGAGCACCTGACCCAGATCATCAACCGCATCGTGGCCCGGGTGGGGCGACGGGTGGACGACGCCTCCCCCATGGCCGACGCGCGGTTGGCCGACGGGTCACGCGTCAACGCCATCATCCCGCCGCTGTCGATCGACGGGCCGGTGATGTCGATCCGGCGCTTCGGCGGCAAGCCGCTGCGGTTCAAGGACATGCTGCGCATCGGCAGCATCACGCCCGACATGGTCGGCTTCATGGGCGCCTGCGTACAGGCGAAGCTGAACATCCTCATCAGCGGCGGCACCGGCACCGGGAAGACCACCATGCTGAACGCCATGTCGTCGTTCATCCCCGACGGCGAGCGGGTGGTCACCATCGAGGACGCGGCCGAGCTGCAGCTGCAGCAGCGCCACGTGGTGCGGCTGGAGACGCGCCCGCCCAACATCGAAGGGCGCGGCGAGGTGCTGGCCCGCGACCTGGTGAAGAACGCCCTCCGTATGCGCCCCGACCGCATCATCATCGGCGAGTGTCGCGGCGGCGAGATCCTGGACATGCTGCAGGCGATGAACACCGGCCACGAGGGGTCGATGACCACCGTGCACGCGAACACGGCGCGCGACGCCCTGTCCCGCATCGAGTCGATGGTGGGCATGGGCAGCGTCAGCCTGTCCGAGACGCTGACCCGCCAGACCATCTCGCGCGCCATCAACATCATCGTGCAGCTGACCCGCGGCACGGACGGACGGCGCCGCATCTCCAGCGTCTCGGAGATCACCGGCATGGAGGGCCCTGTCATCACCACGCAGGAGATCTTCCGCTTCGATCAGAAGGGCACCGACAAGGAGGGGAAGATCCTGGGCGAGTACCGGGCCACCGGCCTGCGTCCCAAGTCCATGGAGCGCATCGAGCGCTACGGCATCAACCCCGCCGACGTGGTGCGCGAGCTGATGGAGGGATGACCGGGCCATGCGCGCGATCCTGATCGGAGTGATAACGGTCGCCACGTTCGCGCTGATCGAGGGGCTGTTCCACACCATCCGCTACTTCCGCGAGCGCAAGCAGGACGAGCTGAAGCGCCGTCTGCAGTCGCTGGGCTCGACCAGCAGCGAGACGACGTCCCTGCTGCGCAAGGGGAACCTGTCGGGCAATCCCGCCCTCGACGCCCTGCTGCGGACCTTCCCGCTGGCGGCCCGCACCGAGGCGATGCTGGAGCAGGCGGAGGTTCGCATCACGGTGGCGCGGCTGTTCACCATCGCCGGCGTGGGGGCGCTGGTGGGCGCCATCGCCGGGCTGCTGTCGAACATGGGCTATCTGCTGTCGCTGCTGCTCGCGCCCCTGGGGGCCATCGTCCCCTTCATGTACGTGGGGTTCATGCGCGATCGCCGCAACAACAAGCTGTCCGAGCAGCTGCCCGACGCCCTGGACATGATGGCGCGCTCGCTGCGCGCCGGACACGCGCTGGCCAGCTCCTTCAAGCTGGTCGCCGCCGAGATGCCGTCCCCCATCAACACCGAGTTCGCCCGCGCCTTCGAGGAGCAGAACCTGGGCATGCCGTTCGAGCGGGCCATCGAGCAGATGACCAAGCGCGCCCCCAACAACCGGGATCTGAAGATCTTCGCGGTGTCGGTCATCGTGCAGAAGGAGACGGGCGGTAACCTGGTCGAGATCATCGAGAAGATCGCGGAGACGGTCCGCGCCCGTTACCGCTTCTACGGCAAGCTGCAGACGCTGACCGCCGAAGGGCGCATGTCCTGTTACATCCTGGCGGCGCTGCCCATCCTCACGGCGATCTTCATCGCCTTCACGAACCCCGAATACAGCAAGCTGCTCATCACCGATCACATCGGCCACATGGCGGTCGCCTACGCGGTGGTCACCTGGGTGGCCGGGCTGACCTGGATGCGGCGGATGATGAAGGTGGAGGCGTAAGGTCGTGGGCGGCGCGCTGGCAGGCCTGCACTGGGAGCTGGGGATCGCCGCCGGCGCGGGCATGCTGTTCGTGGTGGCGGTGGCGGCCGGGCTGCGCTCGCTGCTGGGGCGGCGCGACGAGATCGTCGACCGCATCGAACGCACCGTCGCCGCCAGCAGCACCACCTCGATGCGGCCCGCGGTCGACGCCGACTCCGAGCGAACGTCGACGTCAGTCACCTGGGCCCGGGTCTTCCGCCCGTTCGCCTGGCTGGCGCGACCGGCCCAGGCCGACGAGCTGGCGCGCCTGCGCACCAGCCTGATTCGCGCCGGCTATCGCGGCGAGCACGCCATGGAGATCTTCCTGGGCCTCAAGCTGACCATGGCCCCGGTCGCCACCATCACGTTCCTGCTCATCAACTCGCAGTTCGTCAATCCCCTGGCCTTCCCACTGGACCTGGGGATCGCGCTGGTGATCGCGGCGCTGTTCTTCTTCGTGCCGAACCTGTACCTGCGCAGCCAGACCAGCAACCGTCAGAAGGCCATCGAGCAGGCGCTGCCCGACGCCATGGATCTGCTGGTGACGTGCGTCGAGGCGGGGTTGGGCCTTGACGCCACCATCGTCCGGGTCGCCGACGAGATGGTCATCGCGGCCCCCTTGCTGGCGGAGGAGCTGCAGCACACGGCGCTGGAGATCCAGGCGGGCGTGGCGCGCGCCGACGGCTTCCGGCGGCTGGCCGAGCGGACCGGGGTCGAGGATCTACGGGCGCTGTCGGCGATGCTGATCCAGACCGACATGTTCGGGACCAGCATCGCCAAGGCGCTGCGGGTCCACGGCGAGAGCATGCGGGTGCGGCGCTCGCAGCGGGCCGAGGAGAAGGCCGCCATGGTGTCCGTGAAGATGACGATCCCCTTGATCATGTGCATCTTGCCGTCGCTGCTGGCGATCGTCATGGGGCCGGCCGTGGCCATGATCGTGAAGAACTTCGCGGGGGAATGAGGAGACGACCGATGACGAGAGCGGCAAGAATGACAGCACGAACGACGACCCTCGCGGCGACGGCGCTGCTGCTGAGCGCGACGCTGGGGTGCGCGCACACGGCGCCCGCCACGCCGGTGTCGAGCAGCTTCGACGCGCGGCGAAAGCTGGCCCACGAGCTGATCGCCCGGGGCGACTGGCAGCCGGCGTTCGCCTACGTCGATTCCATGCACCGCGAGCAGCCCGGGGATCCCGAGCTGCTGGTGATGCGCGCGACGATTTACCGCGAGCAGAATCTGCTGGACGAGGCGGAGACCGATCTGCGCGAGGCCACCCGGCTGGCGCCGAGGATGGCGAGCGCGCGGGCGGCGCTGGGGCTGCTCGACGATCTGCGGCGGCGCCCCGTCGAGGCCGAGGAGCAGCTTCGCCAGGCGGTCAAGCTCGATCCCGAGAACGCGGTGTACCTGAACAACCTGGGCTTCTCGCTGTTCCTGCACGGCAAGACGAAGGAGGCGATCACCTTCTACGAGAAGGCGGCGCGGCTGGCGCCGATGACCCGCCGCACCCGTACGAACCTGGGCTTCGCCTGCGCGGCGCAGGGGGACTGGCACCGGGCGGCGCGCGAGTTCGAGATGGGGGGAACGCCGGTGGAGGCGAAGGTGAACCTGGGGTTCGCGTACGAGCGGCGCGGCGATCTGGCGAACGCCTACGACCTGTACGAGGAGGCGACGCGCATCGATCCGAAGTCGAAGCGCGCGCGCACGAACCTGATTCACGTGGCCGAGCTGCTGGGCCGCCCGGCGCCCGCGCTACCGGGCACCGAGACCCCGAGCGACACGCCCGTCGTGGGTGACGACGGCACCACCAGCCCGCGCGGCGAGGAACGACAGCCATGAAGCGGGTGACGCTGGTGGGCATCCTGGGCCTGGGAATTCTCTCGGTCGACGGGTGCGCCAACCGGACGTATCTGACCCCGACGCACGGCCGCGCCTACGCGGAGGCGTTCGGCCGGCAGCTGGTGAACCCCGAGCCGGTCGAGCGCGACGGGCAGTCGATCCAGGGGCTCGATTCGCAGGAGGCGACGACGATCAGCCGGTCGTACAACAAGAGCCTCGCCCCGAAAGAGAGCGGCGACGGCACGCCGCCCACGATCATCATGAACCCGGGCGCGGCCCCGCAGCAGGGCCCGAACATCCCGCCGCCGTCCGTGCCCGACCGGCAGTGACGAGCGCGCGGCCCGCCGGCGACCCCTCACCCGTCCCTCTCCCCGCTCCGCGGGGCGAGGGTGACTTGGCCTCATCCTCACCGGGTCCATCCCTGTTCGCTCTTTTCCGCTGCGCGGGGCGAGGGTGCTTGGCCTCAGAAGCCAACCGCGCCCCTCACCCCGCCCCTCACCCCGCCCCTCTCCCCGCTGCGCGGGGCGAGGGTGACTTGGCTGCAGAAGCCAATCCACGGAGCCCCCTCACCCCGGCCTCTCCCCGCTGTGCGGGGCGAGGGCTCCTGTTGGCTCTTTTCCGCTCTGCTAGAAGAGTCAGCTCGGCTCATCGGAGCGCTCGCCGTGCCGTCACCCTCGCCCCGCGCAGCGGGGAGAGGGCCGGGGTGAGGGGTCCGCGATCCCATTGGGCGATGCGCTACGGCGTGAGCTTCTCGACGAGGTCGAAGCGCAGGCCGGACCACCCCGAGCCCTGGCCGCGGCCGGAGCGGCGGGCCAGCCACAGGAACGTGGTGCCGTCGGAGGCCCGGGTGCTCCGGAAGTAGCGATCGACCGTCACGCCCGAGCGGGGGACGATCCGATCGGCGACGAAGAACGGCTGTCCGGGCCCGAGTACCTGGGCCCGCGCCGCGATGTTCAGGAAGCCGGTGGCGGTGGGGATCTCCATGGTGCCGCGACGGAGGAACAGCTCGCCCTGCGGCGACTGGACCGGTACCAGCGGAATCCAGTTGTCGGGGACGGGCACCTCCAGCGTGTACGCGATCTTCGGTCCGTCGGGCGCGGCGACGAGCGGCGGCGGCGGGGGCGTCGCCTGCAATCGGGCCAGGTAACGCTCGTGCGCATCGACCCTGTCGTCGAGCTCGCCCAGCAGCCGGTGCTCGACCGCCCAGGCCATGGCCGCCATCTCGTCGCGCAGGAAGCGCACCTCTTCCAGAGCGTCGCCGTCGTCGGCGATGCCCAGCGTCGGTGCCATCAGGATGAAATCGGAACGGGCCCCGTCCGCGCCCGACAGCTTGAACATCGACCACGGCGGCGCGTCCGCCGCCACCGTCGTCTGCTCCGACGGACGGAGCAGCGTGCGCACGCCGAACGTGTCGGTGACGACCAGCGTGG
Source organism: Polyangia bacterium (assembly GCA_036500205.1). GTDB lineage: Bacteria > Myxococcota_A > Polyangia > Fen-1088 > Fen-1088 > DASYCK01. Next base: position 17,476 of record DASYCK010000117.1, on the reverse strand, counting down.
TGACGCGGCTGAGCATGCCGGCCCCGCCCGCCAGGTCGACCGGCACCGGCACCTGGAACCAGTCGTTGCCGTAGACGAGCGCGAACTCCATCACCAGCAGCTTCGCCAGATCGACGTGCTCGGCGTCGAGCTGGCCGAAGTCGGTCACGCGATCCTCGAAGTTCCACCAGCGCGCATCGGGCATGCCCCGGAACGTCACGTGGTTGGGCAGGAAGTCGAACGACTTCGTGGTGATCTGCGCCGGGTTCGCCGCGGTCACGGCGCTGGCGGCGTCTGCCTCCAGCGAGAAGGAATACCAATCGAGGTGACCGCCCGGAAAATCGGCCGCGCTCAACACCAGGTCGCCCCCTTGCCCGGTGGCCGCGGCAGGCGCCGGTGAACCGAGCGCGAACTGGTAGTCGAGCCGCTGCGCCTGCCAGGCGCTGTCGGCGGCCGGCTGACTGAACAGGGCGCGCCGGTGCGTCAGCAGCGCCGCCAGCGCGCCAGGAACACCGGCGTTCGTCGCCTCCGGGGGCAGCGGCGTGGGCGGCACCTGACCGGCCTGCACGGCCGCCGCCGCGACGAACAGCTTCTCACCGTCGGTGACGCGACCGACGGCGAGCGCCCGGAATCGGTCTGCCTCTGGCGTCGTGAACACCGGGTCCGGCGCCGCCGCCGCGATGGGGAACGCGGTGCGAAAGGCCGCGATCACCCCTGCGGGATCGGCGACCGGCGCCTCCCGCACCGCCGTCTCGAAGAACAGCCCCAGCTGCACGGCGCCGCGCAGGCGAAGCGCGACCGGCTCGCGCTCGACGTGGACCTCGACGGGAACGGTGGGATCGAGCGCGACCGTGGCGGCATCATCGGCGCCCGGACGGTAAGTGGTGACGGTCCGCTGCTCCACGCCCAGCGTCGCCTGGATGGGCGAGCCGGCGTCGTCGCCCAGGAATTCCCCCACCTGCCACTGGCGCGCCAGCATCCACAGGGGATCGCGCACCTGGGCCTGAAGGCTGCGCGCCAGCGATCCCTCGCGCGGGCGCGGCTCGAGCCGCGTCCAGCTCGTGATCGAGGGGACCCGGGCGATGCGATCAAGAAAGGCGCGGAGCGGCAAGCACGACCTCCTTGGCGACGGTGAGGTTGGTGGAGATGGAGGCGCCGCGCAGGTTCAGCGCGAAGTACAGCGCAGGCAGGATCTGTCCCACCTGCTGCACGCTGTCCAGGTCGACGGTGCGCAGCTTTGCCAGCTCGAGCGTCTCCTGCAACGTGTCCTCGATCAGCGTGTCGTCCCAGGCCGGGCGCGCGTCGGGGCACACCGCCAGCAGCAGCGCCTGCGGGGCGCGCGCGCTCGGCTCCTCGTAGTGGAACGCCACGGCGGATTGCGCCGTCGTGCTGGGGATGCGCTCGGGCCACTCGTCCACCATCAGGCCCGCGTACGACGTGGCCGTGATCGGATCGCCGGCGGTGATGCAGGCGAACGCCACACGCCCCTTGTCGGGCGGGTGAGCCGGATCAATGGACAACGCCAGCCAGCGATCGCCGGGCACCAGCGGCAGCTGGCCCAGCACCAGCTCCGCGGCGGCGCCGCGCGCGCCGGGAGGGCCCAGCAGCTGCGCCAGGCTGAGCGCGGCCTCGAGACGAGACACGCCCGGGCGCACGTAGGTCGACTGCTGCAGCCAGCGCGCGGGCGCGCCCGCATCGGTGGCGCGCAACGCCGGCGACTGCGCGAACGCCGCCTGCAAGGTCGCAACCTCCGGCGGGTTCAGGCGCGGCAGCACCACCAGACCGCCGAACAGCGTCGAGAAGAGGCCGGTCAGATCGTCCGCCGTGGCGGTCGCGATCACCAGCTCCGTCGCCTTCGTCAGCCGCGCCTGCAACGTCGCCAGGACCGAGGTCACCTGCGCGGCGAGGGCGGCACCGGGGCCGCTGCGCGTGATGGGAATGGCGCCCGCCACGCCGTAGCGGCTGGCGGCCATCAAGGCGGCGCGCGCTGGATCGGGCGCCCCGGGCAGTCCGGCCGAAGCGGTCTGCAGCGCGTTCACGTCCGTCTGCAGCTTGCCGACCGCGACGGTGGCGCGCCCGCGCAGGTCGACCTCATCCACCGCGCCGCCCAGGGCCGCGGCGTTCTTCTCGGGCACCGTCAGGTCCTGGGGACCCAGCGGGCGCGCGCCGCCCACCAGCGCGCGCAGCGACTTCGCCAGGAAGAAGAAATCGGGGAACGCGATCGCCCCGGGCGGCGGCGCCGCGGGACGATAGTCGATCGACACGCCCGCGCTGCCCGGCGGCAGCGGCGCCGCGAACAGGATGCGCGCCTCCAGCTCGGACTGCTGCGGCACCTCGGCGGCGTCCGCCAGCGCCAGGCAGTCGAGCGGCCCGATCGCCAGATCGACGAGGCGCACGGCGACCGCGTGCGCGCCCGCGCCGTCCTGATAGGCAACGTCGCAGGTGACGAGCGCCGGGTCCGGCAGCTTCTGGCTCAACCAGGCGTCGAGCGCCGGTTCGGCCGTGCCTCGCGGTCCCGGCGCGATGGCGGACCACGCCGGCGCGCGCGAGGGCGCCCCGGCGAACAGCAGCGCCACGCGCTGGGTCAGGTCGAGCCCGCCGCGTGGCGTGTCGATGACGTCGGGGTCGGGCGGACGCTCGCCGCGCGACACGGCGTCCATCAAGCCGCCGGCGCGGCCGAAGTTTCCGCGCACGATCTGGAAGACGGCCTCGGCGATCGACAGATCACCCAGCGCGTCCGCGGCGTCGTCGAGCTCGGCGAGCAGCGCCAGCACGGCCGTCTGCGCCGCGCCCGGCGCGGGGAGATCGGCGCCCCACGACCGACCGGCCGGAAACGCGTTCGCGGCGAACGCCGCCCGCAGCGCCACGCCGTCCACCACGTTCGAGGCGGCCACCGCCTCGCTGGGCGCGCTCGACGGCGTCAGCTTGTTCGCAACCAGCGGAAAGCGATCGCGGAACGGCTGCGCGAAGGTGTCGAGCGCGCCGTCGTGCAGCCCCGCCTCGAACAGGAAACCGAGCAGCGCGCCCAGCCCTTCGCCCTGACGAACGCCGTCGAGGAGATCGAGCGCCTTGCGCACGCGCGCCGAGGAGAGATCGAGCGCCAGCTGTCCCTGGTCGGGCGTCCCCTCGTGCACCAGGAAGCCGTTGCGCAGCACCGCCGCCGTGGTCGCCTGCGCGAACGAAGGCGCGTGAATGAAGCCGCCGTTGTCGACGCGCGGCTCGAGGGGGACGGCGACCGCCGTCGTGGCGTTTCCCATTCGCGCCGCGCGCAGCTGATCGACGGCGCGCACGCGGGCCAGCTCGGCGCCGGCGATGGCGGCACGCCGGGTCGCCGGGCGCACGTCCTCGACCCACCCGAACGCCCCCAGGTGCACGCCGGTCACCTGCGCGGCCCGCGCCCGGCGCAGCAGCGCGTTCGCGACCGCGCCCGCCCACACGTCGAGCCGATGGCTGCAGGCATCCAGCGTCTCGGTCAGCAAGCGATCCAGCTCGGCGGTGGGCAGCACAGCCAGACGCTCGAGGCTGGCGCGCAGCGCGGTCAGCCGGGCGAACGGCGACTCGGCCGGCGGATCGTACGACACCAGAAACTCCGCCCAGGTCAGCTGCGCGTTCACCGTCGAGGGGCGCGCCAGCAGCTCCCAGGCGCTCACCGCCGGTGGCGGGGGCGGCGTTCCGACGGGCGACGGCGTGACGGGCACGCTGACCAGCTCCGCTTCCCTGAACTGCGACAGCTGCAGCCGTCCGGCGGCGACCTCCTGCGTGGCGGCGAGATCGGCGTAGTCGAGCAGCAGCGCCTGCCGGAGGATCTTGTAGAGCAACGCGGTCGGCTTCGGGCCTGGGTAGCTCTCCGCCTGCAGCTCGTCGATCGACGCGCGCCGCAGCCACACGATGTAATTGCCGTGCGCGCCCCCGCCCAGGTCGGCGTCCGCCTTCAGCCCCTCGCTCTCGGACAGGGGGCCCGCCTGCACCGTGGGAAACGGCACCGGCGCGCTGACCCCCGCCATGCCGGTATGGATCAGGCGCGGATCCCAGGACGTGAATCCGAACGCGTCGAGCAGCTGCCGGCCGCGCGCCAGGTGCTGCGTCCACCAGGCGTCGCCGATGCCGGGATCGACGCGGGCCAGGCTGAGGTAGTTCCACAGGAAGTCGTCGCCGAGGATCTCGCGCCCGCGAAACGTCATCGAGCTGGCGTCCATGCCCAGCAGGCCCAGCAGCTCCTTGTCGGGATCGCCGCTGCGCTGCATGTGCGGCGCGGCGTCGGCGCTGGCCAGCCAGGTCGGCCACAGGCGCTTGATGAAGTCGACCAGCGCCGGCTCGATCGTGCCGACCGTCGACGGAGCGCCGGTGGCCGCCGGATAGTGTCGCAGCGACGTGACGGGCAGGACGCCGTAGGGCGTGCGGCCGACGCGGAACGCCGGCACCGGGCCACGCGGCAACGCGTTCGCCAGCACGTACTGGCGCGCGCTCTCGATCTCGGCCGCCGGGAAAACCTCGGCCATCATCTGCTTCAGGAAATAACCGAGCGTGGCCGGCCACAGCGCCGTCAGCATGTCGGCGCCGCTGCGCGCGTTCACGCCGTCGGCGTACCCCACGTGGGCCAGCAGCGCCGGATCGAGCCCGAGCAGGTTCGCGAACACGTTGCCGTCGGCGGTGGGGTCCGCGGTGAGGGGAACCTGGCGGTCGATTTCGATGGCGAAGCTCTGCTCGAAGTCGGGGTCCTTGCGCGCGTAGCCGGCGTCGGCGTCGGTGGTGTTGTTCGTGGGCGCGCCCTGCGGGATCAGCGCGAAGCCGTCGCTGTAGTGGTGGCCGTCGAGCAGCGCGCCGAGCGCGGCGGCGGCGCCAGCGAGCTGGCCATTGTCACCGCCGTCGGCGTTCCGGCCGGTGGTCCGCGTCCCGTAGACGAAGATCTGCTCGAAGCCGGCCGCCCGCTGGCGCGCCTCGAGCGGGATCTTCAGCGCCATGCCCGCCTTCACTGCCTCGTCGAAGTCGACCAGCCAGGTCATCCCCGCGTCGACCGGCGAGCCGGCGGGGAACGCGCCCGCGCCCGGCGTGAGACCGACCGCCAGCCCGGGCCGGATGGGGCCACCCACGAAGCGACTGGTGACGCCGCCGGAGACCAGCGCCACCTTCCAGGCGTCGGGCAGCAGCGCCGCCAGGGCCGGCTTCTCCCACGAGCTATCGCGCGCCGCGGGCACCGGATACACGGGCGCAGGCACCGGGTCGGCACCGTCCGGCGTCGCCGCCGCTGGCCGGGCGGCGACATTGTCGGGGGTCATGCTGCGGGCAATCCAGGCGGCGCGCGGCGGTTCGTGGCGCGCCGCCAGCCCGCGCCAGGGGGCCTTCACCGCCTCCAGCGAGGTCGGCGGATTGCCGGCGCGCCAGAGGGCGTCCCAGTAGGCGCGCCCGTCGGTGACCTCCTGTGCGGTCAGCTCGGGCTCGTGCGCGTCGATGGCGAGCTGATCGGGGTAGACGCGCAGCCACAGCTCGGCGCGTCCGTCCGGCAGATCGGTGAAGCGCGTCTCCAGGTTCACCGGCAACAGCAACAGCGGCGTGCGCGCATCCAGCGCACGCGGGTCACGATCGAGATTCAGGGAAGGCGTCGTCATTTAGAGGGCAGCATCAGATCGGCGTGGACGAGGATGCGGAACGGGGCGCGCAGCAGGATGTACGCGGTCTGCGCGCTGTTCACGCCCCAGCCGTTGGCGGGATCGTCGGGGTTGTCGGCATCGGCATGGATGGCGAGCCGACGCGGCGTCACCCCCGACGACAGCGCCGCCGGGACGGGCGCGCCGGCCAGCACCAGCGAGAACACCTGCGAGGCCAGTCGCCATGGGCTGACCTGCATCGTCCGGGCGCGCGTGTTGCTGCCCTGCCCGGGCACCTGGAAGACGCCGCCCCCGCCCTCGGCGCCGCCGAAGCTCGTCCAGGCCAGATCTGACCAGCTGGTGGTGGGGTTGGCCCGCTCGGTCGGCTCCAGGCCGAACCGCGGCTCGGACGGCTGCTCTTGAAACACGAAGAAGAACCCCTCCGGCGAATCGGCCGTCCCGCCGCGCGCGTCGTCGACGCTGAGGTTGAAGCCCAGGAACGTCATGTCGTCCGGCAGCGCGCCCCGGAACAGCGGGTAGCGCTCGTCGCTCTCGTCGAGCACGCGCGTGGCGCCGTCCCGCCTGGCCTTGCCGGCGTACACGATGGCGTTCGGATAGCGCCGGAACAGCTCGCCGCGCACCAGCAGCACGACGTTGTCCTTGACCACGTCGGTGCGGTTCGGGTGCTCGCCGAGCGCGGCCGCGCGTGACCACAGGTGCTCGGGCGGAATGTCCTTCAACAGCTCGTCCAGCGCCTTGGGGTCGGCCGGATCGCTCGGTTGACGGACGTAACCGCTCACGTCCCAGAACTGCCGAAAATAGCTGCCCCGCTGATCGGTCGGATAGCCGTTGAACAGCAGCTGGCGCGCCATCTCGTGATTCAGCCCGGCCATGTAGCCCTCGATGAACGCGTGATTCGTCACCAGCAGCCCCATGGTGTCGGCGGGAACGAGCTCGGCGCCCGGCAGTACGTACTGCGGCGACAGATCGCGCAGCGGCGCGTACATCGGCTGCGGGAACTCGGGCGCCGCCATGATCGGCTCGATGGGATCGGGGGGCTGCCACGTCAGCGCGGGCGACCGCGCGAGCCGCGCCAGCGCCCGCCGCGGCACCGTCGTCGCGGGATCGAGGCGGGTCAGCAACGTCGTCTTCAGCGCGCGCAGATCGAGCGCCGGCGCCTGGGGCGGATCGACCGGTTGCGCCTGGAAGAACGTGAACAGATCGCTGGTGGCGCCGCGAAACGCCGCCGCCGCGGGTGAATCGCCGCCCGTCGTCGTCGTCGTGGGTGGCGTCGTCAGCGGCGGCGCGCCGGCGGGCGCCACCGCGATTTCAAAATCGGGACGCGCGGGCAACGACGCCACCGTCGCGGGCGTGAACCCCGACGGGCGCAGCTTGTCCGAGGCGTCGATGCGGGTGCGCGCCGCCTGGACGCGCGCCCGGAGCGAAACCAGCATGGCCGCCGCGAACGCGCCCAGCGCCGCCGCCGTCGCTCCACCGAGCAGCGCGCCGATCACGACCAGCACCAGCAGCAGCGCCACCAGCCAGGGCCACAGCGCCGCCCACAGCCGATCGGCCGGCGACGCCTGCGCGTCGGAGAGCTGCTCGATAGACACCATCCCGCCCGGTGGCTTCGCAGGGGGCACGAACGTGAGCTCGCCGCTGTTGATACGCCCCAGCAGCGGCGTGGCCCGGGTCGCCGCCCCTGGCGTCGTCGTCAGGCGACGGCGCGGGCGCGTCACCCGACGAAAAGTCGCCGACAGCATGCGCTCGGGCACGCGGCTGGCGCGCGTGGTGGCCCGGATGGTGATGGGGCTGGCCATGAGGCGCGCGTGCAGCGGCGCCGTGCGGACCAGCGCCGTCTCCGGCGTCGCCGCGACGAAGTGCTGCTGGAACAGCTGCGCCATCGCCGCCCGCGACAGCTGCGCCTGCCGCAGCAGCTGGTTCGCGGCGCGCACGCCGTCCACCTGCTGCCAGGCGGACGCCAGCAAGGCACCGGTCTCCCCCTGCACCACCTGCGTCCCCATGCCGGCGGCCGCCCGATCACGCGGGTCGAGGTTCAGCTCGTTCACCCAGCCTGCCACCGTGCGATCGACGGCTTGCGCGGCGGCGTGCCAGCGCCCGTAGATGGGGGGCGCCACCACCGGATCGTCGGCGATGGGATGCGCGGGATCGTCGAGCGGCGCCGACGGCTGGTTGATGAACGCCTGCACGCGGGTCTGGAACGCCGCCTTGTCGGGATCGCTCCAGGCGGTCGGCGTGGTGCTGATGCTGTGCAGCGCCCCCTCCAGCCCCAGCGGAGGACCGGCGGACGGAATGTCGTGCATCGGTCGCGACACGTCCATGGGGCGCGTGCCGATCTCCGCCGGCAGGATCCGCGGGGTCAGCCGCCGCACCAGCGACTCGAAGTCGCCGGCGTCGCTGGTGCGAAACGTGAACTGGAAATAGACCGGCAGGGTCAGCGGCGCCGCGGTGGCCGCCGTCCAGGCCGCCGCCGTGTCGGTGACCGCGGAGACATCCTGGCCCAGCCCCACCAGCCGCCCCACCTCGAACGCCGGCACCAGGAACGCCGTGTACGCGGTCTCGGGATCGAGGCGCCGGGGGCAGAGCAGCCGCGACAGCACCGCGCCCGGCGCGCTGGTCATGGCGTCGCCGAGCGGCGTGTCGCCGCTGACCTGCACGTGGGCCCAGTTCCACGAATCGTCGAGGGCGGGCAACGCCGCCAGCGTGCCGACGACGATCGCCGGCAGCGGGTCCGGCGCCAGCGGCGACGGCTTGAACTCGTCCGCCTTCAACACCACCAGCGAAAGCCAGGGGCGCAGGCGCGCCCCGTTCGCGGCGGCCGGCGTGAACAGCCAGGGGAGATCCGGGCCGTCGAACTCGATGCCGCACAGGTAGTTCGGCTCGTAGTTCACGGTGCCGTCGCGCGGCTCGGTGCGGATCACGTGGCGCGGATCGAGCCCGATCACGTCGCCGGGGCCGAACAGCTCGGCGTTCGTGGGGGTGGGCTGCGACCCGCCGGGGGCGCCGTTCACGTTCAGCGCCAGCTGCACGGCGACGGCGGCGCGCGCCGGCAGCAGGCCGCCGTCGTCGGCGTTGCCGACCGCGCCGCCGATCCCGCGGCGCGCCCAGGACAGGAAGTGATAGCGGCCGAGCGCGCCGCTCATGCCGCCACCTCGTGCAGGGGCACGATCTGCAGATCGGCTGCTTCCTCGGGGTGGGCAGCCAGATGAGTGGCCAGCGCGGCGCGCGCCTGGAAGAAGCTGACGCCGCCGTGGGAGACGATGTCGGGGCGCACGGCGAGATCGTCGACACCCGCCACCACGTACGTGGGACCGGTGGCGATCACGGCCGGGGGCGCGGCGACGACGGCGCTGGTCTGATACTTCAACAGGCCGCTGTTCTTCACGGGCGACCGGAAGCCCGCCCCCTGCTGCGTGAGCGCCGCGTGCAGGTCGGCCGACAGGGCCACCTTGCGGGTGAAGCGCGAGAAGCCGTCCGGCACGTCGAGGTAGCGCTCCTCGTAGAAAATTGTCCGCGCCGCGTCGGCGCCCGCGGTGACGGCGGCGGAGCCGATCTCGATGCCGGCGTGGTAGCGCTCGAAGCTGGGGCGCCCCAGCTTGTCGGCGTCGCTCAAGGTCAGGAACTGCGCGGCGGCGAAGTAGTCGGCGAAGTCGGTCTTGTCGGTGGCGTGCCCGTTCACGCTGACGCCGGCGAGCGCGAACAGCGTGCCGTCGGACGGGGCGGCGTTGCCGTAGCGGGTGATGGGGAGATCCAGCGGCACCACCACCTCACGCACGGTCAGCGTCCCCATCGGATGCACGCGCAGCGCCTTGTCGTCGGCCTTCCGCGACGCCAGGGTCACCGCCTGCGTCGTCCCCGAGGGCAGCGCGGCGCTCCAGTTGCGCGCGTCTTCCAGGGCGGGCAGCAGATCGCCCAGCACCGCGCGCAGCGGCAGGATGGCCGGCGTGGAGTCGCCCCACTCGAGGGTCAACGACGCGCCCACCGACCACCACAGGATGTGGATCGACGCGTGCGCGTGCAGGTGCCAGGGGCGCGGCCCCGAGAACGTGCCGTCGACGTCGAGGCCGCACAGGCTGTGCCCCTCGAACGACACGTCGAACGAGGCGGTGAAGTCGAACTCGAACGAGAACGGCGAGTAGACGATGAGCACGTCGAAGCCGAGATAGCCGTGGATGCCGAAGCCGGCGGCCGACGCGTACGCCTCGGTGTTGGCGCCGAACTGCAAGGTGTTCGAGGTGATGGCGAGGTAGCTGTTGCTGCTGATGCGCGGGTTGTCGCCGTCACCGATGCTGATCGACATCCGGTCGAGCTGCGGGATGTCGAGCGCGGTGGTGTCGAAGTGGGGATTGAACCCGCCCAGCGAGAACAGGAAGCTGGGAGCGCTGCCCCACGACAGCCGCATCGCCAGATCGCCGGACAGCGAATAGATCAGCACGCGCGAGTCGTAGAGCGAGCCGTCTATGGACAGCTTCTTGGCGCCGAAGTCGACGGTGCCCAGCACGTCGATGTGCAGCGCGATGAGCGCGGTGTCCGCGGTGGGGAGCGCCACGTCGATGAGGCCGATGATGGCCAGCCGCACCGGATCGGGCACCTCGAGCACCACGCCCAGCGCCAGCGTGATCAGCGTGGGCGTGCCCCACCCCAGCTCGAGCATCGGTCCGAACACGTAGCGCCCCTGCGCCGGCGGGAAGAACGAGCGCAGGTTGCTGATGATCTGGGGCGCGTTCTTGATGGGATCGGGCGGGAACAGGATCGAATCGAGGGTGTGCGCGCGCAGGCCGGCGTGGAGCGCGTCGATGGCCATGGTGCGGTTGACGCCGATGAGCCCGCCCACCCCGTTCAGCGTGAACCCGAACCCCAGCTGGATGGGCGGCAGCGCGAAAGTGAGGATCAGCAGGAACGAATAGCCCGCGCTGCCGTCGGGCAGGTGGGTGTCGAGGATGCCGATGACCTTGATCTGGACGATCCCCGCCAGCTCGAGATCGAACGTCCCGGAGTACTGCCCGCGGTCGGGATCGAAGCCGATGAAGCCGCCCCCCGCCGCCACGCCGGCGTCGATGGCCAGCCCCAGACCGGTGGGCGGCTTGAACGTGGCGGAGAGGTTCGCGGGGCCCAGGTTCCCCCCGTGGTCGGGGAACGACAGCAGCCCCTTCACGCCCACGCGGTCGATGGCGACGGCGATGGGACCGAGCGAGAACGCCAGCGCCGCCGAGAGCTCGAGCGGGATGCCGTCGCTGCTGGCGCCGGCGACCAGGTACAAGGTGGGCAGCGACACCGGACCGAGATCGAGGTGCAGCGGCAGATCGATCTCGAGCTGGGCGCCGCCCTCGAAGTGAATGCCGCTCTCCGGTTGCCAGACCAGGCTGCAGGTGAAGGGCGCCTCGACGTGCGCGCCCGACAGCACCGTGGCCAGGAAGCCGTCGGCGTTCGACATGTCGATGACGGCGCGGCCACCGACGATGTCGGCGCGAAGCTCGGGCTCGGCGGAGGCGCGCGACGAGGCGGCGTCCCACTTCACCGTCATGCCGACGCCGAACGAGAACGAGTCGGCCTGCAGACGGCTGCCCCCGGTCTGCCCCAGCACCACGATCGGATGCGCGGCGTCCGCCCGCTTGGCGATCACGCTCGTGCGCAGCTCGCCGGTCAGGGCGGCGCCCGGGGGCGGCGGCGCCAGGCTGACGTCGGCGACCGGCTTGATGGTCGCCGCGATCCCGGTGGCGAACGTGCCGGCCATGTGGATCTGCAGCGACCACAGCGACGTCAGCGGCAACGTCAGATCGAAGTCGGAGGCGAAGCGGTCGGTGAGCGTCGCGGTCAGACCGGTCGGATTCGCCTGCAACGTGAACAGCGATGCCTGCAGCGCCGTCGGGCTCACCAGCTCGGAGGGGATGCCGAGCAGGTCCAGCGAGGCGTTGAGGCGCTGGATCAGCTCGATGCCGGTGAAGGCGGGGTCACCCCAGTGGTAGAGGGCGCGCAGACTGTCCGCCGGCTTGGTGAGCACGTCGCCCAGCCGGCCCAGCTGCAGCTGGCGCGTGATGAACGGCGGATGCGCCGGATCACCGGGCACGCCCGGACTGGGCAGGTAGTCGACGATGCCCAGCAGGTTGGCTGCGCCGAGCAGCGGCGGCTGGTTCTCTTCCAGATACGACACGATCAGATAGCCGAGCAGCTTCGACGGCAGCGCCGTCGCGAACGCCGTCACCTCGGCCGCGTCGACGCCGGGCAGCGAGCCGGAGAGGGCCCCCAGCGCGGCGCTCACCTGCGCGAACGAGTCGACCGTCTTGCCGAGCTGCTGCAGCAGCGCCAGGCCGGTGGTGACGAGGCCGAGGTCGTCGCCCGCCTCGATGGCGGTGATCAGCTCGGTCACCAGCGGCGACAGCCCGCCGGCCGCGGCGGCGCAGCTGTCGATGGCGGTCACGAACGCCGGCTGCAACAGCTGCGGCGGAAACTGCACGCCCAGCTCGCCCAGCGTCGTCAGTACGTTATCGGCGCCGAGGATGTCCTCGAGCGGTTGCAGCGCCTGCGCCAGGTGGCGCGCGATCGTCTCGAGCGTTCCGGCGTTCGCGGCCATGGCTAGTGCACCGTCCCCGCCGCGCGCAACGCCGCCAGCATCTCCGGATAGGTCAGCGCGCAGTGGGCCAGCAGCAGCGGCCCCAGGCGCGACAGATCGGCCCCGAAGGCCGCGCTGCCATAGCGCAACATCACCTTGTGGATGCGACGCAGGCATTCCCCCACGGGGCGCGCGTTGATGGTCGCCGGCAACGTCAGCGGACGCTCGGGTGCCTGCACCATCGCCAGAAAGCCCTGGATGATCTGCGTGCCGCCGTTGCGCCGCCACACCGCGCCGACGCGGCGGTGATCGTTGATCAGGTCCTGCACCTCGGGGATGTGGCGCTGCACGGCGGTGGCGACCTGCTGGCCGACGGGCGAGGCGGACACCTCCTGCCCCACGACGTTCAGGCGATCGCGCAACGCCGCGCTGGGGCGGCCCGCCATGCTGACGGGACCGAGCGCCAGCTCCTCGTCGAGGAGGCTCATCGCCGAGCCGGCCGGCTGCGGAACCGTCCGCTCGACCCCCGCCTCGGCGTCGGTGGCGGTCTCGGGGGAGATGTGCAGGGCGTCGACGACGGCCTTGATGGGCGTCGCCATCGCGAAAGGGGCGCCCAAGATGAACCCCGCGCCGAAGATGATGCCCACCACCATGCCGTCGTTGGGGGGCTCGTCGCTGACCAGCGCCGAGCCCGAGTCGCCGGAGTCGGCGAATACGTCCAGGCCGGAGGCGACGTGCATCGCGTCCTGATACAGGCTGCCAAAGGGGCTGTCGTCATCGGCCGGAATGAATCCGTCGACGTGCAGGTGCAAGATGGTGCCGTTCGTCAAACCGGTGGTCATGCCGCGTTTCTTCACGGGGTACTCATTCCCCTCGTGCGCCTCGGCGTCCTTCACGTCGTAGAAGCCCTTCACCACGCCGATCTCCTCGATCTCGGCCAGGTACTTCAGCCCGGGATCGACCTCGATCAGCGCCACGTCGACGTCGGACCGCCCGTCGACGATGCGACCGAAGCGGTGGTTCGTGCACCACGACGTGCTGCAGCCGAAGCGATTGTCCGGCTGCCCCACGCGGACGTCGCTGGTGATCTCGCAGGTCACCGCCTCGACGCCGGTCAGCTTGACCGTTCCCGTGCCGGGCGAAGCGGTGATCCCGGTCAGCCCCAGCTGCGTGACCGCGGCGGTGATCTCGGCCACCAGCTTCGTCACGATGCCGCCGATGGCCAGGTTCTTTCCCGGGGCCACGAACACGCCAAAGCTGCGGCGCGCGCCACCCGGATGGATGGTGGTGTACAGCGCCTGGCCGTCCACCTGGCGCCCCGTGAGGGTGAGGACGTGTTCGAGATCGGTGGGATTGGTGACGGTGGCGTGCAGCTTCGCCTTGAGGTCGCCGCGTCGGGGACCGTAGACGTGGAACGAAACCGAACCGGCGCCTGCGGGCACATTGGTGGTCACGTCAGCGCCGTTCGCGCTGGCGGTGATGCCGGTCAACCCCAGATCCGTGATCGCCTTCGCCACGTTGGTGGCGATGTGGTCGAGGTCGTCGGTCGCGCTGGTAACGTAATATGCCCCCGCTGATCTGGCGCCCGGAGACAGCGTGAGCTCGACCACCACCAGCGTCGCGGGCGTATTCGTCCCCGAGAAGGTGGCCACGTCTCCGTGTTCCTGAACCTTCAACGCGCTGACGATGAAGTTGGGATCGGCGACCACGTGCCAGCAGGTGAGCGCGACGATGCGCGGCGGCGTGTCGTTGGTGCGCGCCAGGCAGCCCAGCGTCCCCCCGCCCCCGAGCGGGCCGGCCGGCTTGATGGCGATGCCTCCCCGCAGCGAGGGGTAGCGCTGCTTGTCGGGCAGCGTCCCGGCCAGCCGGCGCGGCGGCGGCTGCTCGATCACGTCGGTCTTGAAGCCCTCGATCTCGGCGGGGATCGCCTGCTCGGGTGACAGCTCCCCCGGCGGCCGCTTCTTCAGCACGAACACCGCGATCGAGACGTCGGGCGTGCGCTTGCCGGCGACCAGCTTGGCGCCGATGCCGACCGCATGCACGCCGGGAATGCCAAACAGCCTCTCCTGGGCGGCCTTCTTCACGGCCAGGAGGCGCTCGTAGTCGATCATCGCATCCGTCCCCACCCTGGCATCGGGCGCGATGATATCGCCCCCGTTTTCACCTTGTCACGTGAACTCTCGGTCAAATCGGCCTGGCCGAAAGCGACCCGTACCGGCTCAGCGAAACGCCGGCGCGTTGCTCAGCGCCGTTCCCAGCGGGGTCAGCGCGTCGCTGTCGTCGACGAGCTCGTTGTTCGTGTTCCACGGATACCAGGCGTAGCGCTCGATGCGCGGATGCTTCGCGAACATCGTCAGCGCGCCCGCGTAGAATGCCTGCACCGTCGCGGCGTCGGGGTTGCTCGCGTTCATGCAGCCCCACTCGGTCAGCCAGAGCGGTCGATTGCCCGGCAGCCCTTCGGCCCATTTGATGTAGCTCTCGAGATTCGCCGCCTTCGCGTCGCACGAGCCGGCGTTCCAGCCGTACCAGTGCAGCGCGATGAAGTCGACGCGCAGGCTCTGCGCCGTCACCTGGGTCATGAAGTCGTTGAACCAGGACTGGCCGTCGGCCGACGTGGCGGGGCTCCCCACGCGCAGGTCGGCATTCGCGGTCAGCTGCGGCCACAGCGCCACCACCTGAGCCACCGTCAGGTTCGATTGATCGGACTTGTTCGGCTCGTTGAAGCCGAGCACCGTCTTGTAGCCGGCCTTGGCGATGCCGTTGATCCCGCTCGTCACCAGGGCGGCCGTCTTCTCGTTCTTGCCCGAGATCATCGGGACGAACTCGGCGACGGTGCAGTTCTTCTCGGGGCTGGTGGTCCAGTTGTAGTACCAGGCGATCTTGTACGTCGCCTGGTCGTTGCAGGGCGAGTTCGCCACGCCCTTGAACGGCTGCCCGCCCGCGCCTCCGGCGCCGCCCAGGCTTCCGGCGCCGCCGCTGGTGCCTCCGCCCGGGGTGCTGCCGCCCAGTCCCTTGCCGCCGACGCCGGTCACTCCGCCCGTCGTCGTGATCGCGCCGCCGGTTCCCTGCACCCCGCCGCTCGCGGACATGCCTCCGGTCGCCGCCGCCATCTTCCCGCCGGTGGCGCTGGCGCCGCCGCTGCCGGGCGCGCCGCCGCTGCTCGTCACCCCGCCGCTGCCGGGCGCACCACCGCTCGAGCTGGCACCGCCGCTGCCAGGCTGGTTCGTCGTGCCGCCCGAGCCGTCGCCGCCGCTCCCCGATGTTCCGCCGGTGGCGCCGCCGCAGCCAACCGTTCCCAACATCAACATGGCCGACATCACGGACAGCGACGCGAGGGGCGACGCCGAGAGCTTGGATTCGCGCAAGGAGAACCTCCGCCAGGAATCAGGTTGGCAAATCACCCCGCCCCACCCCACCGGCGCCGCGCGAACTATAGCGTTTTTACGGGAGCCATGTCGAAACGACACCTCCTCGAAACGTTTTCAGGACTATGTTCTCACTCCAAACAGCGCCATGACGCCGGAAAACCTCACAGTCCCCGAACGCACCGCGCGCGTCGAGGTGTCCGATCTGCATATCCGCAATCTGGGCCCCTGTCGCCACGAGTCGCCGCTGGTATCGCGGCTGGGGCAGGAGGCGTTTCACAACGTGGGGCGCGCCGACCGCGTGCTGCTCGACGATCGCTTCTCGCGCGTGGCGGGGACGGCGCCGGTCGAGCAGCCGACGTTCGAGCTGGCCGGCCCGCGCAACCGCATCTTCTTCGAGCCGAGCAAGACCCGCGCGGCCATCGTCACCTGCGGTGGTCTCTGCCCCGGCATCAACAACGTCGTGCGCGGCATCGTGCTCGAGCTGACGCACGCTTATGGCGTGAAGGAGATCGTCGGCTTTCGTTACGGTTACGAGGGATTGATCCAGCGCCTGGGGCATACGCCGCTGCAGCTGCGCCCCGACATGGTGGCCAACGTTCACCGGGAAGGTGGAACGATGCTGGGCACCTCGCGGGGCAGCCAGGATCCGGGCGAGATGGTCGACTGCCTCGAACAGCTCGGCATCGACATGCTGTTCGTCATCGGCGGCGACGGCACGCTGCGCGGCGCGCAGACCCTCGTCGCCGAGCTGGACCGCCGTCGCCGGCCCGTCACCGTCATCGGCATCCCCAAGACGATCGACAACGACATCCACTTCATCGATCGCAGCTTCGGCTTCGAGAGCGCGTTCGCCTCGGCGGTGGACGTGATTCGCAGCGCGCACGTCGAGGCGAACGGCGCGCGCAACGGCATCGGCCTGGTGAAGTTGATGGGGCGCCACTCGGGCTTCATCGCCTGTCATGCGGCGCTGGCCGCCACCGACGCGAACTTCGTCTTGATCCCCGAGGTGCCGCTGCAGCTCTCGGGACCGAAGGGTTTCCTGACCCGGCTCGAGCACCGGCTGGCCGAACGGGGACACGCCGTGATCGTGGTGGCCGAGGGGGCCGGGCAAGAGCTGTGCACGCCGCCCAAATCGGCCGCCGAGCTGGCCGGCGACAGCCGTCCCACCGACGCCAGCGGCAACGCGCGGCTGGGAGACATCGGGTTCGTGCTGCGGGATCTCGTCAACGGACACTTCAACCGGCGCGGCATCGAGGTCACGCTGAAGTACATCGATCCCAGCTACCAGATTCGCAGCGTGCCGGCGTCGCCGTCGGACAGCGCGTTCTGCTGGAACATGGCCCGCAACGCCGTGCACGCGGCGATGGCCGGCAACACCGCGATGTTGATCGGCCGCTGGCACGGACGGTTCGTTCACGTTCCGATGACGCTGGCGACCCGCTTCCGCAAGCAGGTCGACGTCACCTCCGACCTGTGGATGTCCGTGCTCGAGGCGACCGGCCAGCCGCCGTCGTGGGGCGAGGACGCGGCCGCCTAGGCCTGATTCGCGCGCTCCGGAACCGCCCGGTACCGTCCAGGAAGATTCGTCCGCTGCCGCGCGCCGCTTGCAGTACGATGCGAGGCTGGCGTTGCGGGGGGGGTCCGATGGGAAAGTACACGCTGTGGTGTCTCAACCAGGTCGCGGACTGGGACCGTCGTAGGCTGGCGGACGCGCTCGCGGGCAAGGGATGGTTCTCGGGGGCGCGGCACACCGTGGCGCTCGGTCGGCGAGGGCGGTTCGACGTCGACCCCGACTGGGAGACGAAGCTCGACGACGACGTTCGCAAGCAGGGGGGCACCCTGATGCACGAGCACGGCCCCCCGGGTGAGCGGGACAGCCCCAACGAGTACTTCATCCCCATCGTCGTCAAATGCGTGGGGGATCCCGAGCGCTTCCGGAAGCGATTCGCCGACGAGATGACCGTCGACGGCAG